>CAYQEB010000054.1:10521-11650 GCA_964416395.1 uncultured Caldilineaceae bacterium | reverse complement strand
CTTGGAAAACCAGGCTCTGGAGACGCCGTCCCAGCCCGATCCAGCTTTGGGGAATCCAGCTCCGGGGAGCTCAAGCCGGGAGAATCAGCCATGAAACGCCGCCGATCCGACGCCCGCCGCACCCTCTGGCTGGCCCTGGCCGGCCTGCTCCTGTGGAACGGGCTCTTCGCGGGCCTGCAGCTCTGGAAGCCGGCCTGGTGGGCCGGGCTGGCCGGGAACTTCGCCCTCATCGTGCTCCTGGCCGAAACGGCTGGGGCTTTCGTCCCCTTGAGCAAACGCCCTCTCTACGAACGCACCCTGGCCCTGGGCTTCCCGGTGCTCCTGCTCCTGAGCTGGGAGCTCATCGTCCGGGCCGGGATCCTCAACCCCCGCTGGTTTCCGCCCCCGACGCGCATCGCCCTGGCTCTCTGGGACCTCTCGGTGCACGTGGACAAGTTCAACCAGACCAGCCTGTGGGGACGCCCCTGGCTCCTGCCCCAGCGCATGCTCACCGAGGGCTGGCCGGGGGTCCGGGCCCTGCTGGTGGAGAGCCACGTCTGGGCCACCCTGCTCCGGGTCTTCGCTGGCTTCCTGCTGGGGGGCATCCCGGGCATCCTGCTGGGGATGGTCATGGGCATGAACCGGACCGTGCGCCTGATGCTGGACGCCACCATGTCCGCGGTCTACGTGCTGCCCAAGATCGCCATCTTCCCCATCATGATGCTCATCTTCCCCAACCCTTTCGGCGAAGGGCCCAAGATCGCCGTGGTGGCCATCTCCGCCTTCTTCCTGGTGGCCATCAACACCATGGCAGGGGTGCGGGACATCGATCCGGTCTACATCCAGGCGGCCCGCAACTACGGCGCCAACCGCTGGCAGCTCTTCCGCCACGTGATCCTGCCCGGCGCCCTGCCCGTGATCTTCGCCGGGCTGCGCCTGGCCCTGGGCACCGCGCTCATCGTCATCGTGGCCATCGAGTTCATCCGGGCCAAGAAAGGGGTGGGCTTCGTCACCTTCTACTACTGGGAGGTGCTGGTCACGGAGAAGATGTACGCGGGGCTCTTCGTGGTGATGCTCCTGGGGGTTCTCCTCACTTTTGGGCTCCAGTACGTGGAGCGGCGCATCATGCCCTGGCAGAAGCGCTGACCGC
>CAYQEB010000054.1:4380-10421 GCA_964416395.1 uncultured Caldilineaceae bacterium | reverse complement strand
CGCGCCGGCCTGATGCTGGTAGCGACGCAGGATCATGGCTGTGGCCGGGCGCATGCCCAGGGCCTGGTAGAAGGGGACCAGCTCCGGATCGCAGACCAGGTCCACCATGTAGAGGCCCTGGAGCCGTTGAAGCATGCGCTGCGCCAGCTCCCGGCCGATGCCCTGACCCTGGTAGGCCGGCCGCACCTCCAGGAAGGGAATGTAGGCGCTCAGCACCCGGTCCGTGAGGGCGGTGACGAAGCCCACCACCTGGCCCGTCTCCTGGTCCAGAGCCAGGACCACCTCATCGCTCTGGCGCAGGAGACGCAGGTGGGTCTCGGGCGTGGGCGGGTTGGGCCAGCCCACGAAGAAGCCCTGGAGCTGGTGGGGTTGGATGGTCTCGCTGCTGGTGAGGTACTGGATGGCCATGGTCGCTCTCGAGAAAGGTCCAGGGTGGTGACGGGCTCCCGAATGCAACGGTGGGGGCTGATCCTGGTGCTGCTCCTGGGCGGGGCCCTGCGCTTCCACGCCATCGGCGCCCGCAGCCTCTGGCTGGACGAGGCCTTCAGCGTCTGGATGGCCCGCCACCCCCTTCTGACGATGTGGGGCTGGATCCTGCGCATCGACCAGCACCCGCCCCTCTTCTACACCCTGCTCCACTTCTGGCAGGGGCTGGTGGGGGAGGAGGAGACCGCGGTGCGAGCCCTTTCCGCCCTGGCCAGCACCCTGACGCTCCCTCTATTTTACGCCTTTTCCCGGCGCATCACCAGGGACACAGCCGCGGCCCTGCTGGCCACCCTGCTCCTGGCCGTCTCCCCCTTCCACGTGGCCGTGGCCCAGGAGGCCCGCATGTACGGGCCCTTGACCCTGGGTGCGGTCGGGGCGCTCTTCTGCCTGGCCCTGCTCCTGGAATCCGGAACGGCCGCTCCGCAGGGATGGCGACGCCTCGGCCTCTGGCTGGGGCTGAGCGCGAGCCAGGCCGGGGTGATGCTCAGCCACCACACGGGCGCGCTCTTCTTTCCCCTGGCCCTGAACCTACCCATCCTGGCCGCTCTCATCACCCCGTCCTGGCGAGGCCGGCTGCCCACGGGCTTCCCTCGAGCCTGGCTGCGCAGCCAGCTCCTGGCCCTGCTCCTCTGGTCCCCCTGGGCCGTGCCGGCCTGGCTCCAGACCCGGGGCGTCCTGGACGCGTTCTGGATCCAGCCCGTCACCTGGGAGAGCCTGTGGCGGGCCAGCCGGGCCTTCGCCATCGCCTCTCTGCCCGACGACTTCCCGCTGATCAACCCGGCCCTGCTCCTCTGGCTCCTCCTGCTGGGGATGGGTGTCCGACGCCTGGGGCGCTCCCTCCGGACCGGGCTGCTCCTGAGCCTCTTCCTAACGCCCGTCCTGGGGGAAATCGGGGTGGGTTTGCTGCTCCGGCCCATCTTCCACGAACGCTCCCTGCTCTGGGCCACCTTGCCGGCTCTGCTGCTGGTGGCCCTGGGCCTGCGCGGTCTGCGTCCCCGAGCCCTGGGCCTGGTGCTGCTGGTCGGGCTCCTGGCCCTGAACGGCCTGGGTCTGAGCCGCTTCTACCGGGCCCCGGAGCGGGAGGCCTGGGACGATGTGGCTGCCTTCCTGGCCCAGGAGGCCGGGCCCGGGGAGCTGCTGCTCTTCAACGCGGGGTGGACCAAGATCCCCTTCGAATACTATTTCCGGGAAACTTCTCTGGGCTCCACAGGCCAGACGGAGCTCCAGGGCCTGCCCGTGGACCCCTTCGCGGATGGCCGGCTGGAGCCCAAGATGACGCCCGATGCCCTGCCTCACCTGCGCCGCCTGGTCCGAGGACGGGATCGGGTCTGGCTGGTCTACTCCCACGAGTGGTACACGGATCCCCAGGAGCTCATCCGCCAGGAGCTGGTCCGCCTCTTCGGTCCGCCCCGGGAACGGCGCTTCCCCGGCGTGCGGGTGATGCTGTTTGAACGGCCGTAGACGAACGTCAAGGAGCGCCGAGTGGCCGCAAGGGATCCGCTCGCCGCCCGCTCCGCCCCTCCCACCCCTCGATCCCCAGCCTTCGGGGCCACCTCGCGGCCTCCTTGAGCAGATCTTGCCGGGATGCTAAAATAGGGCCCACCTACGGCCGCTTGTCTGTCCATGTCCCACACCCAAAAAGGGAAGGGGATGAACGTCTCCCAGCAGCTCCATTTCATCCAGACCCTCACCCTCACCCTCCAGTCCTCCGCGGACCCCACGGAGCTCCAGGAGCAGCTCCTGGCCGGGCTGGTGGACTACATGCACTTTCCCCGGGCGGTGGTGGCGGTCTACGAGCCAGGGGCCAACGTCCTCACCGGCTGGCTGAGCCGGGGCGGGGAGGGGGATGCGCCCATCGGCCACGCGGCGCTCCTGCCCGTGGACTCGGACGGGGGCCCCGTGGCCCAGGCCATGGCCAGCCAGGAGCCGCTGCGCATCACAGACGGACGCCCGCCCACCGCCAACCCGGAGCTCAACCAGGGGCTGGCCCTGGGCCACTGCTACCACATCTTCCCCATGTACCTGCGGGGGCAGCCGGTGGGCGTCCTCATCGTGGACTGCACCGGCAAGGAGGAGCTGGAGGAGTCCCGAGCCATCGGTCTGGGGCTTCTGGCCAACTACGCGGGGGTGGCCCTGGGCAGCTTGCGGCTCTGCATCGACCGGGCCCAGCGCCAGGCCATCGAGGAGGAGCGCAGCCGCATCGCCGCGGACATCCACGACACGGTGAGCCAGAGCCTCTTCGGCCTGGCCTACGGCCTGAGCGCCTGCACGGACATGCTCCCCGACGATCCGCCGGAGGTGGCCCGGGTCAAGGAGAAGCTGCGCACCCTCCATCCCCTGGCCTTCACCGCCCTGCACCAGATCCGCAGCGCCATCCTGGAGATCCTGCCCGGGGACCTGAACCGCAGCCGCTTCGTCAACGGGCTGGAGAAACACCTGGCCGCCCTCTGCGCGGACCGCCCCATCCAGCTCACGGTGGAGGTGACGCCCCAGTTCAACCGCTGGCCCTTGGACCTGCGCCGCCAGCTCTTCCTCATCGCCCAGGAGGCCATCGCCAACGTGGGGCGCCACGCCGCGGCCCAACACGCCTGGGTGAAGCTGAGCGCCAACAACGGCGCCATCCGCCTGCAGATCGTGGACGACGGCGCCGGCTTCCAGGCGGAAAAGGTGGCCCTGCTCCCAGGCGTGGGCGTGGAGGGGATGCGCCGCCGGGTGGAGGAGCTGCGAGGCCACCTGGAGATCCGCAGCTGCCCCGGCCAGGGAACCACCATCCTGGCCACGGTGCCCTTCACCCCCCAGGAGAGAGCCGGGACATGAGCGAGATCCGCCCCATCCGCATGCTGATCGTGGATGACCACGCGGTGGTGCGCCAGGGCCTGCGCATGGTCCTGGAGCTCCAGCCGGAATTCCAGGTGGTGGGGGAGGCTGGCACCGGCGCCCAGGCCCTGGCCCTCTGCTGGGAGAGCCGGCCGGATCTGGTGCTCCTGGATCTGACCCTGCCGGATATCAGCGGGGTGGAGGTGGCCCGACAGCTGCGCCAGAGCTGCCCGGAGAGCCGCATCCTGGTGCTGAGCGCGGTCCAGGACGCGGCCCAGGTCTACAAGGCGGTGGATGCGGGGGTGGATGGCTACGTGTTGAAGGAGATCACGCCCAGCGAGCTGGCCCAGGCCGTCCGCCAGGTGGCCGGCGGTCAGGCCTATCTGCACCCCCACATCACTCGGTTGATCATGGAGCGGAGCTCGGGGCGGCTGGCCCAGCAGGGGCCCCAGCACCGGGGCCATCCCCGGCTCACCCGGCGGGAGAGGGAGATCCTGGCGCTGATGGCCACCACCGCCACCAACCGGGAGATCGCGGAGCGGCTGGTCCTGAGCGAGGAGACGGTCCGCTCCCACGTGAAGAGCATCCTGCGCAAGCTGCACAAGCCCAGCCGCACCCAGGCTGTGGTGGAGGCCCTGCGCCTGGGCCTGATCGAGATCTGATCCTGGGCTTAGCCGCTGCGAACCGACCTTTCCCCCTCTAAAATTCACCCATCTGGGTGAATTTTCTTCGTTTCAATTCCCCTGACTGGGTGATGCCTCCACCCCCCGATCCGTGCTACACTGCAGCCACTCCCCGAGGCCAGCAGCATTCGCAGCAGCATTCCCGACCCCGTTTTCGCTACCGTTTCTCAAGAGAGCTGTTCCGACCTTCAAGGCCGATCTGCCCTGTGTCGGTTTTTCGGTCCGCACCAGTTCGGCTCGCACCAGTTCAGCTCGCACCAGTTCAACTCGCACGAACTCAGTCCGTGCAAATTCAGTCCGCACAAACCTCGTAGCCTGCAACCCTCTCTGTGCAGTCCACTGCATGTAGCTGCATGTATCCGTTCAGGAGATTGGCGCCATGAGCACCGCAGAGATCACCCACCCCGACGCCGGAGAAGAGGTCAGCCAGCAGATCACGGTGGAGGAGCTCTACCGCAAGCTGCAACAGCCGGATCACAGGCTCTTCATCCTGGATGTCCGCAACCAGGACGAGTTCGATACCTGGCGCATCGAGTCCCGCTATCCGCCCGAGATGGTGAACATCCCCTATTTCGAGTTCTTCGAGAACACCGAGAGCGCTCTGGCTCAGCTCCCTCAAGATCCAGAGCGGGACGTGGTGGTGGTCTGCGCCAAGGGAGGCGCCAGCGACTTCGTGGCCGCGCTCCTGGAGGAGGAAGGGCGCTCCGCGGTCAACCTGGCCGGGGGCATGGAGGCCTGGGGCAACTTCTACGTCTTCCGCCCGGTGGCGGAAACAGCCGCCTACCAGGTCTACCAGGTGGATCGACCGGCCCGGGGCTGCCTGAGCCACGTGCTCATCAGCCAGGGGCAGGCGGCCATCATCGATCCCCTGCGCCACACGGAGAAGTACCAGGAGTTCCTGGCCGGGAAGGGCGCGGAGCTGGCCCTGATCCTGGACACCCACGCCCACGCGGACCACATCAGCGGCGGCCCCGCCCTGGCCCAGGCCACCGGCGCCCCCTACTACCTCCACCCCTACGACGGCATCCACCCCTTCGACATGCTCCCGGCCAAGATGGCCTACGAGATGCTCAAGGAGGGCATGGCCTTCAGCCTGGGCGACCTGACCATCCAGACCATCCACGTGCCTGGCCACACCCTGGGGCAGGTCAACTTCCTGGCCATCGGGCCAGACGGGGAGCGCTACTTCTTCACCGGTGACAATCTCTTCATCGAGAGCTTCGGTCGGCCAGACCTGGGCGGCCAGGGAGAGGCTTGGGCGCCCATCGTCTACGAGACCATCTTCGAGAAGGTGAAGAGCCAGGTCCCCGAGGCGGCCTGGGTGCTGCCCGGCCACTACGCCAGCCCCGGGGAGGCCAACGACCAGGGCCTCTTCGCCAAGCGCCTGGGAGAGCTGTGGCAGGAGAACTCGGCCCTGCAGTTCGCGAACCGGGAGGAGTTCGTGGCGTTCGTCCTCAGCCACCTGCCCATCATGCCCGCGGAGTACGTGGAGATCAAGCGGGTGAACATCGGCCTGAGCCAGCCAGACGAGGAGGAGGCCAGCGCCCTGGAGCTGGGCAAGAACATCTGCGCGGTGGCGGCCGCAGCCGCCCAGGGCTGATCGCCAGGCTCTTGCCGGCCTCTATCGACATCTGTTTTTTCCGTGGAATCCAAATTTCGGTTTTTTCGAGAGCGCGAGGAGAGATTTCATGACCACAGTGACCGCTGACCAGACCCTGGACGTCCAAGGGCTCAACTGCCCCATGCCCCTGCTCAAGGCCCGACAGGCCATCATGAAGATGGAGGTGGGCCAGGTGCTGAAGGTGCTGAGCACGGATCGGGGCAGCATCAAGGACTTCCAAGGCTGGGCCCAGAGCGCCCGCAACGTGGAGCTGGTGGGCCAGGAGGAGGAGTCCAGCCCAGACGGCAAGAAGATCTACGCCCATTACGTGAAGCGCACCAAGTAGAGCACCCCGTGAGATGCCCGGCAGCCGGCGCCGGAAACCCCGGCTGCCCTTCGTGAACGGCCCCAACCCGTCCGAGCTTCTGGGAGAGCAAGGTCGGAAACGAGGACCG
>CAYQEB010000054.1:2615-4280 GCA_964416395.1 uncultured Caldilineaceae bacterium | reverse complement strand
CGAGGACCGACGCGAGGAAGGAGCGCAACAATGTCCGATAGCACACAGCAGGCCCTGGCCAACGGAGCGAACGAGAGCCAGACCGTGTCCCCGGCTGCCCTGGCGGAACGCATCGCGGCCCTGGAAGAGCGCATCGCCGAGCTGGAGGAGCGGGTGCCGGAAGACAAGGTGACCATCGTGGTCTTCTCCGGAGAGCTGGACCGGGTGCTGGCCGCCTTCATCATCGCCAGCGGCGCGGTGGCCCTGGGCCAGGAAGTCTCCATGTTCTTCACCTTCTGGGGGCTGAACGCCCTGCGCAAGAAGCGCATCATCGACGGCAAGAGCTTGCCGGAGAAGATGATGTCCCTGATGACCCCGGCCTCCACCCAACAGATGGGCGTGAGCAAGATGAACTTCTTCGGCATCGGCTCCCGGATGCTGCGTTACATGATGGCCCAGAAGAACGTGGAGTCGGTGGAGGGGCTCATCGACCTCTGCCAGGAGATGGGCGTGCGCATGGTCAGCTGCGAGATGAGCCGGGACGTCATGGGCATCCAGCCCGAGGAGTTGCGGGACGAGATCGAGGCTGGGGGCGTGGCCACCTACCTGGCCGACGCCCTGCGCAGCCGGGTCACCCTCTTCATCTAGTGGCGCCCACTGGGAGCGCGCCCTCGCATAGGCCCACTCGGGCGCGGGATAGCCGGTCACACAGGCTGTGACCGGCGTTGCCCCGTTTGGGCAGGGCATGGATTTTGGGATGGGTCGCCCTTTGCCGAGAGCTGTGCTACACTGAGGGCGCCTGCCGCCTCGCCGCTCCTGGGCCCGACATCCACGCATGGCAGCCATCCACCATCCAGCCTGACAGCCGCCCCGCCCCAGCCGCCTCACCGTCCCGGGAGGTTCTCTCCTGGGGGCTGCTGGCAGTGGAAGAGGCTGTGGGAGAGCCGGCTGAATTCCCGCGAACCACACCGAGATCCGCACCGAAGCGAAGCCACCGCCAACTCAGCGCCAACAAATTCAGCGCCAACAAATTCAAACTGTCACGAGACCGCCCCTATGAACTACGGATTCGTCATCGACAACCGCAAGTGCATCGGCTGCCACGCCTGCTCCACAGCCTGCAAGAGCGAGAACGAAGTGCCTCTAGGCGTCTACCGCACCTGGGTCAAGTACGTGGAGACGGGCGTCTTCCCGGACAGCCGCCGCCATTTCCAGGTGACCCGCTGCAACCACTGCGCCAACCCGCCCTGCGTCCGCATCTGCCCGGTGACGGCCATGTACCAGCGGGACGACGGCATCGTGGAGTTCGACCCGGACATCTGCATCGGCTGCAAGGCCTGCATGCAGGCCTGCCCCTACGACGCCATCTACATCGATCCCGAGACCAACACCGCGGCCAAGTGCCATTTCTGCTCCCACCGGGTGGAGCTGGGGCTGGAGCCGGCCTGCGTGGTGGTCTGCCCGGAGCATGCCATCATCGCCGGGGACATGGACGACCCCCACTCGGAGATCAGCCACATCCTGGCCACCCAGGACGTGGTGGTGCGCAAGCCGGAGCAGGGCACCGCGCCCAAGCTCTTCTACATCGAGGGGAACGATGTCTCCCTGCACCCCACGGCCACGGAACGCACACCCGAGACCTTCATGTGGGCGGATGTGATCCCCCTGCACCCGAGCAACGGCCAC
>CAYQEB010000054.1:0-2515 GCA_964416395.1 uncultured Caldilineaceae bacterium | reverse complement strand
ACCGGCAGCAACGGGGCGCACCACCCCCAGCCGGAGCCTACCCCCGCTCGGGTGGCCCACTCGGGCGTGCCCATCCGCACCCCCCAGCCCCAGGGCGCTCCCCTGGACGGCCCCATCCAGATCGGAGGCCGTCGAGCGGAGCACATGGTCCAGGTGGCCTACAACGCCCAGCACAAGATCCCCTGGCACTGGCCCGTCCCGGCCTACCTGGTGACCAAGGGGCTGGGCAGCGGATCCTTCATGCTCCTGAGCCTGGGTTTGGGCCTGGGCCTCTTCCCCTTCGACAGCCTGACCGCAGTGGTGACAGGCTTCCTCTCCCTCCTCTTCATCGGCATCACCACCGCCCTGCTGGTCTACGACCTGGAGCGGCCCGAGCGCTTCCTGAGCATCCTCTTCCGGCCCCAGTGGCGGAGCTGGCTGACCCGGGGGGCGTTCCTGCTGGTGGGGTTCACCGGCGTGGCAGGGCTCTGGTGGCTCCTGGAGACGGGGGCCCATTTCGGCCTCCTACCGGCCCAGACCGCGGCCCAGGCCCGGCCGATCTTCCTCTGGCTGGGGCTGATCCTGGCGGCTGGCTCGGCCGTCTACACCGCCTTCCTCTTCGGCCAGGCAGAGGGCCGGGACCTGTGGCAGAGCAGCCTGCTCCCCCTCCACCTGATCGTCCAGGCCCTGATGGTGGGCAGCGGCCTCTTCCTGCTCATGGACCTCTTCATGGCCATGCCTGCCCAGGCCAGCCAGCTGGCCCGAGTCACCTTCATCAGCATGATCGTCCTGGACCTGCTGGTGACCCTCTTCGGGGAGTTCGGCATGCCCCACGCCAGCGATGTGGCCGCCCGGGCAGCCCACGACATCAGCCACGGGCGCTACCGCCGCCACTTCTGGTGGGGGAGCATTGCCCTGGGGCACATCCTGCCCCTGCTCCTGGTGTTCGCCGGTCAGCCCATCCTGGCTGGACTGGCCGCCCTCTGCACCATGGTGGGGCTCTACTTCTTTGAGTACGCCTTCGTCATGGCCCCCCAGGAGATCCAGAATTCATGAAATGGCCAACGGCCCCTTCCATTCCGCTCATGGAAAGTGAGTGATCGTCCATGTCAGATCGAGGACAGAAGACCCCTAGCCGCATCCACCGCCTCCTGGCCAGCATGTTAGGCCGCAGCGCATCCCAGATGGACCCTGGCCCGGACCACGAGACCAACGTGGCTGGCCAGGCCATGCCCCGTTTCTCCCAGACGGAGCTGACCCCGGAGCCGGCGCCCATGACCGTGGTCCAACACCCGGACGGGCGCATGAGCCAGTACCCGCCCCCGGAAAAGTGGGACGACTGGATCGAGTGGGACGGCAAACTCTGGCCCCGGCGAGTGGCCCGACGCTACACCCTGGTGCCCACGGTCTGCTTCAACTGCGAGAGCGCCTGCGGCCTGCTGGCCTACGTGGACAAGACCACCTTCGAGATCAAGAAATTTGAGGGCAACCCGGTCCATCCTGGCAGCCGGGGTCGCAACTGCGCCAAGGGGCCGGCCACCCACAACCAGATCTACGACCCGGAGCGCATCCTCTACCCCCTGAAGCGGGTGGGGAAACGGGGCGAGGGCCAGTGGAAGCGCATCAGCTGGGAGCAGGCCCTGGAGGAGATCGGGGAGAAGATGCGGGAGAGCCGCCTGCGCCGCCGGGATGGCATCATGTACCACGTGGGACGTCCCGGGGAGGACGGCTACACGAACCGGTGCATCCAGGCCTGGGGCGTGGACGGCCACAACAGCCACACCAACATCTGCTCCAGCGGCGCCCGGGCCGGCTACACCTTCTGGGGCGGCTTCGACCGGCCCAGCCCGGACCACGCCAACGCGGAGGTGATCCTGCTCATCTCCAGCCACCTGGAGACGGGCCACTACTTCAACCCCCACGCCCAGCGCATCATTGAGGCCAAGATGAAGGGGGCCAAGATCATCACCATGGACCCCCGGCTGAGCAACACGGCCAGCATGAGCCACATCTGGCTGCCCACCTGGCCGGGCAGCGAGCCCGTGGTGCTCCTGGCCATCGCCAACTACCTGATCCAGAACGACCTCTACGACAAGGAGTTCGTGCGCCGCTGGGTCAACTGGCAGGAGACGCTGGAGGCGGTGGGGGACCAGCGACTGGCGATCGGAGATCCAGAGCTCCAGTCGCGGATCGCGAACCGCCAGAGCGACGATTTCCAGGACTTCGACCAGGTGCTGAAGGCCCTCTACGCCGAGTTCACCTTCGAGCGGGCGGCCCAGGAGGCCCAGGTCCCGGTGGAGCGGATCCAAGAGGCGGCCTACTACATCGCTCGCTGCAACGGACGCCTGGCCACCCACACCTGGCGCAGCGCCAGCATCGGCAACCTGGGCGGCTGGCAGGTGGCCCGCTGCCTCTTCTTCCTCAACGTCCTCACCGGTAGCGTGGGCACGGAAGGGGGCACCTCGGCCAACAGCTGGAACAAGTTCGTGCCCAAGCCCTTCAAGCAGCCGCCCCCCTTCAACGCCTGGAACGAGCT
>CAYQEB010000053.1:9469-26365 GCA_964416395.1 uncultured Caldilineaceae bacterium | reverse complement strand
GGGAACGGCGTGGTGGCCTTCCGCCGGGAGAAGTTCGTGCCCCGGGGCGGCCCATCCGGCGGGAGCGGCGGCCGGGGCGGCCACGTCTACCTCTATGTGGACCCCAACCTGACCACCCTGCAACATTTCAAGCGCCAGGTCCACTTTCGGGCGGGCCGAGGCGGCCACGGCGGAGGCAGCAACAAGACCGGCGCCGCGGGCAAGGATCTGCGCATCCCCGTGCCGCCGGGGACGGTGGTCCGGGACGCGGAGACGGGGGAGATCCTCGCGGACCTGGTGCGGCCGGGCCAGGAGGTGTTGGTGGCCCGAGGCGGCCGGGGCGGCCGAGGCAACGCGGCCTTCAAGTCGGACCGCAACCCCGCTCCCCGCATCGCGGAGAAGGGGGAGCCCGGGGAGGAGCGTTGGCTGGAGCTGGAGCTGAAGGTGCTGGCGGACGTGGGCATTATCGGCGTGCCCAACGCGGGCAAGTCCACCCTGCTCAGCGTGGTGAGCCGGGCCAAGCCCAAGATCGCCGACTACCCCTTCACCACCCTGGCCCCCAACCTGGGCGTGGCCGAGGTGGATCACCAGCAGATCGTCCTGGCGGACATCCCTGGCCTGCTGGAGGGGGCCCACGAGGGGGTGGGCCTGGGCCTGGACTTCCTGCGTCACATCGAGCGGACCCGGGTGCTCATCCACCTGCTGGACGGGGCCAGCCCGGATCCCCTGGGTGACTTCGAGGCCATCAACCAGGAGCTGACCCTCTTCAACCCCAAGCTGGCGGAGAAGCCCCAGATCGTGGTCCTGAACAAGATCGACCTCCCCGAGGCCCAGGCCAAATGGCCCGCGATCAAGAAGGCCATGGAGGAGCGGGGACTGCCGGTCATGGCCATCAGCGCGGTGACCGGGGAGAACGTCCAGAAGCTGCTCTACAAGGTCAAGGAGATGCTGGAGGCCCTGCCAGCGGAAGAGGAAGCGCCAGCGGAAGAGGTCATCGAGATCCGCCCGGAGGTGGACGAGAGGGCCTTCACCATCGAGCGGGTGGACGAGCACACCTGGCGGGTGCGGGGCATCGCCATCGAACGGGCGGCCAAGATGACCAACTGGGACTACTACGAGGCGGCCATGCGTTTCCAGCGCATCATGAAGGCCCTGGGCGTCACCGATGCCCTGCGGGAGGCCGGCGTCCAGGAAGGGGACACGGTTCTCATCGGGGATGTGGAGCTGGTCTGGGGCTACGAGAACGCCTTCGGGGAGTAGGGCATGGACGAGCTGCTGCAGGGCCACTCGGGGGAGGACCCGGCGGACGGCGACGGTCGGCGTCGCATCGGCATCTTCGGGGGCACCTTCGATCCCATCCACATCGGCCACCTGATCCTGGCGGAGGAGGCCTGGTTCCAGCTGGGGCTGGATCGGGTCTACCTGGTGCCGGCCGGGGATCCCCCTCACAAGCGCGATCGGCGGCTGACCATGGTGGAGCACCGGCTGCGCATGGCCCAGCTGGCCACCGCGGACAGCGAGTACATCCACGTGAGCCGGGTGGACGCGGATCGGCCGGGCCCCCACTACACCGCGGACATGGTGCGCATCGTCCGGGAGCGGGTGGGCCCCCAGGTGGAGCTCTACTTCCTCATGGGCACCGACAGCCTGCAGGATCTGCCCAACTGGCACGAGGCTCGCTGGCTGGTGGAGAACTGCAGGCTGGTGGCCTTGCGCCGCTACGACATCACCCTGGACTGGGACTACCTGAATCGGGAGCTGCCAGGCATCCAGGAGCGGGTGATCATCCTGGACATGCCGGAGCTGGAGATCGCCAGCCACACCATCCAGGCCCGGGTGCGCACAGGCCAGCCCATCCGCTATCAGGTGCCCCGCCTGGTGGAGCGCTACATCCGGGAGCATCACCTCTACGCGCCGCCAGATTGACCCCCGCCACCCCAGCTACAGACTGCTCCAACTGGGGACGGTTCTAACCGCCGCCTGGGCTGGCGATCGAAAAGAGGCTGAGCCATGTTTCGGCCCAGCCTCTCTGGATCTGCCATTCTCTTCAACCCCGTCTTCAGCGTAACCCCGCCATCAACTCAATGCACCTGCAAAGGACCCTCCGGCAAGCCTGGCTGCAGCTCCAGGGTGGGCAGCCGAGGGTGGTTGGCGCCGGCCTGCTGCCCAGCCGGCTCGGCGCTGTTCAGGAGCTCCAGGGCCTTGCGGAACTGGGCGTCCTCGCTTTCCAGCACCTCCTCCGGGGTCATCTCCCGCAGCTGGCGAGCGTCCAGCAAGGTGACAGTGGCCGGCTGCTCCACGGGGATGTCCGGCTCGATGCCCTGGCCCTTGATGAGCCGCCCGTTGGGGGTGAGCCAGTTGGTCACTCCCAGGAGGATGGCTGAGCCGTCGCTCAGGTTGAACTGGTTGAGGACCGTGCCGGTGCCGAAGGTGGTCTCCCCCACCAGCTGGGCCCGGCCGTTCTCCTGCAGGGCCCCGGCGGTGATCTCGCCGGCGCTGGCCGTCCCCTGGTTGATGAGCACAATCAGGGGGATCTTCCGGGCCAGGCCCCAGCCCCGGGACTTGTACTTCTGGATGTTGCCCTCCGCGTCCTGTTCCAGGAAGATGACCTGGCCTGGGGAGAGGAACTGGCTGGTCACAGCCGTGGCCTCTCGGACGTACCCTCCGGGATTGTTGCGCAGGTCCAGGATCATGCCCTGGATGGGTTCGCCCTGGCGGCGCGCCTCCTGGATCTCCTGGAGAGCGGCCTTCAGCTCCTGGCTGGTCTCCGCGGCGAACTGGTTGACCTGAACGTAGACCAGTTCCTGGCCGGGGATCCGGGCCCAGTCCACGCTCTGCAGCTTGATCTGCCCCCGCACCACTCGGATCTCCACCGCCTCCTCTGCGTCCGGATGGAGCACCGTGAGGATCACCGGGCTGCCGGCTGGCCCGCGGATGCGGGAGATGACCTGGGAGAGGGTCTGATCGGTGATGGGCTCCCCGTCCACGGCCAGGATCACGTCCCCGGCCACAATGCCAGCCTCCTCCGCGGGGGAGCCGGCGATGGGGGCCACGATGATCACCTGGCCGTCCTCCATGGCCACGTAGGCGCCGATGCCCTGGTAAGAGCCCTCCAGACTGGACTCGTGCTGTGCCAGCTCTTCCGGAGAGAGGAAGGCGGTGTGCCCTTCGTCGCCCAGGCTGCTGAGCATGCCCTGGATGGCGCCGTAGGTCATGGCCCGGAAGTCGATGCGGTCTCGGTCCACAAAATGGGCCACCACCAGGTCCCAGGCCTCCCAGAAGACGGCGAACTCGGCCGGTTCCTGGGAGGCGGCCACAGAGCGGGCCATGAAGCCGGTCACGTTGCCGGCGGTGAAGGCGCCTAGCACCAGGGCCAGAACAAGGAAGAAGGAGAAGAGTCGATTGGTGGATCTGGGTTTGTGGTTCATGAAATGGTTCACCAGGGGATGTGTGGGTTGGGTTCGGTTTCCAGTCGGTGGGGAGTCTGGCTAGGGTTCGATGTCCGTGACAGCTTTGCGAGCGCTATGTCGATCCGGGCGCTGTCCTGGCTCGGGCCTCGTTCGATTTGAGCGCTCTTCGAGCATCGTTTGGGCATCTTCCAAGTGGCCATAACTCTACCAATTTGAGGCGATTTTACCAAATTCCCTCCCCGTTCCCGTGTATGCCCTGCTACGAAGTGAAATTTTGGGTAAGCGTTCACGGGTGGAAAGGAACAGGGAAGGTTTCTGCTGTTGCAGGCTAATTGACGAAGGATCTAGAAAAGATTGTTGGTTTCTCGGCAGAATGGTTAGCCTGTTTACAGTGAATCGTTCGAAACCGGTGGAATCGTGCAGCAATGACTTATTGAGAATTTACATTTTGGTCGGAAATTGTCAGCTTGAAAACGGGCGTAATCTGTTATTCTTAACTTGAGCGGGAAAAAGAATTGGTGTATACTGTGTGAAACCGATTACAACTTCGGCGACTCTCTCCTGAACTTGACTCTTTCCCCCACTGCAACTTTCGATATCGAAAGGATATTGGTGTGAATTGCCAGCGAATGTATGTTAGCGTTAAATTTGGCTGGCATTTTTGAACTGTGGATATCCGTAGATTGCCTCAGATATCCTTAGAAATGCAATTAGGCCTTCCAATGTCAATGTGAAACTCTGTCAATGTGAAACTCAGTTTGAAACCCCGAACCGTGTGGCAGATCCTTCGCTTTTCCGGTTTCGCGCAGTTTTCCCGACAAATGTTTCCACCCATCCAGTATTTCCACCCATCTGAATCATTAGGCACCACTTAGCCAGCATAGAAAGAGGTTATCATGGCCGAGACCCAAGCCAACAACACGGAGTCGACCCGCATCCTGGTAGTGGACGATGCCGCGGACACCCGCCTTCTGCTGAACCTGCGCCTGCAGCGGGAAGGGTACGATGTGCTCACCGCCAGCAGCGGCCCCGAGGCCCTGGAGCTGATCCAGAAAGAAGGGTTGCCCCACCTGGTCCTGCTGGACATTATGATGCCTGGCATGGACGGCTTCGCGGTGGCGGCGGAGCTGCGGCGCATGGGGGATATCCCCATCATCTTCCTCTCCGCCCTTTCCGACACGGACACCAAGGTGGAGGGGCTGAACCGCTTCGCCGAGGACTACGTGACCAAGCCCTTCGACTTCAGCGAGCTCTCCGCCCGCATCCGCCGGGTGCTGCTGCGGGTGGCCTCGGACCGGGAGGCGGATCCGGAGCAGGCTATCGACGACTACCTGCGGGTCAACTTCGCCCAGCAGTACGCCGTGCTGGGGGACAAGCAGATCACCCTGACCCCCACGGAGAACCGGCTGCTCCACATCCTCTTCAACAACCGGGGGCGGGTCCTCTCGCCCGGGTTCCTCCTGGCCAAGGCCTGGGATCCCGTGCGCAAAGGCACAGTGGAGTCCCTCTGGGTCCACATGCGGCGGCTGCGCAGCAAGATCGAGCCGGATCCGGACAACCCCCGCTACGTGGTCACCGTGCGGGGCCAGGGCTACTGCCTGCCCCAGCGCATCAAGTCCGGTGAGGGCGAGACCACGACCATCTGACGTCTTCGGCATCTGATATCTCTGGACACAGGGCTCCCGTTGAAGCGCCATGTCCAAGGTGAGATCTGGCGCTTCCGGGCGTCAGGAATAGCAGAGTTGCGCCATGCCAGAGCGCCTTGACCAGCCCGGCCGAGGCGCTCTGGCTTTTCCCGGCCAGGCCCACACCAGGCTGGGGCGGATAGCCGCTTGGAGGAGGCCGCCATGCAGCGCTGGCGAACCTTGCAGCGAAAGACCATCCTGGATCGGGGCAGGTTCCTGCGGGTGGAGGAGCACGCGGTGGCCCTCCCCGACGGCCGGGTGATCCCGGACTGGCCCTGGCTCGTCACCCCAGACTACGTCAACGTGGTGGCTGTGACCGCGGACGGGGCGTTCCTCTGCTTTCGCCAGACCAAGTACGCAGTGGACGGGGTGTCCCTGGCGGTGGTGGGCGGCTATCTGGAGCCCGGGGAGGATCCCCTGGCCGCGGCCCAGCGGGAGCTGTTGGAGGAGACGGGCCACCAGGCCTCGGAGTGGACCGCCCTGGGCGTCTACGCGGTGGATGGCAACCGGGGCGCGGGGAGGGCCCATCTCTTCCTGGCCCAGGGCGCTCGCCCGGTGGCGCCCATCCAGGCCGACGATCTGGAGGAGCAGGAGCTGCTTTTGCTGAGCAGTGCGGAAATGAAAAGGGCCGTCCTCCAGGGAGAGTTCCAAGTCCTGCCCTGGACGACGGCCGTAGCCTTGGCCCTGCTGCGTTTGAGCGGCTGAACCCCGGGCCCCTTCCCCTGTCCGAGCCCTGGGCCCGGCGGATTCGGGACCCGCGCGGGCTAGAGATCGTCCTCGTCGATCTCCCCGGCCGGCATGGCCACCTCCAGCACGTCCCCGTGGATGTTGATGACGATACGGAAGCCCAACATGCCCAACAGCTGCTTGGCTTCCTCGGGGATGGGCTGGCCCACCACCTCGTCCATCTTCTCGATGGAACTCTCCACCGCCACCTTGGTGAAGAGGTCGTCCTTGCCCATCATCTGCAGCACACCGTCCACGGCCAGCTCCTTGTGAGCCGCCACCTGCTCCTTGATGGTGCGCAGCACCTGGCGATCCACTGTGGCCGCGTCGATGTGTCGGCGGAAATCGTCCTCCACTACCACGTAGCAGGCGTTTCGGCCCACCCAGGCCACATCCACCGGGTTGCCTTCCTCATCGAAGACCAGGCCTGCAAACATCGCATGTTCTGCCATCTCGGCTCCTCTCAGATACCCTGGACGCCCTTCTTTGCTGCCTTCCGGGCGTCTATCCGCGCGCTCTGCCCTCTGTGACGGCCAGGCGGCCCGCCAGGTTCCCCCAAATTGTACGGGAAACCGTTCCGCGGCGCCTGACGGGTCCGCGGCAGAAAGCCTCAGAGCAGCTCCGCCTTTTGGCGCAGAAAAGCCAGGCTGCGAGCCACGCTGCCCAGGGGATCCCGGGGTTTGTCGTGCTCCACCACGTACCACTCAGCCCCGGCCGCCCTGGCCGCCGGGAGCAGCCGGTCCCAGTCCAGGACGCCGTGGCCCACGTCGGCCCATCCGTCCTCGTCCTGGTTCTGGCCCAGGGGCGCGATGTCCTTCACGTGGACCCGAGGACAGCGCCCCGCGTACTGCTCCAGGAGGGCCACCGGATCCGCGCCGCCCTGGACCACCCAGGCCAGATCCGGCTCGAAGAAGAGATGCTCTGGGGCCGCGCTCTCCAGCAGCCAGTCGATGGCCCGCTTGTCCTGGACGGTGGCCATTTCCGGCGCGTGGTTGTGGTAGCCGAAGCCCAGCCCCGCCGCCCGAAAGCGCCGGCCCAGCTCGTCCAGCCGGCGACCCATCTCCTGCCAGGCATCCGGCGTGCGGGCCTCCATCACCGCCCGGGGCAGGGAGGGCAGGATGACCGCCGGGTTGTCGATGGCCTGGTGGAAGGCGATGACCGCCTCCGTCTCCTCCGTCACCGCCTGGAAGGAGACATGGGCCGAGACCACCCGCAGGCCGCTGCTGGCCAGGGCGGTTCTCATGGCCTGGGCCGTGAGCCCGTGGTTGTGGACCAGCTCCACCGCCGGGTAGCCCAGGGCCGCCACCTGGTCCAACATCTCCTGGAAGCTGCCGGGGAATTCCCGCAGGCTGTAGAGCTGTACGGCGATGGGAAGGGTTTGGTTTCCGGCTGTCGAGGTTTCCGCGTTCACGTTTGGGTCCTTTCTGGTTTTTTCGGTTTTGACGAGGTTGGGAGCCGGAGAGGGGCGCTGCGAGGCGGCAGGCGGTGATGCACCTGACCCGTCCCCCTTCCTGGGGCCCGCGCCACCAGCCGCCAGCCTCAGATCGCCGATGATTCAGCCCTCACTGCGGCCCCCACTGCCCTGGTCTAACTGTCCAGGCTGGCCGGCAGGACAGGTCACTCCGCCTCGTCGCCCAGGATCCGCTGGGCCAGGCCGCTGTGCCGGTGCTCCACTCGGTTGTTGCGCACGGCCATGGCGATGGCCTTGGGCTGACCCACCAGGACCACCAGCCGCTTGCCCCGGGTGATGGCCGTGTAGAGCAGGTTGCGTTGGAGCATCATGTAGTGGCTGGTGAGCAGAGGGATGACCACCGCCGGGTACTCGCTTCCCTGGCTCTTGTGCACGCTGATGGCGTAGGCGTGGGTCAGCTCGTCCAGCTCCAGGAAGTCGTAGGCCACCCGCCGCCCGTCGAACTCGATGGTCACCCGCTGCTCCATCCGGTCCACCTCCAGGATCCGCCCCATGTCCCCGTTGTAGACCTCTTTGTCGTAGTTGTTGCGCAGCTGCATCACCCGGTCCCCCAGGCGGAAGACCCGGCTGCCCACCACCCGCTCCGGCTTGGCTTCGTCTGGTGGGTTCAGGGCCGCCTGCAGGGCCAGGTTCAAGGCCCGCACCCCGGTCACCCCCCGGTGCATGGGGCTCAGGAGCTGGATGTCCTCCGGCGGGATGGCGAAGCGGCGGGGAATGCGGGTCTGGACCAGCTCCACGCAGAGCTGGGCCGCCCGCTCCGGATCCTCCGTGCGGAAGAGGAAGAAATCCGTGGCCTTCTCGTTGTCGATGATGGGCATCTGCCCCTGGTTGACCCGATGGGCGTTCCGGACGATCAGGCTGCCCTCCGCCTGGCGGAAGATGGTGCTCAGACGCACCACCGTGGCGTTGCGGGCCAGCCGGGTCAGCCAGTCCCGCTGACCCAAGCCCGGAGAGGGCGTCTGGGTCTGCTCTCGGGCCAGGGCCTGAGCGCTCTCGATGGCCTGGATGATGTCGTCCAGCACGCTGCCGGCCCCCACGCTGGGCAGTTGGTCCACATCCCCCACCAGGAGTAAGTGCATCCCCGGGGGCACGGCCTTGAGCAGGTGGTTGGTCAGGACCAGATCCAACATGGAGGCCTCGTCCACGATGAGCAGATCCCCGTCCAGGGGCGACGCCTCGTTGCGGCGGAAGGCCATGCCCTCCCCGGGCTGGAACTCCAGCAGCCGGTGGATGGTCTTGGCTTCCTGGCCCGTGGTCTCGGCCAGCCGCTTGGCCGCTCGGCCTGTGGGGGCCGCCAGGAGCACCCGCCGCCCGGCCTGTTGACAGAGCTGGAGCGCGCTGCGCACAGTGGTGGTTTTGCCCGTGCCCGGCCCCCCGGTGAGCACCGTCAGCCGGTGGGTCAGGGCGGCCCGCACCGCCTCCTGCTGCTGGGGCGCCAGCTGGAAGCCCGTGGCCTGGGCCAGCTGCCGGAAGACCGTCGCCCAGTCTGTCCGAGCGAAGGGGGCCAGACGGCTCGTCCCGTCCTGGAGCAGGCGGCGCAGCTGGTTGGCCACCCCGGCCTCGCTGAAGTAGAGGGGCGTCAGGTAGACGGCCGGCTCCTCCTGGAGCAGGGTCTGGGGGGAGATCTCCGGCCCCACCTGGTAGCGGGCTCGGCTCTCCGCCATCACCAGCAGCTCCGGCTGGGACGAGCTGGGGGACGGCTTCGGCGAAAGGGGCGGCAGGGCTTCCTGGCCAGGGCCCGGAGCCAGCTTCACTCGATCCTCCCCCTGGAGGGCCAGTAGCCCCTGGGCCACCTGCTCTGGCGTCACCTCCAGGAGTTGGGCGGCCTGGACCAGGAGCTCCCGGCTGGGCAGGAAGACGTGCCCCTCGTCTGTGGCCTGGTTCAGGGCGTACTCCACCCCTGCGGCGATGCGCTGGGGCGCGTCCGGTGGGATGCCCAGAGAGCGGGCGATCTTGTCCGCGGTGAGGAAGCCGATGCCGTAGATGTCCTGGGCCAGCCGGTAGGGGTGCTGCCGCACGATGGGGATGGCCTGGTCGCCGTACTGCTTGTAGATCTTGGTGGCCAGGCTGGTGCTCACCCCATGGCTCTGGAGGAAGATCATCACCTCCTTGATGGCCCGCTGCTGGGCCCAGGCCTGGGTGATCATGGCCACCCGCTTGCGCCCCACGCCGGGCGCCTCCAGCAGCCGCTCCGGCTCCTCCTCGATGACCTCCAGGGTTTCCAGCCCGAAGTGGGCCACGATGCGCCGGGCAGTGACCGGGCCAATGCCCTTGATCAGCCCGCTGCCCAGGTACTTCTCCAGCCCGGCGATGGTGGCCGGCAGGACCGTGCGCATGCGCTCCACGATGAACTGCTTGCCGTACTCCGGGTGGACCGTCCAGCGCCCCTGGATCTCCACAGCCTCACCCACGTTGATCCCGGCCATGTTCCCCACGATGGCCACCTCTTTGTCCCAGGGCTGCAGGTGGCGCGGGCGGCGCTCCGGGGCCAGCTTGGCCACGGTGTAGCCGTTCTCCGGATTGTGGAAGGTGATGCGCTCGATGACGCCGCGCAGAGTGTCCATGCCGATCTGTAGAGGCTGCCCGTTCTTCCGGGGCTTCCAGCTTCCCAGAAGATCCGGTGGTCGTTCGAGCCAAAGGCCGGGCGGAAGAGCTGCCTTCCGCGCGTCTCCAGAGTAGCAGATCGAGGGGATGGGGGCAAGTGAGCGGGCTTCATGTTTCGGGGGGCGCGCCTTCCGGGAGGCTCCCAGCCTCCCGGAAGGTCAGGTGGGAGCGGGGGGAACCAAAGCCCGCGTCGGTGCGTTTCTGGGCGAGGGTGGCCAGGCGTCCGCTGGGCCGTTTTCATCGTCCCGAGCTCCCCTGGCAGCGGCCTGAAAATTTAATGTCCGCTTAGGAGGCTCTCCCTGAAAATTTGATGATCCAGGCAAAGTATGCTATAGTATTCACGTTCAGCTGGGACAGTCGCCTTGGTATTCCAGCGCTGTCTTGGCCACCTGCCTTCCCCGAACGGCGGGCGCATGCTCTCTGCCAGGGTCACGTAGACCTTGGGTTTCCCAAAGAAAGGAGCTAGGAGTACCGAATGAGCATCACGAAGCAGGAAAAAACCGAGATCATCGAGGAGTTCCGTATCAGCGAGAACGATACGGGCTCACCGGAGGTGCAGGTGGCGCTGTTGACCACGCGGATCAATGCGCTTATCGAGCACTTGAAGACCCACAAGCACGACGAAGGCTCTCGCCGGGGCCTGTTGAAGCTTGTTGGGCAGCGCAGGCGGCAGCTGGCCTATCTGGCCCGGAAAGATCACCGGCGCTATCGCCAGCTCATCGAGCGGCTAGGTCTGCGACGATAATGGAAGCAGGGGGGGCGGTGGCTTGATCGAACCGTCCCCTTTTTGCATTCTCCCCGGCCCGGTTGAGCCGACGCCTGGCCCGGGGACTGGAAGTGACGTCGGCAACAGCTTTCGCTCGGATCCTTCGACAGGCACCAGCCGTTGAAGCCAGCAACCAGGGCAGCATGCTCCTGAGCTGGGTGCGAGGTCCGGCATTGGAGAGTGGGACGAAATCGTCCCGTTTCGCCTCACTCTCCAGTTCCGCACCTCGTCCGCCCAGAGAGCATCTCCCACGGTTCACTGTGCAAAGACAGCTGGCCTCTGTCGAACGATCGGGCTATCGATCGGGCAGTGGCCCTTTTCGCGCGTGGCGCTTCCACTGCGGCGCCCACAAGCGGGGCATCCGCAGTGAGCGGCCCACATGCTGGGACGAGGCCACAGCAACAACGTAGCGGCCTGGGGCAGTGAACAGCGCCCTGGGCGAACCAGAAGGAGAAGAAAAATGAGTACAAGCAGCAACGAGGTGCAGACAGTGCACGACACACCCGAAGACCTAGTGGAGAAACTCCGCCTCTTTGACGGCGGCAAGACCTACGTCACCCATGTGGGGGATCGGCCTGTGGCCATCGAGACCGGCGTGCTGGCCCAGCAGGCCGGCGGCGCGGTGACGGTGCGCAGCGGCGACACGGTGATCCTGGCCACGGCCACCATGAGCCGGGAGCCCCGACCCGGGATCGCCTTCTTCCCCCTGACGGTGGACTTCGAGGAGAAGCTCTACGCGGCCGGGCGCATCCCGGGCAGCTTCTTCCGCCGGGAAGGGCGCCCCAGCGAGCAGGCCATCCTGCTCTGCCGTCTGGTGGATCGGCCCCTGCGGCCCCTCTTCCCCAAGGGCTTCCGCAACGACGTCCAGGTCATCCTGACCGCCCTGAGCTCCGACGGAGAACACCTGCTGGATCCCCTGGCCATCATCGCCGCCTCCGCGGCCCTGGCCATCAGCGACATCCCCTGGAACGGGCCGGTGGGCGGCGTCTCCGTGGGCTACGTGGACGGGGAGTACATCCTCAACCCCACCGCCTCGGAGATGGAACACAGCACCCTGGACCTGCACGTGGCCGGCACCGAGGAGAACATCCTCATGGTGGAATCCGGCGCCCATGAGCTGCCGGAGGACATTGTCCTGGAGGCCCTGCGCCTGGCCCACGAGGCCATGCAGCCGGTGATCCAGACCATCCGCCAGATGCAGGCGGACCTGGGCAAGCCCAAGGTGACCGACTACAAGGTCTTCCTGCCCAAGGAAGAGACCGTGAAACTGGTGGAGGATCTGGCCAAGGAGAAGATCCAGGCCCTGGTGGCGGAAGGTCGGGACAAGATGGGCTTCAAGGAGGGCCTGCGCCAGATCCAGGACGAGGTGGACGCGGCCCTGGCCGACAAGCTGGAGTCCGGCGAGGTCTCCGCGGTGGACGTGGCCGAGGCCATGGCTGCCCTGGTCAAGCAGGCCATTCGCCAGCGCATCCTCCAGGAAGGGCGGCGACCGGACGGTCGGGATCCCAAGACCATCCGGCCCATCCAGGTGCAGGTGGGGCGCATCCCGCGGGTGCACGGCAGCGGCCTCTTCATGCGCGGCGAAACCCACGTGCTCACCATCGCCACCCTGGGCACACCGGGCGAAGCCCAGCGGCTGGACACCCTCCAGCCCGAGGAAGAGAAGCGGTACATCCACCACTACAACTTCCCGCCCTACAGCACAGGTGAGGCCTATCCCCTGCGAGGTCCCAAGCGCCGAGAGATCGGTCACGGCGCCCTGGCCGAGCGAGCCCTGCTCCCGGTCATCCCAGAGGATTTCCCCTACACCCTGCGTCTGGTGAGCGAGGTGCTGAGCAGCAACGGCTCCACCAGCATGGCTTCCGTCTGCGGCAGCACCCTGGCCCTGATGGACGCTGGCGTGCCCATCGACGCCCCGGTGGCCGGGATCGCTATGGGGCTGATCCAGGACCCGGAGAGCGGCGCCTACCAGGTCCTGAGCGACATCCAGGGCATGGAGGACGCCCTGGGCGACATGGACTTCAAGGTGGCCGGCACCCAGCATGGCATCACCGCCCTGCAGATGGACATGAAGATCAAGGGGCTGGACTTCAACATCCTCCGGGAGGCCCTGGAGCAGGCCCGCCAAGGTCGGCTCTACATCCTGGACAAGATGCTGGCGGTCATTCCCGAGCCCCGGGCCGAGCTGAGCCCGCTGGCTCCGCGCATCCTGACTGTCCACATCGATCCGGCCAAGATCGGCCAGATCATCGGCCCCGGCGGCAAGACTGTCCGGGCTCTGCAGGAGAAGTACAAGGTGAAGGTGGACATCGAGGAGGACGGCACCGTCTTCATCGCCGGCGCCGACGGCGCCCTGGCCGAGCAGGCCCGGGCCGAGATCGAGTCCATGACCGAGGAGGTGGAAGTGGGCAAGATCTACACCGGCGTGGTGGTGCGCACCGAGCCCTACGGCGTCTTCGTGAAGCTCACCCCGAACGTGGACGGCATGGTCCACATCAGCCAGCTGGCCGACTACCGGGTGGAGAACGTGGAAGAGGTGGCCCGGGTGGGCGATGAGCTCACCGCCATGGTCATCGACGTGGACCCGGCCTCGGGCAAGGTGCGCCTGAGCCGCCAGGCTGTCCTGGAAGGCTGGACCGCGGAGGAAGCCCGAGAGAAGGACCGGGGCGGCCGGCGCGGTGGTGGCCGGGATCGGCGCGGCGGCCGGGGCGGTGATCGTCGAGGCAACGACCGTCGCGGCGGTCGGCGTCACGACTCCCGCCCTCGGCGCTAAGCCTGCCTGAGACCCAGGCAGGGCCGGAAAGACGAGAGAACGCCGGGGGAGAACTGTTCTCCCTCGGCGTCTTTTTGTCCCTTCCAGGATTGTCTCTCTAGGATTGTCCCTTCCCGACTTCTGTTTTTCCCTCTTGCTATTTTTCCCTCTGCCCAGCCTGTATGCCCTTCAGGCCCAGGTTTGGTATACTGTGAGGGCATGTTGTGACGCCCCGGGGCGCAGCCTTGCTGTCGCCAGCCCGGTCTGTACCGCGTATCTTCCCTGCATCGCCATCGTGGAGCATCCCGATCATGGACCCGAACGAACGCCTGTCGACCTCCTCCGCCGATCTCAATTCGCCCAACGCCACCTCCGGGCCGCCCCGGCTCGAGGATCTTCCTAACGATCCCGGGCCCCCTCCGGAAGCGGGGATGTCCCCCTTCTCCTTCGTCCGCTTCTTCCTGAAAGAGGTGATCCAGATCATCCTGCCGGCCATCGTGCTGGCCGTCACCATCCACCTCTTCCTGGCCCAGGCCACCGTGGTCTACGGCCAGAGCATGGAGCCCAACCTGCACCCTCTGGAGCGGCTGGTCATCGAGAAGGTGAGCTACCGCCTGCACCCGCCAAGGCGCTTCGACATCGTGGTGGTGGATCTGCCCACCATGGACGAGCTCCTGATCAAGCGCATCGTGGGCCTGCCTGGAGAGACGGTGGAGATCCGGAACGGGATCCTCTACATCAACGGCCAGGCCATCCCCGAGCCCGAGGAGCGCTTCGCGGATAGCGCCAACCTGGCTCCGGTGACCCTGGGCCCGGACAGCTACTTCGTCCTGGGGGACAACCGGGCCAACAGCAACGACAGCCGGGTCTTCGGGCCTATTCACCGTAGCAGCATCGTGGGGAAGGCCTGGCTCCGCTACTGGCCCCTGGAGCGCATCACCTATTTCGAATAGCCTGCCCGGAGCCTTCACCCCGCCACCCTGCGCCCGGACATGACCTCCACCCGCTGGAACACCACCACCAAGATCATCGTCGTGGCCTTGCTCTCCCTGCTGGCCGTGGCGCTCCTTGTCACCTTCCGGGTGATGATCCGGCCCACCATCATCGCCCTGCTCCTCACCTTTGTCCTCCAGCGGCCGGTGAACTGGATCCAGCGCCGCAGCGGTTGGAGCCGGGGGCTCTCCATCGCCCTCATCTACCTCATTCTCCTGGCCCTCATCGCCCTGACCCCGGTCATCTTCATCCCCCGGCTGGTGGATTCCTTCCTCTCCCTGCGGGTGGCCCTGGAGGCCCTGGTCCAGGACCTGCAGACCGCGGTGCCGGGCCCCCTCTTCACCCTGGGCGAGTACGAGCTCAGCGTGGAGGGGATGCTCCAGCAACTGGGCGCCATCCTCCAGGACATCCTCTCCCCCGCGGCGGCTGGCGCCCTGGACTTCGCCCTGAGCCTGACCACCACAGTCTTCACCACCCTCTACGTGCTGGTCCTCACCTTCTGGCTGCTCAAGGACCTGAACAAGCTTCAGCGCTCCCTCTTCAGCCTGATCCCGGCGGACTACACCGAGGAGATGCGCCTCCTGGGCCGGGAGCTGACTGACATCTGGCACGCCTTCCTGCGGGGGCAGGCCCTGCTGGGGTTGGTCATCGGCATCATGACCTGGATCGCCATGACCATCGTGGGGCTGCCCAACGCGGCCGGTCTGGCCCTGCTGGCCGGCATCATGGAGTTCCTGCCCACGGTGGGGCCGGGGATCAGCGGGGCCATCGGCACCCTGGTGGCCCTCTTCCAGGGCTCCACCTGGATGCCGGTGAACAACCTCACCTTCGCCCTCATCGTCCTGGGCATCTACGTGCTCATCACCCAGATCGAGAGCGTCTACCTGATCCCGCGGTTGGTGGGGCGTCGAGTGCGCCTGCACCCGGCCGTCACCTTCACCGGGATCGTCAGCGCGGCCCTGGTCTTCGGCTTCCTGGGCGTGCTCCTGGCCACCCCCACCATCGCCAGCGCCCGCACCATCCTCATCTACGTCTTCCGCAAACTCCAGGACCTGGAGCCCTTCGAGTCCCCGGAGAAGGCGCCGGGGGTGCGCATCCCCGGGCTCATCGCCGGACGTCGGGTGCGGGCCGTGCTCTTCATCCTGGACGGCCCCCTGGCCAAGCGGGACTGGCGTTTCGTGGAGGAGATGCTGGAGCGCACCGCCCGCTTCGAGCGCTACTGGCCCCAGGAGCAGCGCCGCCGCTTCTTCCGCCGGCTCATGATCCTGTCCGAGCGCCCCATCGACGGCCTCATCGGGCTGCTCACCTGGCTGCAGCTGCAGGAGGATCTGGAGCGCCTCCGGCCTCGGCTGAACCGGCTGCGGGGCTACGCGCCCGCCTCGGATCTGGAGCCGGTGGAGGATGTGCCGGATCTGCTGCGGAACCTGGCGGCCCACTACCGGCTGGGCATGGTCACCAGCCGTTCACTGGAGGAGGTGCGGATCTTCCTCCAGCGGGCTGGTCTCTCCTTGGAGCTGTTCTCGGCCATGGTCACCGCGGACGCGCTGCGCAGCCTGGCCCCGGCCAGCGAGGCCCTGCACCAGGGCATGACAGCCATCGGCCACGCGCCGGACGAGTGCCTGATCGTCAACGACACCACCGTCTACCTGCGCACGGCCCAGGCCATGGACATGATCACCTGCGGCGTGCTCTGTGGGCTGGGCACGGAGGACGACCTGGCCGACGCCGACCTGATCCTGGAGTGCACGCCCGAGCTCCAGGAGTGGCTGTGACCTCCTCTGCTCCTCTCCGGCGGCCTGGAACTGGGCCATTTGCTAGTTGTCTGAATGCCCGCCCACGGGTATACTAGCCACAACATCCACCAGGAAAGGCTATATCTTTTTTCCCAGCCATTTTGCGGACGGTCCCCCGCCTCTGGGCAGACCGCCTCCTCACTCCAAACCCCCAACTCGTCCCAGCCAAGTAGGGAGTCAACGATGAAGACTTTTGCCCGCAATCTCCACCCCGGCTTTGCTCTGAACCCTGGCGCCAAGCGCGCCCTCGGCCTCTGGATCCTGGCCCTGGTGACCGTCGCCCTGCTCCTGGCCCTGGGCATGGGACAGGCCAGCGCCCAGGAAGAGGAGGGCTACTACTACACCGTCCAGCGAGGCGACACCTGGACCTCCGTGGCCGAGCAGGTGGGCCTGACCGTGGCCCAGCTCCAGGAGGCCAATCCCCAGGCGGTCCGCTACTCTGGCTGGCTCATCACCGGAGAGAAGCTCTTCATCCCGGCGCCCCGGCCCCAGCCGGCCGAGGAGCAGTACTACGAGGTGCAGCCCGGAGACTACTGGAGCGGCATCGCGGAGGAGTTCGAAGTGCCCATGCGCCTGCTCATGGCGGTGAACCCCCGCTCGGTCCGGCCGGGCCTGGTCCTCTACGTGGGGGAGAAGCTGCTCATCCCGCCCAAGCCCGGCGCGACCCCCGAGCGGCCTGTTGCCACGCCATCCCAGCCCGGGCCCGCCGGGACGGAA
>CAYQEB010000053.1:8044-9369 GCA_964416395.1 uncultured Caldilineaceae bacterium | reverse complement strand
CCCACCGCGACCCCGACGGCGCTCCCCACGGAGACTCCCACAGAGATGCCTACCAAGGCTCCCACAGTCGAGCCCACCGAGACCCCCACGGTCGAGCCCACGGAAGCCGTGGAGCCGGCCCAGGTTGCCTGTCCAGAGCGTTTCGCCGACTACCCGGACCGCTTCCTGGACGCGCTGAACGGCGCCGGCCCCTTCGCGGAGGCGGAGGTCACCGGCGTGGATGGGCTGCTGGCCTTCCTGGAAGCCTGCCAGGTCCAGGGCGAGACCAGCCCGGTGGTGGCGGACCTGACCGGCGACGGCCTGGACGACCTGGTGCTCCTCTACCAGGAGAATGGGCAGGAAACCGGGCAGGAGAGCCCCTTCCGCAAGAGCGACCTGATCCTCTTCAACGGCAGCCAGGACGGCTTCGTCCAGGCCTACCGGGCCCGAGCCGCGGGCGAGGTGGCCCTCCTGGCCGTGGACGACGTGAACCTGGACGGACAGATGGATGTGGTCTGGCAGGACACCACCTGCGGGGCCAGCACCTGCTTCGACACTGTCTACATCCGCAGTTGGGACGGCAGCGCCTGGCAGGATTGGACCGTGGGCACCATCACCATGGCCTACGCGGAGGTCTCCCTGGAGGACGTGGATCCGGCCGGCAGCGGCCAGGAGCTGGTCCTCACCGGCGGGGTCTACGGCAGCGTGGGGGCTGGCCCCCAGCGCTCCCGCACCGAGGTCTGGGGCAGCCCGGACGGCGCCCCCTACATCCAGCTCAGCCAGACCTTCGGCGCCAGTGACTGCCTCTACCACCTGGTCATCGACGCCAACCGCGCCTTCGCGGAGGACCTGGCCTTCGAGGAGGCCCAGGCCCTGTACGAGGAGGCCATCGTCAACACGGACCTGGTGGCCTGCTGGACCCGGCCCGATGAGCTGGATGAGCTGCGCAGCTTCAGCCTCTACCGCCTGGCCCTCCTCAGCGGATACACCGGTGACCCGGAGACGGCCGCGGCCCTGGTGGAACAGCTGGCCGCCACCTATCCGGACCAGATCTACACCGAGGTGGCCCAGCTCTGGCTGGCGGAGTACCAGGCCAGCGGCGATCCGGTGGCCGCCTGCGCGACGGTGAACGCCTACGCGGAGGAGAACCCCGCGGTGGTGGAGGTGCTGGCCGACTACGGCTACGCCAACCCCACCTTCCACGCCGCGGACGTCTGTCCGGTCCTGGACGTGGAGGCGCCCATCGTGGAGCCGGTGGCCCCAGAAGCCACTCCTCCAGAGGCCACCGAGGAACCCCCAGCCGAGGAACCCAAAGCTGAAGAGTCCCCAGCCGAGGAGGCTCCAGC
>CAYQEB010000053.1:0-7944 GCA_964416395.1 uncultured Caldilineaceae bacterium | reverse complement strand
CCAGCCGAGGAGGCTCCAGCAGAGGAGGCCAAGCAACCAGCAGAGGAGCAGCCAGAGGCCGCCGTGCCCGCCGCGGCTGTGGAGGCGGACCTGCCCTCCTGTCCCGAGACCCTGGCCGGCTACCGGGAGGTGCTCCCGGAGGTGATGGCCGGGGCCCAGGACGATCTCCTGGTGGTGGAGGCGTGGCTGCGGGTCTGTGACGCCATGACCGACGAGCGGGGCGCGGTGCTGGTCTACGATCTGAACGGGGACCGTCGCAACGACCTGATCGTCTTCCCCACCATCATCAGCGATGCCGGCTACGGTCCTGGCGGCGCGGAGGGGGGCGTCTTCGTCTTCCACGCGGACGATCAGGGCGGCTACAACCTGGCCATGGCCCCGGCCATCTACGGCCAGCCCGCCCCCCTGGCCGTGGGCGACGCCAACGGGGATGGCCAGCCGGAGCTCATCTGGACCGTGGAGAGCTGCTCCACCTTCTGCGTGACCAGCGTCCAGGCCGTCCGCTGGGACGAGGAGAACCAGGAGTACCAGGATGCCATCCAGCCCGGCGCGGCCATTGCCGAGGGGCAGGTCTTCATCGAGCCGGTCCCGGACGACGGCCCAGGCCAGGGCCAGCAGATCCGCCTGGTGGGTGGGGTCAGCGGCACGCCGGGCGGCGGCCTGGCCGTGCCTCATGAGGAGATCTGGCAGAGCGTGGACGGCGCGCCCTTCCAGCGCATCAGCTGGCGCTACGACCGGGATGCGGAGGGGAGTGACTGCCTGGGCCTGCGCTTGGTGGAAGCGGATGTGGCCCTGCAGGCCTCCCAGGTTCTGGGCTACGGACCGGCCATCCAGCTCTACCGAGAGGCGCTGGAGGACCCGGACCTCCAGGCCTGCAGCCTCTTCGGCATCTCGGCGGAGGAGGAGCTGCAGCTGCTTCAGGGGCTGGCCAGCTTCCGCCTGATCCAGGCCCTGGCCCTGGACGGTCAGATGGCCCAGGCCCGCACCGCCCTGGCCCTGCTCCAGGCCGGCCAGCCCGAGAGCGGCTACTCCCAGGCCTCCCAGAAGTGGCTGGAGAGCTTTGCCGCCAGCGGGGATCCGGAAGAGGCCTGCCAGGCCGTGGCCTCCATCTTCCAGGAGAACGAAGCCCTTTGGCAGATCACCGACCACTTCGGCTACGACCACCCGGCCCTGGCCGCAGAGCAGATCTGCTTCATCCCTCGCTCGTGACGACCGGACAGCCCGCCCCCATGGCCTCCAGGACCATCATGCCGAAGCCCTCGTAGCGGCTGGGGAAGAGGAAGGCGGTGGCCAGGGCGTAGAGAGCAGGCTTGTCCTCCTCCGCCACCCAGCCCACGAAGTGAACCTGATCCCGGACCCCCAGCTCCTCGGCCAGCCGCTGGGGGTCCGGGAAGAAGGGCGTCTCCCGCTCCGGCAACTTCCCCGCCACCACCAGCTTCACCCCTGGATCGCCCCCCATCTCCAGGAAGCGCCGGTAGGCCCGCAGCACTGTCCCCACGTTTTTGCGCACGTCGAAGCCCCCCAGATAGAGGAAAAACCGCTCCGGTAGCCGGTAGCGGTCGCGGACCCGAGCGCGCTCCTCGGCTGAAGGCGGGAGCGCGCCGGCCAGGTTGGGGCCATGGTGCACCGGGAAGACCCGCTCCTCCGGCACGCCCAGGTGGGCCACGATGTCCCGGGCGCTGGCCTGGCTCACCGTGAGGATGGCCGCAGCCCGCCGGGCCGTCCAGCTGACCAGGGCCGTGTAGAGGCGGTTGGCCAGGCCACCCCGATACTCGGGCAGAAGCCGGGGGATCAGGTCGTGGACGGTGACCACCACGGGCAGGGGCTGCCAGAGGGGTCCGGCCCAGTAGGGCGTCCAGAGCACGTCCCCGCCCAGGCGTCGGGCCTGAGCGGGGACGATCACCTGCTCCCACCAGAGCTTGGCCAGGGGGGCGGGCAGCCGGGGCAAGGGCAGGCTGCGCACCGCCACACCCGGCCACTCCTGGGACCAATCCCGCTCCCCGGCGGCGCCCCGGGGCAGGAGCAGGGTGAAGCGGTGCTGGCGGCCTTCCCGGGGCATGTGGGCCAGCAGGTGGTGGATGTACTGGCCGCTGCCGGTGGTGGGTTGCCCCACGAACCAACCGTTGATGATCAGGTGCATGGGAAGTCAGGCCCCTCTCACTCCCCGGCCAGGGCCTCCCGGACCCGTCCCTGGGCCTGGGCCAGGCGTTGTCGGGCTTCCTCTGGGCCGATCCCCGCCAGCCCCATGAGCACCGCCACCTTCACCGCCCAGCCGGCCTCCTCCAGGAGCCGGCGCGCCTCCGTTCGCTCCACCCCTGTGCTCTCCGAGACGATGCGCACGGCCCGATCCCGCAGCTTGCTGTTGATGGGCTGCACGTCCACCATGCGGTTGCCGTAGACCTTGCCCAGGCGCACCATGGCCCCGGTGCTCAACATGTTCAGGACCATCTTCTGGGCCGTGCCGGCCTTCAGGCGGGTGCTGCCGGTGAGCACCTCCGGCCCGGTGAGCAGCTCGATGGCCAGGTCCGCGACCTGGGCCATGGGCGAGCCCGGGGTGCAGACCACGGCCACGCTGGCCGCCCCCAGCTCCCGGGCGTACTCCAGCCCTCCCAGGACGTAGGGCGTGCGTCCACTGGCCGCCAGGCCCACCAGCACGTCCCCGGCCTGGAAATTGTGGGCCGCCAGATCCGCCCGGCCCTGCTCCTGGGAGTCCTCCGCCCCCTCGATGGAGCGGGTCATGGCGACTGGGCCCCCGGCCAGCAGGGGGATGACCCGCTCCGGCTCCAGGCTGAAGGTGGGCAGGAGCTCCACCGCGTCCAGCACAGCCAGGCGACCGCTGGTGCCGGCCCCCTGGTAGAAGACCCGGCGCCCCGCTTGCAGGGCCTGGGCCATGAGCTCCATGGCCTGGGCGATCTGGGGCAGGGCCTCGGCCACCGCGGCGGGCACGCCCGCGTCCTGCCGGTTCATGAGCCGGGCCAGCTCCAGGGGCGACAGGGTGTCCAGATGGGCGCTGGCGGGGTTGGGCTGCTCCGTCAGGGGAAGGGGGTGGGTGTCTGCTGTGGTTTTGTCTGCCAGGTTGTTCATGGATCCACCGTTCGGGCTTTCTCCAGCTCCTTCAGAGCCAGCAGGGCCGCGCCCATGGCTGGGGAGACTTGAGGTCGGATGATCTGGGCTTTGGGTGCCAGGGCGGACAGCCGCTGGCTCAGGGCGCGGAAGAGGGGGCCAGGCCGCAGGTTTCCCCCGGCCAGGACCAGGGGCACCGCCTGGTCCGTCATCCCCAGGTTGACCAGCACCGCCTGCACGGCCACAGCCAGGTCATCCGCCGCCTGGTCGATGATGGCCTGGGCCGCTCGGTCTCCCTCCACGGCCAGCTGCGCGGCCAGGGGAGCCAGCTGAGCGAAGCGGGGCCAGGTGAACTCCTCCTGGTAGGCCCAGTCGATGAGGTCCATAGGCTCGGAGAGGCCCAGGAAGTCCAGCACCGCGTCCTGGAGCCGGGTGGCCGGGGCCCGGCCGTCCGCGGCCCAGGTGACGGCCTTGAGCACTGCGGAGCCCATGGCGAAGCCGCTGCCCCCATCCCCCAGGAGCGCTCCCCAGCCGCCGGAGCGGGCGTGGTTCCCCTCCCGGTCGAAGCCGAAGACGATCATCCCCGTGCCGCTGATGACCACCACCCCGTAGATCTCCCCGCCGGTGCCGCTGGTCAGGGCCACCACCGCGTCGTTGTAGATGCTGGCCGGCGCCCCAGGCAGGATCTCCTGGAGCCACCCCTGGATGCGCTCCCGGTCCGCTGGGCGCTCCACGCCCCCCATGCCCAGGCAGGCCCAGGCCAGCTCCTCGGCCTGGATCCCCGCGTCCGCCAGGGCCGCTCGGATGGCCGCCTCGGTGTTGCGCCGGGCATTCTCCAGCCCCACGCTGTTCCAGTTGCTGGAGGCGGCCTGCCCCTGGCCTCGGAGCCGACCCTCCCGATCCAGCACCACGCAGGCGGTCTTGGTGCCGCCGCCGTCCACGCCCAACACGTACTTTCGTTCCATGGTTTTTCGCTGGCTCTCGCTTTCTTGAGACGCTGCTCGCGGGTGGGCCCGGGATCGGGCTCTCATCGGGCTGGGGCGATCACGGAGGCCGCTGGCGGGGCCTGGACGATTTTGCCCAGGATGCGCGGGCCCCGAGCGCCGGTGCAGCTGGGCAGGTTGCCCGGCCGGCCCTGCCAGGCCAGGTAGGCCAGGAGGGCGAAGGCCAGGGCCTCCTTGGCGTCGTCGTCGATGCCCAGCGCCCGGTGACGGATCACCGGGACGGGCCGCCCCAACTCCCGCTCCAGCCAGGCCGCCAGCCGCTCCAGGAGCACCGGGTTGTGGCCGCCGCCCCCGCCCACCACCACCTGGGCCACCGGGCCCGGCGCGAAGCGGGCGTAGGCCTGGGCGATGGAGGCCGCGGTCAGCTCGGTGAGGGTGGCGACGAAGTCGGCGGTGGAGAGCCCCGCGGCCTGGGCCTCTGCCAGCCAGGCCTGCCCCAGGGCCGGGCCGAAGAGCTCCCGGCCGGTGGTCTTGGGCGGCGGCTGCTGGAAGTAGGGATGGCTCAGCCAGCGGGCCAGGAGCTCCTGGTGGACCCGGCCCTGGCGGGCCAGAGCGCCATCCCGGTCGAAATGCTGCTGGCCGTCCGTGGCCTGGGTCACGGCCCAGTCCAGGAGGACGTTGCCCGGCCCGGTGTCGAAGGCCAGGGGCTCCTCGGGCGTCCCCTCTGGGGGCAGGAAGGTGACGTTGCCGATGCCGCCGATGTTCTGCACAGCCCGCCAGCCCCCCTCCACGCCGTTCAGCCTGGGCGGAGGGCGCAGGATCAGCCAGTCGAAGATGGCCACCAGAGGCGCGCCCTGGCCTCCCGCGGCCACGTCCGCCACCCGGAAGTCGGCCACGGTGGTCACGCCCGTCTCCTCGGCGATGACCGCGGCCTCCCCCAGCTGCAGGGTGCTGGTCACCCGGCCCCTGGCGTCCACGTCGTGCCAGACGGTCTGGCCGTGGCTGCCGATGAGGTGGACGGCCTCCGGCTCCAGGCCGGCCTGGGCCATGACCGTCAGCGCGGCCTGGGCGAAGAGAGCCCCGAGCTGGAAGTTGGCCCGACAGAGCTCCGCCGCGATCACCGGCTGGGTGAAGAGGCGGAAGATCTGCTCCCGCAGCTCCCCGGGCCAGGCCAGGGTGCAGAAGGCCCGCTGGACCAGGCGGATGCGGCCCTCCTCCTGGCCGATCTCCGCCAGGACCGCGTCGATGCCGTCCACGGAGGTGCCGCTCATCAGCCCCACGACGCGCAGGGTCTCCACCTGCTCAGTCTGGCTCATGTTCCCTCCAGCGCCTGGATCACCGCGGCGTGGACCCGGGGGCGCAGCTGGGCGATGCCCTGGGGATCCCGGCCATGGTAGACCCGGTTGGTGAAAAGGGCCACGCAGAGCTCCCGGGTGGGGTCGCACCAGAGGGAGGTGCCGGTGAAGCCGGTGTGGCCGAAGCTCTGGGGGCTGAAGCGGGAGCTGCAGGAGGGGTCCGGCGGGCTGGGCAGGAGCCATCCCAGCCCCCGGCGCACTCCTTCGGCGCTGCGCACCTGCTCCCGGACGCTCTCGGCCACCAGCTCCGGGGAGAGGAGATCCTCGCCCTGGTTCAGGTAGAGCCGGCCCAGTCGGCAGAGGTCCGTGGCCGTGCCGAAAAGCCCAGCGTGCCCGGCCACGCCGCCCATGCCCGCCGCGTTCTCGTCGTGGACCTCCCCCTGGAGCCGCCGCTGCCGCCAGGTGCAGAACTCGGTGGGCGGGATGCTCGGGTGCAGGGCCGGCGGCGGGTTGAAGCGAGCCGTGAGCCCCAGGGGCTCCGTCACCAGCTGGGCCAGGGCCAGGGCCAGGTCCTCGGAGCCGTGGAGGCGGGCCACCGCGTAGCCCAGGAGGATCAGGCCCACGTCGCTGTAGGCGTAGCCCTGACCTGGCGGGTAGATGAGGGGGTAGCGAACGGCCTGCTCCAGGCCACAACGCTGACGCCGGGCCACCTCCACCGGGTCCTGGAAGTCGGCGGGGCGGGGTGGCGGTCCACAGTGGCGGTAGATGCTGCGCCAGGCCGGCAGCCCGCTGGTGTGGGTGAGCAACTGACGGAAGGTGATCCGCTGGCTGGGCGCCCGCTGCCCGACCCAGCGAGGGTCCGGAGGCAGGGGCTCCTTGCTCAGGGGGTCCTCCGCGCCCCCCAGGGGCCGATCCCCGGCGAATTCCGGGAGCACGCGGCTCAGGGGCTGGTCCAGGCCGACGTCCCCTCGATCCACCAGGCGCAGGAAGGCGGTGGCGGTGAAGAGCTTGGTCAAGGAAGCCAGGTCGAAAGGGCTCTCCAGGCGGGTGGGCCGGCGTCGTTCCTCTGGATCCAACCAGCCGTAGGCGGCCTGAAAGCGAAGCTCCCCGGCCTGTTCCACCCGGCAGACCAGGGCGGGCGCCACCTGGGGCACGGCTTCTTTCAGGATGCGATCCAGCGGCAGGAAGTTCATGGATAGCGGACGTGTTGGGCCGGGGGCGTCCTCCGGCAGTTCAGCTAACGGATCAGATGACGCCCAGGGCCGCGGACAGGATCAAGGCGATGGCCCCCTTGAGGTTGATCTCGTCCCCCCCGGCGGAGAGGACGATGGCCGTCTTTTCCTGGAGCCAGGAGGGGGTCATCTGGTCCACCACTTCCTGGACCAGCCCCAGCAGGGGGGGGCTCAGGCGGCGCAGGTTGCCGCCCAGGACGATCCAGTCCGGGTGGATCAGGTTGACGATCTGGGCCACCACCAGGCCCAGGTAGGGGGCGATTCGCTGGGCCAGGGGGGCTCGGATGGCCTCCAGGGACAACGATGCGGAGAGGGAGACGGTTCCCTGCTCGTTGACGGGCAGCTGGATGCCCTGCTCCCGGGCGATCCGCTGGGCTTGGGCCAGGAGGGCCTGGCTCCCGGCCAGGGTCTCCAGGTTCACGATGCCTGGCCAGCCGCTGGCCGGGCCATTGGATCCCCCCAGCTCCTCGTCGCAGGTGGGCAGCCCCATGAAGCCGATCTCCCCTGCGGCGGCCCCCGCGCCCAGGTAGAGCTCGCCGTTGATCACCAGCCCGGCCCCCACGCCCAGCCCGGCCTGGAGCAGGACCAGGCTGTCCCCGCTGCTGCCCTTGCCGAAACCCAGCTCGCCGATGGCGGCCATGTTGGCGTCGTTGGCCACCCAGGTGCGCACGCCGTAGCGCTCCTGGACCTGGGCGGCCAGGGGGACCTCCCGCCAGTGCAGGTTGGCCGCGTAGTGGACCACACCGGTGTCTGTGTCCACCAGGCCGGGGGTGCTGATGCCGATGCCCAGCAGGGGGCGTTGCCGTCCTTCCAGCAGCCGATCCAGCCCGGTGAAGAGGGAGGCCAGCACCGCGTCTCCATCCCGGCGATCCAGGGGGTGGCTGACCCGGGCCTGGATGCGCCCTCGCAGGTCGGTCAGTGCGCCGTCCAGCCGGTTGCCGGAGAGATCCACCGCGGCGATCTGGCGGGCTTCGTCCAGGAAGGCCACCAGGATGGGCGGTTTGCCGCCGCTGCTGACGCCGACGCCCTGCTCCGCGACCAAGCCCTCGTCCAGGAGATCCCGCATGATGCTGCTCACGGAGGGGCGGGAGAGACGGGTGCGCCGGGCCAGCTCCGCGCGGCTCAAGGGGCCGTTCTGGTAGAGCTCCCGCAGGAGCAGGCGTTGGTTGGCGTTTCGCAGCTGTTGGATTCCGAACTTGGCCATGGGCGTCACAGAGGTGGCCGGGACCCGGAGGCAGGGTCGGGCAGGGGGCCAGGCTATGCGGCCCTCGCGAGGAGGGATCCGCACTGCCGGCCACGGAACGGGTTCAAGGTGGGGGATGGGCTCAGCGGGTCTGGCGGAGTAAGTTAGACGTGTTAACAAAGCTTGTTCGTAGTATATGTCACGGGGAAGCCGGTGTCAAGGGAGGC
>CAYQEB010000052.1:12717-26392 GCA_964416395.1 uncultured Caldilineaceae bacterium | reverse complement strand
CAGCTGGGCGATGGCCTCCGGCAAGGGGCACCCTTCCCCCCAGATGGCCGCGTCGTCCTGGTCGACGACCACTGCGTCCACGGCCTGGACGCAGATCAGCCGCTTCGCCTCCTCCAGGCTGGCCACCGTCCTCACCTGGGCCACCTGACCGACGATCCGGCGCAGTCCGTTCCGAAACAGGCTGTTGGAGGACAAGAGGAGGACCTGGACCACGAGTCGCCTCGCTTCCGTACAGAGGCCCTGGCCAGGGCAGCGGACTGTCGGGACGCCTGGTGCACAGCCCAGGCCCGCCGCATCCAGGCGATCCAGACGAGCAACCGGCGCGGTTGGAGTGTGGCAGGTGCGCCTCCCATCCAGCATGGCGGGCGGCTGTGAGCTGAGCGGGGCTTGGAGTCAGAGTAGCGGAAAAAGGCGCGGTTGGGTATCGTCCCCAGGACGATGCCAGGGATGAAAAACGGCTGTCCAAAAGGGTGAGGAGCACATCATCCTTTTGGACAGGTCAGGTGGATGGGTGGAAACCGGAAGAGAAAGAGAGGCGAAGGTGGGAAGAGAGAGGAGGGTGGGGTGAGGCGAGGAACAGGCAGGGAGTGGGCGAGGAGCGGCCCGGGGCCCAGGGCTCAGGAGAGCAGGCCCAGCTCCGCGGCCCGGGCCACGGCCTCGGTGCGGTTGTTGGCCTCCAGCTTCTCCAACAGGTGACGCACGTGGGTCTTGACCGTGCTCTCGGAGATCACCAGGGCGGCGGCGATCTCCGCGGTGGTCGCGCCCCGAGCCAGGGCGGCCAGCACCTCCCGCTCCCGTCGGCTCAGGGCGATCTGGGGCTCTCCGCGGGCCGCCCGCACCGCGGCCTGCACCACCCGCCCAGTGATCTCCGGGGCCAGAATAGCCTGCCCCTGGGCCACTCGACGGATGGCTCGGGCCAGGTCATCCGGCTCCGTGTTCTTCAGCAGATAGCCGTGCGCCCCGGCCGCCAGCGCGGCCATCAGGTCCTCGTTCCGCTCCGAGATGGTGAGCATGAGCACCCGACAGCCCAGGGCCGCCAAGGTCGGAATCACCGTGAAGCCCTGGCCCCCAGGCATGTGCACATCCATCAACACCACCTGGGGCCGGTAATGTCGGGCCATCTCCAGGGCCTGGTGGACGTTCCCGGCCTCCCCCACCACCTGGAAACCGGCCTCGTCCCGCAGCAGCTCCACCACGCCCCGGCGGAAGAGGGCGTGGTCGTCCACCACCAGGACCTGGATGGGCAGCGAGTCAGACATGGGCCTCGTTCTCCTGGGGGATGGGCAGGCGCACGATCACCTGGGCGCCCTTCCCGGGGTGGCTGACGATCTGGAAGTCGCCGTCGATGAGCTCCGCGCGCTCCTGCATGATGCGCAGGCCGTGGCGGGAAAAGGGCGGCACGTCCTGGGCCTCAAAGCCCCGGCCGTTGTCCGAGATGGAAAGGGTCAGCCAGGAGCCCTCCACCTGCCACTCGATCACGGCCCGATCCGCGCCGGAGTGCTTGCGCACGTTGCCCAGGGCCTCCTGGACGATGCGCAGGAGCTGGATGTGGACCTCGGCTGGCAGGGACACCGGGGGCGGCTCCCCCGCGATGATCTCCACCGAGCTCAGGGCCCGGAAATCCTCCAGCAAGGGCAGGAACCAGCTGCGGATGCTCCCTTCCCCGGGCTGGAGGCGTAGGCCGTCGATGGCCTCCCGGGCGTCCACATAGGCCGCGGCGATGAGGGAGCGCACCTGCTCCAGGGCCTCCTGGGCCCGCCCCAGCTCCTGCTGCTGCAGCCACTTCCCGATCTGGGCCGTGCGCAGCTTCAGGTAGCCCAGGGTCTGGGCCAGGCCGTCGTGGATCTCCCGGGCCAGCCGGGCCCGCTCCGCCAGCGCGGCCTGATGCTCCACCCGGGCCGAGAGGCGTTGGTTCTCCACGATCAGCCCGCTCTGCATGGCCACAGTGGCGGCCAGCCGGGCGTGGCGGCGGCTGAAGGCGTGGCCTTGAGCGGACCAGAGGACCAGGCAGCCCACGTGTTGGCCCTCGAAGCGCATGGGGGCCAGGAGCAGGGAGCGGAACCCCGGGGAGGCGTCCTCCTGGGCCACGTCTCCCAGGATCAACGGGCTCTGGACCGAGCGCATGCTGGTGACCAGCCCCTCCAGCAGGGTCTGCTCCCCGGGCGTGGAGGCGCCCACCTGGGCGCAGGGATAGAGGGCCCCCCCCTCTCGGTCCTCCAGGAAGATCCAGCCCCCGTCGGCCTCCAGGGCCTTCACCGTGTCCGCCAGCACCTCGGTCAGCATGGTCTGGAGGCTGTCCCGCTGCTGCCACTGCTGCAGGCGGTAGAGGGTGGTGAGCTCCCGGGCCCGCAGCCGGCTGCTCTCCAGGGCCAGGGCCATCTCGTCCCCCATGGCGCTCAGGAGCATCTCCTCTTCCCGGCTCAGGCTCTTCTCCGGGGCCAGATAGAGGTTGAGCAAGCCGAAGGGGCGCTGCCCGCGCACCAGAGGAAGGCAGTAGATCTGGGTGCGCACGCCCGCGGCCGTGGTCTCCTGCTGCAGGGGGCAGTGGGCGGTGGAGTGGCCGGCCTGGTGGCGACGGATGCACGTCTGGCACCGCTGATAGAGCCCCTCTTTCTCCATGAAACGCCGGATCCAGCCTTCCACCCACTCCAGCTCCAGATCCCCGTGGAAGAGGATGCGTCGCGGGTATCCCTGGTCGTCGAAGGGGATGAAGGAAGCGCCCATCAGGGGCATGACCTGCTGAGGCAACTCCACGATGCTCTTGAGGAGCTCCTCCTCGTCCTCGGCCTCCACCAGGCGGCGGTTGATGGCCAGGAGCACGGTCAGCCGCCGGTTGACCCGATCCAGCTCCTGACCGGTCTCGGCCAGGGCCCGATAAGCTCGGGCCGTCTCCTGCACCCGGTGATAGAGGGTGGTCAGGGCCCACCAGGCCAGGGTCGGCCCCACCACGCCGTAGAAGAGGAGCTGGCTGACGAAGTGCTGCCAGCGGGAGAGGTGCTGGAGCCAGGTGTGCTCCAACAGCTGGTGGATGGCCACCAGGATCAAGGCCAGCAAGGGAGCCTGCCAGCGCCAGCGCTGGATGCGCTGGGCCAGCTGCTCCGTCGCGGAGGGATCCGGGTCCGGGGCCCCCTGGTTGCCCGGCCGGGCAACCGACGCGGGGATCTTCTCGCCGTCCAGGAGAGGTGGGTTGTTCGAGTAGGTCGTCATGGATGGAGGTGGGCACGAGCTCCAGAGGGGAGCTCCGCGTGGCACGGGATGCCAACGAACACCAGAAGGGGAGCCCCCACGCCCGAAGATCGGCCTCCTGGGGGCCGCAACTGCCCTTCTGGCCATCAAGCCTACCAGGGTTGACGGATTTGTCAAACAGCCCCAAACTGTTAGGAGAGCGTTTCCATCCAAAGCCAGGGCCGACGCCATCCCCCGACGCTCGCCCCACCCCATCCTCAGGAGGCAGACCATGCACCAGCGATCCCAGCACCCAAAAGACCCATCCCAGCACCCGGCCCTGCTCCTCTTCCAGGAGCTGCTCGTCCCGGCCCCCTCAGGGCGGGAGCAGGGCGTGGCCGAGAGGGTACGCCGCCGCCTGGACGAGCTGGGCTACCCCCACGAGACAGACCCGGCCGGCAACGTGCTGGTGCGGCTGCCCGGCCAGGACGCCCAGGCGCCCCTCACCTGCTACGCGGCCCACATGGACGAGATCGGCATGGTGGTCACCGCCATCCAGGAGGACGGCCGCCTCCAGGTGGATCGCTCCGGCGGCCTCTTCCCCTGGAAGCTGGGCGAGGGGCCGGTGACCATCCTGGGCGACCGGCAGGAGGTGGTGGGGATCCTCTCCATGGGCTCCACCCACACGGCCCGGGCCGGGGAGCGCAGCGTCGCCTGGGAGGACGTGCGCATCCTCACGGGCCTCTCGCCCCAGGCCCTGAAGGCGGCAGGCGTGCGGCCTGGCTCCACGGCCGTGCCCACCCAGGAGAGACGGGGTCCCGTCCTCTTCGGCCCGGCGGAGGATCCCCTGGTGGCCGCCTGGACCTTCGACGACCGCATGGGGGTGGTGGCTCTGCTGCGCTTCCTGGAGCGGCTGGCAGAGGAAGGGCTCCAGCCCCAGGCTCCCACCCTGGTGGCCTTCACCGTCCACGAGGAAGGGGGTGGCCAGGGGGCCAAGATCCTGGCGGATCGGGAGCGGCCCACCCTCTTCATCGCGGTGGACGGCTGCCCCATCCCCCCGGGCGCGCCCCTGGAGCTGGACGGGCGGCCAGGCATCTGGAGCAAGGATCGGCTGGGCCACTACGACCAGGGCCTGGTGCAGGATCTCATGGCCGCGGCGGAGCGGGCCGGCACGGAGCTGCAGCCGGTGGTCTACAGCGGCGCGGCCAGCGACGCCAGCCTGCTCTGGTACGCGGGGGGCGCGCACCGGGTGGCCTGCTTCGGCCATGTGCGGGAGAACAGCCACGGCTACGAGGTGGCCCGGCTCGCCGTCTTCGACCACGTGGTGGACACCTTGGTGGCCTACGCCTGCCCCGGGTGAGGGAGTGAACAGATGAAGGGGTGACCGGGTGAAAGGGTGACAGGGTGAAGGGGTGACCGACAACGGCCGGCCGCGCATGGCTTGCCCGCCCACCCCTCTTCGGCTCCCCTCAACCGGCCGCCATCTCCTCCAGGGCCTGCCGAGCCGCGGCCAGGTTGGCATCCGGCGAGGGGCCCTTGATCACGCAGTCCGGGGCCAGGATGAACCCCTCCGGCCCGGCCTGGGCCAGCGCGTCCCGGACCGCGGCCTTCACGTCCTCCGGGCTGCCGTGGAGCAGGATCTCCAGGGAGAGGCCGCCGGCCAGGGCCTTGTCGGTCATGGTGCGGGCATCGGCCAGGGTGACGTTGCTGTCCCCTGCGGCCCAGTTGATCACGTCCACCGGGTAGTCCGCCACCAGGTCGAACATGAGATTGTCCCGGCAAACGTGGAGCATGGTGATCTGGGAGCCCTGGTGCAGCGCGGCCAACACGGCCAGGTCGTAGGGCCGACCGAACTCCAGGAACTCCTCCCGGGTGAGGAGGTCGGCGGTGGCCATCTGGGTGGCGAAGAAGAAGCCCGGCGCACCGGCCTCCAGGCAGGCGGCCGCGTAGTCGATGAGCGTGTCCCGGATGGTGGCCAGGCCAGCGTGGAGCTTGTCCGGCGCCCGGCGCATGTGCGCGAAGAGCTGCTGGCCCGAGGCGGGGCTCCCGCAGAGCTTGTAGGCCACGGTCAGGGGGCTGAAGAGGGTCATGAGGAAAGGGGCCTCCCCGTCCAGGCTGGCGGCCAGATGTCGGATGGCCTCCAGCTCCCGGCGCAGGGCCCCGCTGTTCACGTCCAGCCGGGGCAGGGCCTCCCAGTCCTCGGGCCAGGCGATGACCGGCTCCACCGGCAAGGGCGGGGTGTCGTCGTCCCGACCGAAACGGATGGTGGCGCCCCAGTCCTGGATGAAGTAGAGGCCGCTGGGGGTGAGCTTGATCAGGTCGATGTCGAACTGGCGGTAGAGGGCCAGGGTCGCCTGGGCCAGCTGACCCGGGGCCCGGTCCCGGAGGTGATAGTGCTTCCAGAGGCTGATGGGCGCCCGATCCACCGGCGCTTTGGCCAGCGCGGCTCGGACCCGATCCCACTTGCTCATGGGTTTCATGGCGACGTTGTCTCCGTTCTGTGAAGCGGCATGACTGTGAAGCTACATGGCTGTGAATCTGCACGCTGGACGAAAGGGCGGAACGCTCACCTTCCCCGCCCCTCCAGCCCTAGACCAGCTTCTGGCGCCGGGGATCCAGGGCGTCTCGCAAGCCATCCCCCAGGAGATAGAGCCCCATGACCAGGAGGGTGATGGCCAAGCCCGGGTAGATGCCGTACCAGGGAGCCAGGGGCAGGTAGCCCCGACCCACGCTCAGCATGGATCCCCAGGAGGGCGCCGGCGGGGGCGTGCCCAGGCCCAGGAAGCTCAGGGCCGCCTCCAGCAGGACGGCGGAGGCCACGGAGACGGTGATCTGGACCAGCAGGGTGGAGGAGACGTTGGGCAGGATGTGCCGGAAGATGATGCGGGAGGCGGAAGCCCCCACGGCTCGGGTGGCCTCGATGTACTCCCGCTCCTTCTCCGCCAGCACGTTGGCTCGGGTCAGGCGAGCGAAGGCCGGCACGTTGACGATGGCCACGGCCAGGATCACCGTGAAGGAGCCAGGCCCCAGGATAGCCAGGATGACGATGGCCAGCAGGATGGCCGGAAAGGCCAGCAGGGCGTCGAAGAAGCGCATGGTCACCGTGTCGAACCAGCCGCCGAAATAGCCCGCAGCCAGCCCCACCAGGACCCCTAAGATGGTGGCGATGGCGATGGAGACCAGCCCCACGCTGAAGGAGATGCGGGAGCCGATGAGGATGCGGCTGAAGATGTCCCGGCCGAACTCGTCGGTTCCCATGAGGTAGGTGCGAGACGGGGGCTGGAAGCGGTCCGGGGCGTGCATCTCCAGGGGATCGTAGGGGGCGATGGCCGGGGCCAGGATGGCCAGGAGCAGCAGGGCCAGGGTGACGATCAGGCCGATCATGCCGGAGCGGTGGCGCAGCAGGGCCTGGAGGGCCAGTCGGGTCAGGCTCTCCCCTTCGTGGCTGGGCTGGTGCAGGGAGCGGGATTCCGCGCTTGGTTCCGTGCTCGGTTCCGTGCTCAAGGGACAGCTCCTCCTGCCAGGGTCACTGGTAGCGGATGCGAGGGTCAAAGAACCCGTAGGTGAGGTCGGTCAGCAGGTTGATGACCATGAAGGCCAACACGATGTAGAGCACATCGGCCTGGAGCAGGGCGTAGTCCCGCCAGCCGATGGCCTGGACGGTCAGCCGCCCCACCCCGGGCCAGGCGAAGACCGATTCCACGATGATGGCGCCACTGAGCAGGTCCCCGGTCTGCAGACCCAGGACGGTGATCACCGGGATGAGGGCGTTGCGCAGCACATGGCGGACGATGACCGCCCGCTCCTGGAGCCCCTTGGCCCGGGCCGTGCGCACGTAGTCCCGATCCAGCACGTCCAGCATGGCGGAGCGCAGGTAGCGGGCCAGCTTGGCCGCCAGGGCGATGCCCAGGGTCAGGGCTGGCATGATCAGGGCCTTGACGTGCTCCACCGGCTGGTCCGCGAAGTCGGGCCGGCCTGAGGGGGGCAGCCACTGGAGGCGCAGGCTGAAGAAGAGGATCAGCAGGATGGCCAGCCAGAAGCCGGGCACCGCGAAGGAGAGGGCGGCGAAGAGGGTGCTGAGCAGATCGACGAGGCTCCCGGGGCGCAGGGCCGCCAGGATGCCCAGAGGGAAGGCGATGATCACCGCGATGAAGGTGGCGGCCAGGGCCAGCTCCAGGGTGGCCGGAACCCGCAGGGCGATCATCTGGTTCACCGGGTAGTTGTTGATGAAGGAGTGGCCCAGGTTGCCGGTGAGGGCGTTGCCCAACCAGGTGACGTACTGCTCCCACAGGGGGCGGTCCAGGCCGAACTGGCGGGTGAGGGCCGCCAACTGCTCGTCCGTGGCGTTGGGCCCGGCGATGATCTTGGCCGGGTCTCCGGGGATGAGGTGGATGATCATGAAGACGGCCACGGAGACCAGGAAGAGGGCCGGCGCCATCTGCGCCAGGCGTCGAAGCGCGTACTTGCCCAAGGATGTCTTCCTCCGTTGCGGTGGGCGGGGGATGGGAAGAACGAGGGCAGGGACGCGGTCCACGCCGCGCCCCTGCCGAACGGGTTCACTGGGACAGCCAGACGCCGTTCAACCAGATCTGGCCGTCCAGGTCCGTGCGCAGGCCCTGGACGTGGCTCTTCAGGGCGTAGACCTGCTGGCGCCAGGCCACGGGGATGGTCCAGCCCTGCTCCAGGAGGATCTTCACCGCGTCGTGGTAGAGGGCCTTCCGCTCCTCCTGGTCCAGGCTGGTGCTGGCCTTGTCGATCAGGGCCTTGTACTCCGGGAACCAGGTGGTGTCCTCGGTGATGCCGAAGAAGTTGCGGAAGGGGCGGCAGCAGGCCGCGCCCTCGAAGAGGCCGCTGGGATCCACCGTGGCCTCCCCGGTGCCGTGGGAGACGATGGCGAACTCGCTGCCGATGAGCTTGGGGAAGTACTGGGGGATCTCCGTGGGCAGCAGCTCCATCTCCACGCCGATCTGGGCCAGATCCTGCTGGTAGACCTGGGCCATGTCCAGGTAGGGGCCGGCCGCGCCCCGGATGAGCATCTGGGTCTGGAAGCCGTCCGGGTAGCCGGCCTCGGCCAGGAGGGCCTTGGCCTTGTCCAGGTCGAAGGTGTAGAAGCCCTCCAGGTCCGCGGGGTAGGCCCAGGAAGTGGGAGCGTAGGGCAGCATGGTCATGTTGGCCTGGCCGTGGAAGGCCAGCTGATTGATCTTGTCCCGGTCCACCGCGTAGTTCATGGCCTGGCGCACCAGCTGGTTGTCGAAGGGCTTCTCCTGGATGTTCATGATGAAGGCGTAGAAAGAGAAACCGGGGGGCGACTCATCCACCACCACGTCCTCCACCTGCTCCAACATGGCCTTGTCCGCCAGGGGCACGCCCCAGAGGCCGTCGATGCTGCCGGCCAGCAGGTTCACCATGCGGGACTGGGGATCCGGGATGGGTTTGACGATGACCTTGTCCAGGTAGGGCTCTCCTTCTCGCCAGTAGTCCGGGAACTTGACCAGGGTCAGGTGATCCCCGGGCACCCACTCCTCCAGCATGAAGGGGCCGGTGCCGATGGGCTGGGTGGCCACCGTCTCGTCCGCCTCCTTGGGCAGGATGTAGAGGCGGGCGATGCCGTCCAGGGCCGAGTTGGCCACCTTGCTGTAGTTGATGGCCACGGTGTAGTCGTCGATCTTGGTGGCGCCGGTGGCGGTGGTGAAGCGATCGCTCAGATGATAGCCCTTGTCCTTGTCCAGCACCCGCTCCACCGCCCAGACGACATCGTCCGCGGTCAGCTCCCGGCCGTTGTGGAACTTGATGCCCTGGCGCAGATGCAGGGTGATGGTCAAGCCATCGTCGCTCATCTCCCAGGACTCGGCCAGCCAGGGCTCGAAGCCGCCGTCGTCGCTGATGCGGATGGGCGCCTCGAAGATGGGGGCCTTGAAGTTGGCGTTCTCCTCGTCGAAATAGGGGTCGAAGGTCACGAAATCGTTGCCCAGCGAGAGGGTCAACGTGCCGCCGGGCTGGGGCCCTGTGGGTGCGGCCGGTTCCGGGGCCGCGGCCTGACCGGTCGAGGGCGCTTCCCCGGCGCTGGGAGGCGCTGCCGGGGCGCAGGCCGCCACGGCCAAAGCCAGGGCCAGGACGATCAGCGGGTACAGCCATTTTTTCACTGCCATGGTTTTCCTCCTGAGATTGGTGGGGTCTGAGACTGGTGGGGTCCGAGACTGGTAGGGTTCGATCCGAACGTAGCGCTGACGAGCGCGGCGGCTCCGAGACACTCTTCCCCGATCACCTCCTTTTGATCATGCTTTGATCATGGACTTCGATCACGAACTTGTGACCCTGGATCTTGGTCGATCGCGAACAACACGTTCGCTGATTCCCGAGAGCCTGGATCGCGGGATCCTGGCTGTGAAGCTGGACAGCGTGATATCGGGTTATGCAATCGGGCGCTGAAAAGCAACGTCGAACGGACGGGGCGGGGATTCCCTGGTGGATGGCGGGGGTTCAACACATCCCGGGGGAGGGGAAGGGACGGGTGCAAAGGGCGGCTGCGTCGGCAGGCAGGGCTAGCCGGAATTGGCCGGGGGAATCTGGATGGCCTGGCCCAAAGAGCCCAGCCGCTGGGACAGGATGGCCATGACCCGCTGCTGGGACTGGACGATCTGGTCCCGCATGACCTGCTCGGCCCGGTCCGGATCCCGCTGGCGCAAGGCGTCCACCAGGTCCAGATGCTCCTGGTACATCTCCTGGGCGTAGGGGGTCAAGTCCAGCCCCAGGTGGAAGATGCGGGTCATCTCGTCCAGGACGCGGGAGATCTGTTCGGCCAGGCGGCGATTGTTCCCTGCGTTGGCCACCGTGCGGTGAAAGTCGGCGTTGTGGACATGGGCCTCGGGCCGGTGGGAGCCGTCCGGATAGGCGTAGTAGAAATCCGCGGTGCGAGCCACCTCCTCCAGCTGGGCTTCCGTGGCCCGCTGGGCCGCCAGCCGAGCCGCGGCCGGCTCCAGGATGGCCCGCAGCTCGTAGACCTCCCGCACATCCGAGAGGGTCACATAGCTGACGGTGTAGCCGAAGCGGGGGATGGCCTGGACGAAGCCCTCCTGGACCAGGCGCTGCAGGGCCTCCCGGGCCGGGGTGGTGCCGATCTGGTAGCGCTCGGCCAGCTGGGACTGGACGATCTGCTGCCCGGGCTCCAGGACACAGGTCAGGATCTCCCGTTTGATCATCTCGTAGGCCTGGTGAGAAAGGGAGGGCTTCACCGATTTCTCCAGAAAGGGGCGTCTTGGGGGGATACGTGCGGGGGCTGATGCACGACGTGATATATCACGGAGTATATTACAACCTTCTGGGAAATGCAACAGGGAAAATCGGGGGGCGAAATGGGTCCAGCCGGTGGCTGAAAGGCGGGGAGATTGGAGATTGGAGAATAGAGAGTAGAGAACGGAGAACGGAGAACGGAGAGCGGAAAGTGAAGAGTGGTGGGGCTCTGCAGGCGTCGCCTTCCACATACGCTCAGCACTAACAACTTATGTCAACTTTATCCTGACAAGTTGACAAGCCGAACGGAAAATGTTACTGTTTGGACAGGCGCGGTTCCCTGGAATTCCACCCCGCCCAGGCGAACCCACAGGCACACTCCCACGCCGTTGAATCCTTGTCGTCTCTCCAAAAAACATACGCCACAAGGAGGCTCTATGCTGACCGAACTGGACGTCCGGCAGGCTGTGGAGTTTGAAAGCCGAGAGCACCCGGTCCTCAGTGTGTACCTCAACGTGGATCCCCACCGGCGCAGCCCCGAGAAGTACAAGCTGGCCCTACGCAACCTGCTCAGCCAGGCGGAGGGGGCCGATCCCCGGGACATCCAGAAGGTGCAGAACTACGTGGAGATGGGCTACAACTGGCAGGGCCGAGGGATCATCCTTTTCAGCTGCGCGGGAGAGGACTTCTGGTGGGCCCAGAACCTGCCCGTCCCGGTGGAGGATCTGGTCTTCGTCAGCCATCGCCCCTACGTCCACCAGCTGGCCGGGCTGCTGGACACCTACAAGCGCCTGGGGGTGATCCATGTGGACCAGATGGGGGCGCGGCTCTACGTCTTCCACATGGGCTACCTGGAGGCGGTGGAGGGCTACCTGGGGGAGGAGGTGCGCACCCACAAGGCAGGAGGCTGGGCGGCTCAGCGCTACCAGCGCCACGAGGCGGAGACGGCCCGGCAGAACCTGCAGGACGCAGCGGAACTGGCCGAGGAGTTCTACCGGGAGACCAACACCCGGCGGCTCATCCTGGCCGGGACGGAGCAGAACGTGGCTCGCTTCCGAGAGATGCTGAGCCACCGGCTGCGCTCCATGATCATCGGGTCCATCGCCGCGGACGCCAACGCCAGCCCCGCGGAGATCCAGGAGAAGGCCACGGAGCTGGCCCGCCAGGTGGCGGAGGAGGAAGGCAAGGCCGCGGCCGACCAGATCCTCACCGCGGCCCACAAAGGACAGAACGCGGTCCTGGGGCTGGCCGAGACCCTGAACGCGGTCCAGAGTGGCCGAGCCCAGCACGTGGTGGTGCTGGCCGGCTACTCCCAGCCCGCCTACCGACTGAAGGGCAGCGGCTACGTGGTCCTGGACCCGGCCGAGGCGGAGGAGAGCGGCAGCCTGGACGAGCTGGAGGAGCTGCCCGATGCGGTGGACAGCGTGCTGCGCCGGGCCCTGCTCCAGGGGATCGACGTGACCGTGCTCAAGGAGCACCCGGAGCTGGAGAAAGCGGGGAAGATCGGAGCCCTGACCCGGTACTAGGCGATGGGTTCGTTCGTCGATGCGTAGCGAGGCGTCCCTGGCCAGGGGCGCCTCGCCCTATTTCACCAGCTGCTGCAACATCTCCTGGGCCGCGCTGTAGGGATCCAGGCGGCGCTGGCTCACGGCCTGGATGAGCTGGCCCATGCTCTCCTGGGGCAGGGCGGCCAGCATGCGCCGCTTCAGCTCGGCCTGGAGGATGCCCTCCAACATGCGCGCCACCCGGGCCTGCTCCCGGGCTTCCATCTCTCCGGAGGCCAGGAGCCAGGCCCGATGCCGTTCGATGGCCTCCCGCAGCTCCTCCACGCCGCTGCCGGTGGTGGCGATGCTCTTCAGCACCTGCACCTCCCAGTCCGGCGATTCGCCCCCAGCTTCCCCCTGCACCGGACCGTCTGGCCGCTCCACCCGCATGAGTTGGCCGTGGTGCAGCACCGTCCGAGGAGCGCCTCGCCCCAGCTGAAGCATCATCTCCAGGGCCGTCACCGTGCGGGCCGCGCCGGGGCGGTCCGCCTTGTTCACCACGAAGAGGTCGGCGATCTCCAGGATGCCCGCCTTGATGGCCTGGACCTCGTCCCCCAGGCCCGGGGCTTCCACCACCACCGTGGTGTGGGCCGTGCTGGCGATGTCCACCTCCGCCTGGCCCACCCCCACCGTCTCCACCAGGATGCGCTGGAAGCCGGCCGCGTCCAGCACGGTGATCACGTCGCTGGTGGTCTTGGTCAGGCCGCCCAGGGCGCCCCGAGTGGCCATGCTGCGGATGAAGACCCCTGGGTCCCCGCTGTGACGAACCATGCGCACCCGGTCCCCCAGGAGCGCGCCGCCGGTGAAGGGGCTGGTGGGGTCCACGGCCACCACGGCCACCCGCAGGCCCGCCTCCCGGTAGCGGCGGGTGAGGGCGCTGACCAGGGTGGATTTCCCGGTGCCTGGCGCGCCGGTGACGCCCACGATGTGGGCCTGGCCGGTGTGGGGGAAGAGGGTGCGGAGCAGCTCCTGGGCCTGGGGCGTCTCGTTCTCCACCTGGGTGATGGCCCGGGCCAGGAGCAGCCGCTTGCCCTCCAGGACCCCCTGCACCAGCTCCGCCACGCTGTGTCGCCCTGGGGATCCCTTGCTGGGTCGTTCGGTCATGGCGGCCATCCTAGCCCTGGCCCCGTTCCTGGACCGCTCTGCGGATGAACTCCACGATCTCCTGGGTGGAGGTGCCCGGCCCGAAGACGCCCTGGATCCCGGCCGCCCGCAGCTTCTCCACGTCCTCGTCCGGGATGATGCCCCCCACCAGCACGATCACGTCCTCCTGGCCCTGTTCCCGCAGGAGCTGGACCACCTTGGGGCAGAGGGTCATGTGGGCCCCGCTGAGGATGCTCAGCCCCACCACGTCCACGTCTTCCTGGAGGGCGGCCTCGGCGATCATCTCCGGCGTCTGGCGGATGCCGGTGTAGACCACCTCGAAGCCGGCGTCCCGCAGGGCGCGAGCCACCACCTTGGCGCCCCGGTCGTGGCCATCCAGGCCGGGCTTGGCCACCAGTACACGGATCTTTTCCTCGGACATGGGCGACTCCTTGAGGTGATTGGGCAATTGGGTGATCGGCCAAATGAGTGACGGGAAGAGCCGGTGAACTGGTTGATTGGACGATCGGTTGATTGGGTCGAGGGAGGGGCCTGAGCAGCCGATCGTCCACTTCCGGTTCCCATTGGCTTCTGTCCGCTGGCCTGCTGGCTCCATTGTACCGGAAAGCCGGGGCAGTGCAAAGGAGGGGGCT
>CAYQEB010000052.1:7866-12617 GCA_964416395.1 uncultured Caldilineaceae bacterium | reverse complement strand
CTGGCCTGCTGGCTCCATTGTACCGGAAAGCCGGGGCAGTGCAAAGGAGGGGGCTTGGCCGCCCTTTTCCCCGCCTTCTTGGTGAAATCCCCGCTTTTCCGGTACAATACCCTCCAGCCTGGGAAGGCATGTGTCCCGGTGGATGCCCTGGTCTTCAAAATCAGTGGCAGGTGGCGCAGAGCCAGCTGCGGTGGGTTCGACTCCCACGCCTTCCCGCCTATCCCCGGCCGCGGACCGGCCTGCCAGAGGAGTGCGAACGATGGAGATCCAGTTCTTCGACACGACTGAGCCCCTCCGTTTCCAGCGGATCCTCATCTACCCCTACCCGGACCTGCGCCGGCTCTGGGTGCGCATGTGGCTCACCCCCCAGCTGGACAAACACCCCAACATCGAGCTGCGGGTGCTGAACCCAGACGGCACGGAGAACAACAGCATGTACCTCCTCACCCAGGCCGAGCCCAAGGTCAACAACACCCTGCACCTGCGCAACCCTGTGCCCGGCCAGACCTACCGCGTCGTCGCGGAGATGACCCTGGGCCTGGGCCCCAACGCGGAGCTGGTGGAGCGCCGGGAATTCGACCTGGTGCTGGAGTTCCGGGACCCGGAGGCGGGTGAGCCGGGCTTCGGCTTCGGCCTGGAGGAGCCTTCCCAGGAGGACGAGGAGCCTTCCTAGTGCGGCTGTGTCCCCTCTGCCGCCAACCTGCGGACGAAAGGGTGCTGGAAAAGGCGCGAGATCTCGCGCCTTTCCTCGTTTCAGAGCTGCGCCAGGCCCATCCCGGCTGGCAGGTGACCGACGGCCTCTGCCCCGCCTGCGCCCTGGAGGCCATGCAGCGCCACGCCGCGGCCCGCTCCCAGGAGCCCGTCCCCGACTGCCCTTTCTCCTTCCCCTGCTACCACCCCCAGGAGCGGATCCTGCGCTCCCTGCCTCAGCGCCTGCCCGAGCACTGGGGCTTCACCGGCCGGGGAGTCACCGTCGCCTTCCTGGACAGCGGCTACTTCCCTCACCCGGATCTCCTGGACCCGGACCAGCTAGACCCGAACCGCTCTCTCCCCGCCATCGACTGGCCCCACCTCTCCCCCTACCGCCTGCGCCGCACCCTGGAGCAGCTGCCCCTGCGCATCCGCCAGTACGTGAACCTCTTCGAAGGGCGGGAGCGCCTGGGCCTGGACGCGCCCAGCCTCTGGAGCGACGGCCCCAGCAACTGGCACGGCCAGATGAGCAGCGTCATCGCCCTGGGCAACGGCCTGCTCAGCCAGGGGCGCTACCGGGGCTTCGCGCCGGGCGGGGAGGCCCTGCTCATCAAGATCGGCCGCCGGGATGGCCGCATCCCCGAGGCGGAGATCCTGCGGGGGCTGAACTGGCTGCTCCAGCGCCGCAACTGGGAGCGCTACGATGTGCGGGTGGTGAACATCAGCGTGGGGGGCGATCAGGCCATGCCCTGGTGGGAGAACGCGGTCTGCCTGGCTGTGGAGGAGCTGAGCCGCCAGGGGGTGCTGGTGGTGGCCGCGGCCGGCAACGGCCACCGGGAGGAGCTGCTCCCCCCGGCCCCTGCGCCCTCGGCCATCACCGTGGGCGGGGTGGATGACGGCAACCGCCCCTGGCGCGCCGACCGCCGGGAGGAGGTGGAACGCCTGGCCCTCTACCACCACAACTGGGGCGAGGTCCACGCCTACGGCCAGGTGCACTGGAAGCCGGAGGTGCTGGCCCTGGCCCGCTGGGCCCCATCCCCCTACCTGCCGGTGAACGCCCAGTTCCGGGAGGCCTGGGCCCTGGGACAGGCCTGGTCCGCGCTGGAGGCGGGCGACCTGGAGCGGGCCCGGGCCATCCTGGCCCAGTGGCTGCCCCTGCTCAAGCTCTCCCCCCGGATCCTTCGGGCCCGACCTCGCTGGCTGCGGGAGGCCCTGCGCCTGAAGATGAACAGCCTCAAGTGGATCCACCCCTTCTACCAGCACGTGGACGGCACCAGCGTGGCCGCGCCCCAGGTGGCCGCGGTGGCGGCCCAGATGTTCCAGGCCAACCCCAACCTGACCAACCAGGACGTGAAGTTCATCCTGACCCAGACGGCCCTGCCCCTGGGTCACCTGCCGGTGCGCCAGGTGGGCGCCGGGTTGCTGCGCCCGGCCCGGGCTGTGGCCGCAGCTCTGCGGGCCCGTCATGGGATGCTGGCCGGCTTCCCCCACAGCGGCAGCCCCCTGCGCGAAGACGAGTTGACCGATCTGGCAATTCCGGGTAAAGTAGCGGCAATCCCCCCACACAACCCAGCTTCCGTGCCCAACTCGACGCTCAATTCGACGCCCGACCCACCGCAGAGACCGGCTGCGCCGTCCGGTCCCCCAGGGAGCCGGCCCGTCTACTTCGGCCTGTACGCGCCGGAGGCTCGGCAGGTGAGCCTGGTGGGCTCCTTCAACCGCTGGCAGCCGGGGCAGCTCCCCTTGACCCGGACAGAGCGAGGCTGGTGGCACACGGCTCTCCTCCTGCCGCCAGGGGAGCACCTCTACCGCTTCTGGATCCAGGGCCCGGCCCATCCCCGGGGCCGCTGGCGGCCGGATCCGGAGAACCCGGTCCGGGCGGAGAGCGGATACCCAGAGGGGCACAGCGTGGTGAGTCTATGAACCGCGAGTATCATCGTTGGTACAGCCCCCGCCTGGAGCGGGAGATGGAGCTGCTGGTCTTCGGTCACAGCGGCGCCCGGGTGCTGGTCTTCCCCACCAGCATGGGTCGCTTCTACGAGTTCGAGGACCGGGGCATGGTGGACGCCCTCCAGGAGCACCTGGAGCGGGGCTGGATCCAGCTCTACTGCGTGGACAGCCTGGACGGGGAGACCTTCTACAACCGGGGCGCGCATCCAGGCTGGCGCATCCGCCGCCACACCCAGTACGAGAGCTATATCCTCCAGGAGGTGCTGCCCCTGAGCCAGCAGAAGAACCCGAACCCGTTCCTCATGGCGGTGGGCTGCAGCTTCGGGGCCTACCACGCGGTGAACATCGCCTTCCGCCACCCCCACCGCTTCGGGCGGGTCATCGGCATGAGCGGCAAGTACGACATGAGCGACTTCTTCGATGGCTACTACGACCCGGAGATCTACTTCCACACGCCCATGCACTACCTGCCCAACCTGACCGACCCGTCCCTGTTGGAGGCCATGCGGCGCATGGACATCATCCTGGCTGTGGGCGCGGAGGACCCGCATGTGGAGGAGAACCGGCGGCTCAGCGGCATCCTCTGGAGCAAGGATGTCTGGCACGCTCTGCGCATCTGGGACGGCTGGGCCCACGACTGGCCCTACTGGCAGGAGATGATCCGCATCTACATCAACGGGGCGGACTGAGGCAGAGATCAGACAAGCAAAGGCGGCGGCGCAGACGAGAGGGGACACAGAGCGGTTTTTTGGCTGGATGACAGGGTGAGGGGGTGACGGAGGGGGCGCAGCAAGCAGCGCCCGTCGGATCGCTCAACTCCCGGCCCCCAACCCTCGGCTTCCGTCCATCGCCCTGCGCCCAGCAACCCAATCAGCCAATTTCTCAACCTTCAGGACAACCCCATGAGCGAACCCAAGAAAATCGGGCTCATCGTCGGACGCGAGTGGAGCTTCCCGCCGGCCTTCATCGAGGAGGTGAACCGCCGGGAGGCCGGGGTGGTGGCCGAGTACGTGAAGCTGGGCGGCACTCGGGCCAACGAGCCCTGTCCCTACGCGGTGATCATCGACCGCATCAGCCACGAGATCCCCTACTACCGCACCTACCTGAAGAACGCGGTGCTCCAGGGCGCCTACGTGATCAACAACCCCTTCTGGTGGAGCGCGGACGACAAATTCTTCGGCGCCAGCCTGGCCGCCAAGCTGGGGATAGCCGTCCCCCGCACCGTGGCCCTGCCCATGCACGACTACCCGGAAGGGGTGGTGAGCGAGAGCCTGCGCAACCTGGAGTACCCCCTGAACTGGGAGGCCATCCTGGAGTACGTGGGGCTGCCCGCCATCCTCAAGGATGTCTGGGGCGGGGGCTGGAAGCACGTCTACGTGGTCCACAGCCTGGAGGAGCTCATCGACCGCTACAACCAGACCGGCACCCTGGCCATGATGCTCCAGGAGTTCATCGACTGGGACCACTTCGTGCGTTGCATCTGCATCGGCCAGGAAGAGATCATGCCCATCAAGTACGACCCCAAGGAGCGACGCTACCACGTGGATCACCATCACCTGAGCCCGGAGCTGGGCCAGCGGGTGATCCAGGACGCCCGCACCCTGAACCGGGCCCTGGGCTACGACATGAACAGCATCGAGTTCGCCATCCGGGACGGGGTGCCCTACGCCATCGACTTCACCAACCCCGCGCCGGACATGGACGTGAACAGCATCACCCCCCACTACTTCGAGTGGGCAGTGAAGACCATGGCCGACCTGGCCATCGACCGGGCCCTGAACCCGCCCCCTCAGCGGGACGAGATGCGCTGGGCCCGCTTCCTGTGATTCCCTCTGGGCCGGTGAGCGCCGGCCCTTCACCCCGCCAGCGGGGAGCGTCGCCATGTCCATCACGGCCCAGGCCATCGACTACTACCATCACCTGACCCAGCAGGAGACCCTGGCTCAGCAGAGCTGGGAGACCCTGGCCGCGGGCATGCCCGCCCGCCACCTCACCTTCGGGGATCGCCCCCTCTGCACAGTGTTGCGCCCCCTCTTCTACGACCCGGAGGAGTGGACCTACCTGCGCACCCGCACCACCCTGGTGCTGCGGGCCTTCCACCGCCTGGCCCA
>CAYQEB010000052.1:1490-7766 GCA_964416395.1 uncultured Caldilineaceae bacterium | reverse complement strand
CCTACCTGCGCACCCGCACCACCCTGGTGCTGCGGGCCTTCCACCGCCTGGCCCAGAACATGCTCCTGGACCCGGAGCTGCGCCGGCAGGTGCGCCTGACCCCGGAGGAAGAGCACCTCATCGGCCTGCCCACCGGCTACAGCACCCCCATCCCCACGGCCCGGCTGGACAGCTTCTTCAGCCGCAACCACGTGGGCGGGATGGTCCTCAACTACGTGGAGTTCAACGGGGAGAGCCCGGCCAGCATGGCCTACCAGGACGTCCTGGCGGAACTCTTCCTGGAGACGCCCCTGATGCAGGAGTTCAGCCGCCGCTACCGGCTCCAGCCCCTGCTCAGTCGGGCCGCGGCCCTGGACGAGCTCCTGCGCATCTACTACGAGTGGCGGGGCAACCGGGACAAGCTGCCGGACATCGCCATCGTGGACTGGGCCGGGGTGCCCACCACCAGCGAGTTCCATCTCTTCGTGGAGTACTTCCAGGAGCACGGCATCCAGGCCCTCATCTGCGACCCGGAGGAGCTGGAGTTCCGCCAGGGGCGGATGTGGGCCAAGGGCGTGCCGGTGGACTTCATCTACAAGCGGGTGCTCATCAGCGAGCTGCTGGAGCGCTACGGCCTGGATCAGCCCATCGTCCGCGCCCTGGAGGCCGGGGCCATCTGCATGGCCAACCCCTTCACCTGCAAGGTGCTGCACAAGAAAGCCAGCTTCGCTGTGGCCACGGACGAGCGCAACGCCCACCTCCTCACCCCGGAGGAGCAGGCGGCCATCCTCCAGCACGTGCCCTGGACCCGGCTGGTGGAGGAGCGCACCACCCTGGATCGCCAGGGCAAGCCCATCGATCTGCTGCCCTGGGCCAGCGAGAACCGGGAGCACCTGGTCCTGAAGCCCAACGACGAGTACGGGGGCAAGGGGGTGCTCATCGGCTGGGAGACCAGCCAGGAGGCCTGGGACGCGGCCCTGGCCCAGGCCCTGGAGGAGCCAGCCATCGTCCAGGAACGGGCGGTCATCGCCTACGAGGAGTTCCCTGCCCTGGACCCGGCGGGCAATGTGGTCATCGACCAGCGGCTGGTGGACTGCGACCCTTTCCTCTTCCACGGGGAGCGAGTGGAGGGCTGCCTGACCCGCCTGAGCAGCCAGACCCTGCTCAACGTCACCGCGGGGGGCGGATCGATTGTGCCAGTCTTTGTGATCGAACCCCGTGACTGAATCCAGCAACTGAACCCCGTGACTGAACCCGGGCGTTCTCGCCATCCGCCCCTGGCTTCCTGGCCTGGCCCCGGAGCGTCGACGCCCAGATGCCCCTCCCCCAAGGAACGCGCGTATGACCTACCACCTGCCATCCTTCAACATCGGCATCGAGGAGGAGTACCAGCTCATCGACCCGGAGAGCCGAGAGCTCCTGGGCTACATGACCCAGTCCATGAGCCGGGAGCAGATGCTCCTGCGGGAGCGGCATCCGGCCCTGGACTTCGCCCAGCGCATCAGCCCGGACGCCATCGAGGTGGGGACGCCCATCTGCGCCAACATCCAGGAGGCAGAGCGGGAGCTCCTGCGCATCCGCCGGACCATCCTGGAGCTTTCCCAGCAGTACGGCTTCAAGGTGGCCGCCGCGGGGACCCACCCCTTCAGTCACTGGGCCACCGGTCCGGACGCTCCGCCTCGCTACCGGGCCCTGCTGGAGGACACCCAGATCGTGGCCCGACGGCTCCTGGTCTTCGGCATGCATGTCCACATCGGTGTGGAGGACAAGGAGCTGGCCATGGACGTGATGAACACCATGCGCTACCTGCTCCCCCACATCCTCTGCCTGGCCAACAGCTCTCCCTTCTGGGTGGGGCTGAACACCGGGCTGAAGAGCTACCGCTCCGTCCTCCTGAACGCCCTGCCCCGCACCGGCATCCCCAACGAGTTCCACAGCTACGCGGAGTACCAGAACTACGTGGAAACCCTGATCCAGACCAACAGCATCCCCGGGCCGGGCTACATCTGGTGGGACATCCGCCCCCACCACCGTTTCCCCACCCTGGAGATCCGCATCTGTGACGTGCTGCCCGACTACCGGGACGCCCTGGCCGTCACCGCACTGATCCAGGCGGTGGTGGCCTGGATGGTGGACCTGCGCCAGAAGAACATGACCTTCCGCCGCTACGAGCGCACCCTGATCAACGAGAACAAGTGGCGGGCCGTCCGCTACGGCCTGGAAGGCAGGCTCATCGACTTCGGCAAGGAGGAGTCCGTGCCCATCCGGGAGCTGATCCACGAGCTGCTGGCCTTCGTGGAGCCCATGGTGGAGCGCCTGGGCAGCCGGGACGCCATCGAGCACATCTTCACCATCCTGGACCGGGGGGCCAGCGCGGACCAGCAGCTGCGGGTCTGGCGCGAGAGCGGAGAGGATATGAAGGCGGTGGTGGACTACCTGATCCAGGAAACGGAGAAGCTGCCATGATCCCCCCACGACCCAGTTTGACCATCGGCATCGAAGAGGAATACCAGGTCATCGACCCGGAGACCCGGGAGCTGCGCTCCTTCATCACCCAGTTCATCGAGGACGGCCGCATCATCATGGTGGAGCGGGAGATCAAGCCCGAGCTGCACCAGTCCATGGTGGAGCTGGGCACCCCGGTCTGCGAGAACATCGCCCAGGCCATGGAGGAGCTGGTCCGCCAACGCCGCTTCATCTGCCGGCTGGCCCAGGAGAAGGGGCTGGAGATCGTGGCCGCGGCCTCCCACCCCTTCAGCAAGTGGTGGGAGCAGCAGGTGACCCCCTTCCCCCGCTACCTGGGCGTCCTGGAGGAGATGCAGCTCCTGGCCCAGCGGCTGCTCATCTTCGGCATGCACGTCCACATCGGCATCGGCGACGCCCAGCTCACCACGGACACCATGAACGTCCTGCGCTACATGCTGCCCCACCTCTTCGCCCTGAGCACCAGCTCCCCTTTCTGGGAGGGGCGCAAGACGGGCCTGAAGAGCTACCGGGCGGTGGTCTTCGAGGACTTCCCCCGCAGCGGCATCCCGGACGTCTATCCCAACTACTCCGACTACGAGCAGCTGGTCCGCACCCTGGTCAACACCGAGTGCATCCCCGACTCCAGCAAGATCTGGTGGGACGTGCGCCCCCACCACGCCTACCCCACCCTGGAGTTCCGCATCTTCGACATCTGCACCCGGGTGGAGGAAGCCATCGCCATCGCCGCCCTCTGCCAGGCCCTGGTCCTCTGGCACTGGAAGCTGCGCCGGCGCAACATCTCCTTCCGGGTCTACCGCCGGGACCTGATCAACGAGAACAAGTGGCGGGCCGCCCGCTACGGCCTGGACGGCAAGCTCATCGACTTCGGCAAGCGCATGGAGCTGCCGGCCCGGGCCCTGATCCGGGAGCTCATCGAGCTGGTGGCGGAGGAGATCGAGGAGCTGGGCAGCCGCCCCTACATCGAGCCCATCTTCGACATGCTCAGCAACGGCACCAGCGCGGACCGGCAGCTGCGGGTCTACGATGCCAACGAGGGGGATCTGAAGGCCGTGGTGGATCACCTGATCCAGGAGACCAAGGAGCACTGCGGTTAGGGTTTCCGGGCCGCGGGCCTGGGGTTTGGGGAAAGGGTGGGGAGAGCTCGGCCTGAGAGCCTCAGCTCCACAGCCGGGTGATCTCGTCCGCGGGGAAGCGGGGAAGGGGCACGGGACGCCCCTGGCGCAGGCCGTGGACGCCTGCTCCCCGAGGCAGGATGCGGCCGATGACCGCGCCCGGCCAGCCGGCCTCCTCCCAGCGGGCCAGGAGATCGGCCGCCTGCTCCTCCCGGGCCGTGGCCAGCAGCGCGCCGGAGGCGATGACGCCCAGAGGATCCAGGCCGAACTCCGCGCAGAGGCGGCGGGAGAGCTCGGGCACGGGGATGGCGTCCAGATCCACCTCCAGGCCCAGGCCGCTGGCCAGGCTCAGCTCCAGGAGCCCGGTGGCCACGCCACCCTCCGTGGGGTCGTGCATGGCCGTGACCAGCCCCGCCTCCGCAGCCAGGCGGGCGGGGGTCAACACGCTGATGCCCGGCTCGTAGAGGAAATTGGCGGCCCGCTGCAGCTCCTCCGGGGACCATCCCCGGGCCAGCAGCTCCTCCCGTTTTTCCCGAGCGATGATGCTCGTCCCCTCCACCGGCACCATCCCGGCCAGCAGCAGCCGATCCCCGGGCTGGCATCCGCCGCTGGTGACGAAGCTCCTCCCTTCCACCTGCCCCAGCATGGTCCCCGCCACCACCACCTGGTTCACCGTGGGGGTCACCTCGCTGTGGCCGCCCACCACCACCACGCCCAGCTGACGGCAGGCCCGGGCCAGCTGTCCGAAGACAGCTCGGACCGTGGCCTCGGTGGTGGATCCTTCGGGAAAGAGGAGGGTGGGGAGGTAGAAGAGGGGGCGAGCGCCGGTGACGGCCAGGTCATTGGCGCAGACGTTCACCGCGTAGTAGCCGATCTCGTCCGTGGCGAAGGTGATGGGATCGCTCTTGGCTACCAGAAGCTGGGGGGCGTCCAGGTCCAGCACCGCGGCGTCCTCGCCCACGCCCGGCCCCAGCAGCAGGCGCGGGTCCTCGGTGGGCAGCTGGGAGAGGAGCTGGGCCAGGAGATCCCCGGGCACTTTGCCGCCGGGCAGGGAGCGCGCTTCCTGGGCCCGGGGAGGGGTGTTCGGTTGAGGGTCGTCGGTGGACGGGTCTGATGGCTTGGGCGAAGCGTGCATGCGGACATTCTACTGCACGCTGGGACCTTGGGGCAAAGCAGCGAGGACGGGACGGGCCAGGGAGGTGGAATGGAGCTCCCCGAGCCTGCGGAGTGAGGTCCTGTCAGCGCTTACATGCCCGGCAGGTTCCCGGTAGAGGTCAGGAGCAGCACCCCCAGCAACGCCAAGGCCAACAACAGATCCGCCAGTTGGAGATTGTAGTTTTTCACCATGAACTTCACCCTGTGAGTGAAAACTTTGAGTGGAAACTGTAGCGAAGCCTGACAGCCGTCTGTGCACCCCCCATCGGGGGAACGGGCAGGGAGTGCACTGTCTGAACGACCGCTTCCCTAAAATTGTAGCACGCCGATGTCACCGATTCTGTTAAAAACTCTATCAAAAGTGTTAAAACTTTGTTGCAAAGCTGCTTACCAAACGGACCTCTTCGTGGAAATTGCTTAGGGGAAATCGCGGAGGCCAGGCCGCCCCGGGATCCCAGGGCATCCACCCGCAGTATAGCCAGGCAGGGACGGCCCCGGCCGGATCCAGCTGGGACCAGAGGCGGACGCTTCCTGTACGCTTGTCCGACGGAAAGGCTACGCAGGACGGAGCGGAATGGGGCGGAGTGAACGCGGGAGGGGAAGGAGGGGGCAGTCCACAGCAGGGTTAGTCTACAATGTGGACGGGCATGCCCAGGTAGGCCATCTGGTAGAGGACGGCCGCGTCCTGGTCCAGGAGCATGGCGCAGCCGAAGGTGGCCGGCTGGCCCACCAGCTCGTCCCAGAGCTTCTGCCCGTTCTCCCACATGATGGGGATGCCGTGGATGCCGTTCTCGAAGTTGCCCACGTCGTAGAGGCCCAGCCAGTAGGGCATGTCCAGGCGGTAGGCGCTGCTCTGGGCCATCTCCATCTTGGTCTTGATGGGGAAGGTGCCCGTCCGGGTCACCCACTCCCCCTGGCCGGTGCTGCACTTCCATTCGTAGGCCACCTGATCCCCCTGGAAGATCCAACAGCGCTGGCGGCTGATGCTGATCAGGAAGCGGGTGCCAGAGAGAGGCACAGGCGGACGGCGTTCCGGCAGGGGCGGCGGGCCGTAGGGGATGCGAATCTCCAGGCCCTGGAAGACGGTGGCCGTGTCGGGCAGGTCGTTGTAGCGGACGATGGCCCCCGGCGTGGTGTTGTACTGGAGGGCCAGGCCCGAGAGGGTCTCCCCAGGCCGCACCAAGTGATAGCGAAAGCCCCGCCGAGGCGGCCCGATCCGCTGGCTCTTCATGGCCACCGCCTGGCCGGGGATCACCAGCTCCTGGCCGACGAAGATGTTGTCCGCCGAGGGCAGGTAGTTGGCCGCCTGCAGGGCCTCCAGGGTGACGTTGTGGGCCTCCGCGATGAGCCCCAGGCTGTCCCCTGGCTGGACCACGTAGGTGCGGCTGGGGCGGACCACCCGCACGTCCTCTGCGATGGCGGGCAGGAGGATCTCCTGGCCCACGGCGATGAGGGGCGTCTCGTCCTCTGGGATGCCGTTCAGGGCCTTCAGGGCGTTCAGCTCCACGCCGAAGCGCAGGGCGATCCAGGCCCAGCTGTCCCC
>CAYQEB010000052.1:0-1390 GCA_964416395.1 uncultured Caldilineaceae bacterium | reverse complement strand
CCCACCACGATGGCATCCGGGTCCAGGATGCCGTTCAGGGCCATGAGGGAGGCCATGTCCACCTGGTAGGCCTCGGCGATCTGGCTCAGGGTCTCGCCGTAGCGCACCACGTGCACCGGCCCATCGCTCTGACCGGGCGTCTGGCCAGCCTCCTGGGCCCAGGCCGGTGGGCCGATGAGATGCAAAGCCAGGACCAGGGCAGTGAGGGTCAAGAGACGGCGCAAAGGAGTGCTCATCATGGTTGCCTCGCGGGGAGAGACAGGCCCCAGAACCGGGGGGCGGAGGCACAACGCCATCCCGGACCTGCCCGATGGCTGATCCGAGATGGCGTTATTTTAGCACAATTTTCTGGAAATCCCTCACACCTTTCCCAGGGAGGGTGCGTCTCGGTCCCGGCTGCCGGGCGCTCGAGCCTACTCCTCCCGCAGCTTCTTGACGAAGTCGATGCTGGCCGGCTGGCGCACGAAGCCCAGGCGCACGTTGATGCTGAGCATGCCCTGGTTGTTGACCTCGTTCCAGGTGCGGATGCGGGGAGCCCCCACGGACTGGGCGTAGGCGATGGCCCGCAGCTTCATGGCCGTGGCGATGCCCTTGCGCCGGTGCTCTCGCCGCACCCCGGTCAGTCCGGTGTAGAGATCCCGGCTGGCCTGGCTGCCCCACAGCACGCTCATGCCCACGTACTGGCCTTGGTGCACGGCCACGAACCAGCCGTCCGGCAGCAGGTTCGGGTTGTCCCAGACCTTCTGCCACTCTTCGAACTCGGGCATGGTGGTCGGCTCTGAGGAGGGGACATCCGCCTCCAGGGCCGCCTCCAGCTCGTAGAGCTTGCGATCCCGCTCCGGGTCGCTCTCCAGCTCCCGCACCGTGCGGATCTGGATGCCTTGGGCCGCCACCTTCTCCGCCAGCCCGGCGAAGGGCGCGGGATCGAAGGCGCTGACCTCCAGGACGGATTCCCACTGCCGCTGCGCCTCCTGGAAGCCCCGGTGCAGGAGGAAGCGCACGCTCTCCTGGTAGTCCTCCCGGGTCCCCGTCATGAGCGCCACCGGATCGTGGGGGGCCAGCTCCTGGAGCAGGTGCTGGTAGAGGGCCGTGCCGATGCCCTGGCGCCGGTGTTCTGGCAGCACGTTGACGCCGATCCAGAACTTGTGGGGGTGGTACATCCAGAGCAGCTGCCGGTAGGTGGCCAGCCCCACCGGCTCCCCGTCCAGGAAGGCCAGGTAGCGCCGCCATTTCAGCTTGGCCGCCCGCCTCTCGTCCCGGTGACGCCACTCCGCGACGGTGTCCGGATAGTCGGGCCAGACCCGGTTGGCGATGGCCACCGCGGTGGCGTAGTCCTGGTCGGAGCCGTTGAACTCCCGGATCTGCAGGTCGATCTTCGTGGATCTCGTTG
>CAYQEB010000051.1:21310-26405 GCA_964416395.1 uncultured Caldilineaceae bacterium | reverse complement strand
CAGCCCGTGGAGCTCGTTGGTCCAGACCAGGAGCAGAGTGATGACCGGGACGATGCTCAGGAGCAGGCCGCGTCGCCGGTTCAGCTGCCAGGGGTGGCCGGTGTAGTCCAGGGCGAAGCTCAGGAAGGCCAGCGGGGTGGCGACAATGCCCACGTACTCCAGTTTGGCCGCCAGAAGCTTGGCGCCCATGGAGGGCAGGGCCAGCTCCACCGCATAGCCCAGGATCCAGATGCTCACCGCCAGGAGGAACTTCATGGCCGAGCGAGCGCCCCGCACCCAGCGGCGCTGCCAGGTGAAGAGAGCCAGGGTGATCAGCAAGGTGGCGGTGACAACGAGTGGGAGGGATACCAGAAACCAGGAGTTCACCGAAAAGCTCCCAGGCAGGACCAGGAACGAAAGCAGCGAAAAACTTCCAGAAGAAAGCGACATTTTCCTGACAAACCCATGGTAACAGAGGCCTGGAGGATGGTCAATTTGTGTTGACACTCCGCTTGCGATCCCGCCGCTCTGCCGGCCTCCAAGACGGCCCGGAATCCAGGAATCCAGGAAGGGGATTCACGGGGAAATTCACGGAGGAATTCGCCGAAAATTGTACAAGCCCCTCTTTTTGTGCTAAGATCTCCCCTTGCAGACGGGCCTGATCATCGCCCGCTGGCACGCGGTAATCTGTGGAGAGGTCGCATAGTCTGGCCGAGTGCGCGCGTCTCGAAAACGCGTAGGGCGCAAGCCCTCGAGGGTTCAAATCCCTCCCTCTCCGCCTTGGGTCCCAAGCAGAAACTTGCTTGGGACTTGTTTTTGACCGAAGGGCTTTTTGAGCCGAACGAATCCGGAGCTGCTCCGGGAACGGATCCGCCGCCATGCTCGCTCTCCTGGGCCGCCGGCTCGAACCACGCCACTGGCCCCAGCGGACCGTCCAGGCCCTGGGCGTCCTGCTCCTGGCCTGGATCCTGGCCACCCAGCCTCTGCCCGAGGTGACGCTCCTGCTCCTGACCGGGGCGGGGGGCGTCCTGCTCCTGCGCTGGCCCTGGCTGGCCTGGCTGGGCCTGGCCGCGGTCCTGCCCTTCGCCAGCAGCGTCAAACTGGGCCCCCTGAGCCTGGCGGACCTGGCCCTGGCCGGCGCGGCGGCCCTCTGGTTCGCGGACGGGGCCCGTCGGGGCTCCCTGCGCCTGGACCCCACGCCCCTCCTGGGCCTGGTGCTCCTCTACCTGGGGGCGCTGCTGCTCGGGCTCCTGCCAGCCCGGGAGCTGGGAGAGGCCCTGGCCGAGGTGGCCAAGTGGGCCGAGGTCCTGCTGGTCATCGGGCTGGTGGGCCAGGTCCTGGGGGTGGAGCGCGGGGCGATCCCCTGGCTGGTGGGGGCTCTCCTGGCCGGCGCCGCCCTGGAGGGACTGCTGGGGGTCTACCAGTTTCTCTTCCGCGTGGGGCCAGAGGCCTTCCTGCTCTTTGACCGCTTCATGCGGGCCAGCGGCACCTTCCGCCAGCCCAATCCCTTCGCTGGCTACCTGGGCCTGAGCCTGCCCGTGGCGGTGAGCCTGGCCATCTGGGCCTGGCAGCGGGCCATGATCTCGGACACGCCGGCCTGGCGGAGGTTGCTCGTCCCCCTCCTGGCCAGCGGGGCTGCCGGGGCCATGGGGGCCGGGCTGCTGGCCAGCTGGAGCCGGGGGGGCTGGCTGGGCGCCCTGGTGGGCGTGGGCGCGGTGGTGATCCTGCGCAGCCGCCGCACCCTGGCCCTGGCCGGGCTGGGCCTGCTCCTCCTGGCCGGGCTGGGGCTCCTGGGCGGTCTGCAGCCGGAGCGGATCCCTGCCCCCCTGGCCCAGCGTCTGGCGGATCTGCCGACCTATTTCGGCGGAGGGGACGTGCTGGAGCAGCCCATCACCGACGAGAACTTCGCGGTCATCGAGCGGGTGGCCCACTGGGTGGCGGCCCTGCGCATGTGGGAGCGAGCCCCCTGGCTGGGGGTGGGCCCGGGCAACTACGCCACCGTCTACCCGGAGGTGAAGACGCCCCCCTGGGACGATCCCCTGGGCCATGCCCACAACATCTACCTGAACGTCCTGGCGGAGACGGGGCTGGTGGGGCTGGCCGCCTACCTGCTCCTCTGGGTGGGGGTGACGGTCTGGCTGGTGCGACGCTGGCGTCAGGCCCCGGCGAGCAGCTGGGAGCGGGCCTTCCTCCTGGGACTGCTGGGCGTGGTGGGCCATTTGACCGTCCACAACTTGTTCGATAACCTGTACGTCCAGGGCATTCCCCTGCACCTGGCCCTGTGGTTGGGGGCCGCCCAGGCCCTGGAGAGGCGCACCTGGCAGGGAAGCGTGCCTGGATCTGCCCGGCTGAACCGGGCGGAGCAACGAAGGATGGCGTGAACAAACCATGAACCTCGTGCGAGCGATCCCCATGAGCCCCCGCAAACGCAAGGAAGCCAAACGGTTCGCGAAGTTCGCCATCGTGGGCGCGCTGGGTTCCGTGACCGACTTCACGGTGCTGAACCTGCTGGTGCGTCTGGCCGGCTTCGCGCCGGTGATGGCCAACGTGGTCAGCGTCTCCACGGCCATGGTTCAGAACTTCTTCCTGAACCGACACTGGACCTTCCCCGAGAGCCGCCAGCGCCAGGCCGCCTCCCAGATGGCCCAGTTTGTGGCCGTGAGCGTGGTGGGGGTGGGGATCAACACCTTGGTCTTCTACCTGGTGGACCGGCAGCTCCACGATTTCTGGGTCCAGTTCACCGGCAGCCCGGACCTGGGCTTCACCGTGAGCTACAACTTCGCCAAGCTCTTCGCCATCGGCGTGGTCCTCTTCTGGAACTTCGCCGCCAACCGTCTCTGGACCTACCGCGGGCTGTGACGCCATGGCCACCATCGCCATCGACTACACCCCCGCGGTCCGCCAGCAGGCCGGCATCGGCCGTATCGTGCGGGGGCAGGTCCAGGCCCTGCTCCAGGAAGCCCCCCAGCACGACTTCCGCCTCTTCGTGGCCGGCCCCGTCACCCCCCAGGACCGGCGCCGCGCTCCCCTTCCCCTGCACAGCACGCCTTTCATCAGCGAGCGGAACCTGGTGCGCCTCTGGCACCGGCTGGACATCCCCGTCCCCAAGGTGGAGTGGTTCACCGGCGCCGCGGAGCTCTTCCACGCCACGGACTTCGTCCTGCCCCCCAGCCGGGCCCGGGTCAAGCTCCTCACCGTCCACGACCTGGCCTTCCTCTTCTACCCAGACGCCGCCATGCCCAGCCTGCACCACTACCTGAACACCGTGGTGCCTCGCAGTGTACGCCGGGCGGACCACATCCTGGCGGACAGCCAGAACACGGCCCGGGATCTCCAGGAGCAGTGGCAGGTGCCGCCGGAACGGATCAGCGTGGTCCAGGGGGCGGTGGACCACCAGCGCTTCCGGCCGATGACGGACCCGGAGGCCCTGGCCCGGGTGCGTCGCCGCTACGGGGTGGGGGAGGGGCCCTACATCCTGGCCCTGAGCCGCCTGGAGCCCCGAAAGAACTTCACTCGGCTGATCCAGGCCTATCACCTGGCCCGGCAGGAGGGGGGGATCCCCCATCGGCTCATCATCGGCGGCAGCAAGGGCTGGCTCTACCACCAGATCTTCGCCACGGTCCAGGAGCTGGGGCTGGAGGAACAGGTCCACTTTCCCGGCTTCATCGCGGAGGAGGACCTGCCCATCCTCTACAGCGGGGCGGACTTCTTCGCCTACCCCTCCCTCTACGAGGGCTTCGGCCTGCCCATCGTGGAGGCCCTGGCCTGTGGCACGCCTGTCCTCACCGGGGACAACTCCTGCCTGCCGGAGGCGGGTGGGCCGGGGGCCCTCTACGTGGACGCGGAGAGCGTGGAGAGCATCGCGCAGGGGCTGCTCCGCCTGGCCCAGGACGCGTCCTTGCGGGGTCAGCTGCGGGAAGCGGGCCTGGCCCACGCCGCCCACTTCACCTGGCAGCGCAGCGCCCGCCAGCTGCTCCAGGCCTACGAACAGGCCCTGGCGGCATGAGCCAGGGGTGGGACATCCGCCGGGCCCTATCCAGCGGGCCTGTGGTACAATAGGCTCCATCATCGAGACGCCACCACCGGAGGAGAGCCATGCCCGATCCAGCAGATCAAGAACGCCCAAGGTGGCGCAAAGTCAGCGACTCGGCCATCTCTCTGGGCCAGTTCATGCAGCCGGAACACGCCAACAGCCTGGGGAACGTCCACGGCGGTGTGATCCTGAAGCTGTGCGATGAGTGTGGCGGCATCGTGGCGGCCCGGCACGCCCGCCGCCCCGCGGTGACCGTGGCCGTGGACAGCATGACCTTCCACCAGCCCGTGCGGGTGGGCCAGCTCCTCATTCTGCGGGGGCGGCTCACCTACGTGGGGCGCACCAGCATGGAGGTGGAGGTGCGGGTGGAGGCGGAGGATCTGCTCACCGGGGAGATCACCCACACCAACAGCGCCTTCTTCATCTACGTGGCCCTGGGGGAGGACGGGCGGCCCGTCCCGGCGCCCCGGCTGGAGCTGACCAGCGAGGCGGAGCGCCGCCGCTTCGAGGAAGGGAAACAGCGCCAGGCCCTGCGCCTGGCCCGGGCCCGGAAGGCGGAGAAGAACGACCAGTGAGCGCCCCCTTTCTGGCCCTGGCCCATGGCCCTTCAGGGGGGGCGGTCCGTCCCAGGGCCGTCCGCCTGGCCCGCTGGCTGCTGCCGGCGAGCGGGTTCCTGGCCCTGGCCGGTTTCTTCGGGCCCTGGCTGCCCCATCGGGCTGCCGGCCTGGTGATCACCGGGCTGGACCTGGGCGAGGTGGTGAAGTTCCTGCCCCCGGTCCAGAGCGGCCAGATTCCCCTCTGGCGGGAGGGCTTCTACCTGCCCCTGGTGGCGGTGAGCCTGGCCTTCGGTCTCCACGCCTGGCGAGCGGAGCTCGACTATCCCTGGCCCCTGCGGGTGGCCCTCCTGGGCCTGGCCGTGGTGGCCGGGCTCAACCTCCTGCCCCCGGCCTGGACGCCCCAGCGCCTGCTTACAGCCGAGTTCCGCCTGCAGACGGCGGCCCTGATCGGCTGCCTGGCCCTGGCCGGGATGAGCCCCCTGGCGGCCCTGCTGCCTCGCTGGCTCCCGGCCCTGTTGACCCTGGC
>CAYQEB010000051.1:18007-21210 GCA_964416395.1 uncultured Caldilineaceae bacterium | reverse complement strand
CGCAAAGAAGTGACGGTTCGACTGGACCAGGCCAGCCGCCTGCTGGGCGTCCTGGTGCCGGACGACAAGCGGCTGGGGTTGGGTCGGTGGCTGCGGCGCAACTGGGAGGAGACAGAGGCCCCACTGGATGGGCCGGTGCCCCCCAGCACCGTGGTCTACGACGAGGCGGCCCAGATGGCCTATTTCTCCGTCTGGCCCAACCTGAGCGGTGGCGAGATCCAGGAAGTGCACCGGCGGGCCGAGCTGCTCCTGGGGGAAGACGGGGAGCTGATGCTCATCCGCATGCCGGTGAAGGTGCGCCGGCGGGCCGAGGACGCGCTGAGCGCGGCCGCGGGGTACCTGCCCAACCGGTAGAACTGGCAGGGGAAGTCAGGCGGGGGAAATGGCGTGGCGGGGGAAACCATCCATTTTCCAGCCCATCCATTCTCCAGAACAACAAACACAAACGCGACAGACGCAAGAAACAACACACGAAGGAGTGGTTGGCATGGCAGACAGGATCCGTTTCGGAGTGATCGGGGGCAGTGGCGTCTACCAGATGGAAGCCCTGAAGGACGTGGAGGAGATCCGCCTGGAGACGCCCTTCGGCCCACCGTCGGACAGCTACATGGTGGGGACGCTCCACGGCCAGCGGGTGGCCTTCCTGGCCCGGCATGGCCGGGGCCATCGCATCAGCCCCACCCGGCTGAACCAGCGGGCCAACATCTACGGCTTCAAGACCCTGGGAGTGGAGTACCTCATTGGGGTGAGCGCCTGCGGCAGCCTGCGGGAGCACCTGAAACCCGGCCATATCGTCATCCCGGATCAGCTCTTCGACCGCACTCGTCTGCGTCCCCTGAGTTTCTTCGACGACCCGGAAGTGGGCACGGACGGGCTGGTGGTCCACGTGAGCGTGGCCGAGCCCTTCTGCGAGTTCCTCAGCAGCGTCTGCTATCGGGCCGTGGAGCAGACGGGCAACCCGGTCCATCTGGGGGGCAATTTCGTCACCGTGGAGGGGCCTCGCTTCAGCACCAAGGCCGAGAGCCGAGTCTTCCGCCAGTGGGGCATGGACATCATCGGCATGACCACCACCCCCGAGGCTCAACTGGCCCGGGAAGCGGAGATGAGCTACGCGGTCATGGCCCATGTGACGGACTACGACGTCTGGCACGAGAGCGAGGAGCCGGTCACGGTGGAGGCGGTGATCCGCACCTTGATGCACAACTCGGAGGTGGCCAAGCAGGCGGTGGCCAACGCCATCGCCCTCCTGGCCGACGCTGGCCCCAGCCCCCAGGCCAACACTCTGGAGAACGCCATCATCACCGACCGCAAACTTGTCCCCAAGAAGGCCATCGACAACCTGGAGGCCATCATCGGCAAGTACTTCCAGCGCGGATAGCCACCGCATTCCCCCGATTCCCTTCGATTTCCCTCGATTTTCCCCAGCCCGGGAGGCCCACTGCCTTCCGGGCTTTTTCGTAGGTTCGGCATTTCCTCTGTAGCGAATGCTAAAAACAGCAGCATATACTGGAAAACGGCCCATGGAAATGGGCCGCGTCTATTCCTTGCCCAACCCATCGCCCTCACGTCATCCACCCCTCCACTTGAGAAAAAGAGGTGCTTCCACATGCAGATGACCAGCGAACGTCTCCCCCGTCAGCGCAGCGGGACCATGGTCGTGACCGTCGCCGTGGCCCTGGGTTTTCTGAGCCTCTTCATCGCCGGGCTGTATCCCCTGATCACGGCCCGGGGCCCCTCCCAGCAGGAGCCAGCTCAGAGGAGCCAGGTCGCTGTGGAGCAACCTGCCGGCCCGGATGGCAGAGCCCAGGCTGACCAGCCGGCCCCAGAGGAGGTTCAACCCCTCCTGGCCGACGAGCCCCTGGCCCAGGATGTAGCGGCCCTGGTGAACGGCCAGGCCATTCGAGCTGAGGATCTCCGCCTGGCCGCCCAGGTGGACCAGGCCATGGCCCGCCTGCTGGGACGGGCAGCCGAAGCGGACTCCCAGGCCCAGCTGACCCAGGCCATCAATCAGGCCCTGGTGCTCCAGGCCGCGGACCAGGCTCGGTTCACCGTCTCGCCGGAACGCAGCCAGGCCCTGCTGGACGACTTCCTGGCCAGCAACGGTCTCTCCCAGAGCGCCTTGCGCGCGGCCCTGGCCGATCAGGGGATCTCCTGGGACCGGTTCCAGGCCTTCTTCCAGCGTCTGCTCCAGGTGGAAGGCTTCCTCCTGGCCGAGAGCCAGGCTCGAGGCGTCCCTCGGGAGCAGATCCTGGCGGAGCTCCAGGCCCAGGCCCGGATCAGCTACGGCCCGGCCCGGACATGGGACACCCCGGTTCCCGAGGAGGCAGAGCCAGAAAGCCCAGAGGAGGCGACGTCCTCTGCCCCGAGCCTGGACACAGCCCAGGCGACGGGCACGGCTCCGGCCGGGACGGAAAAGCTCGAAATCGCGCTCGCACCGGCGGAGGCCGCCCAGGCCAGCGAGGCCACTGGGGTCACTGAGGTCACTGAGGCCGCTGAGCCCCGGGGCACAGGCGTGGGAGAGCTGGCGCCGGCCTTCACCCTGCCCACGGTGAACACGGCGGAGGAGACCCTCTCCCTGGATGATCTGCAGGGCCAGCCGGTGCTCCTGAGCTTCTGGACCACCTGGTGCCCCTTCTGTCGACGCCAGGCGCCAGTCCTGGTGGACGCCTACGCCCGCTACGCGGACCAGGGCGTGGCCTTTGTGGGCGTTAACGTCAAGGAAGGGCGGGCCCCGGTGGAAAACTACCTGGAACAGGAGGGCATGACCTACCCGGTGGTCTTGGACCAGAGCGGGACGACCGCCCAGGCCTACCAGGTGCGAGGCTTCCCCACCACTTATTTCCTGGACCGAGAGGGCCGGGTGGTGGCCCGGCACGTGGGCCAGCTCACCCCAGAGCAGGTGACAGGCTACCTGGACCGGCTCCTGGATGCCTCAGCCCCATAGCGTAGCCGTATCTTCCTGATCTCTTGTCCCTGATCTTCTGATCCTGTCGTCTCTAGCCCCAAACCGTCAGACTCATCCCAACTTGCTTTTCGGAGCCTACCATGTACTTTCCCCGAACCCCGATCCACCGATCCTTCACCCAAGAGGGCCGCTTGGGCCGCCTCCTGAACCTGCTGGCCGTCCTGGCGCTGCTCATCACCATCGCCCGGCCCGCCTCAGGCTTCCCTGGGGCCCTGCCTATTCCCAGCAGCCAGCCGGC
>CAYQEB010000051.1:13615-17907 GCA_964416395.1 uncultured Caldilineaceae bacterium | reverse complement strand
CTGGCCATGAGCCTGACCGTGCCGCCGGATCCGGTGAGCCGGGGCAACGTGGCCGGGGACGTCTACACGGTCACCGTCACCAACAACGGCTCCAGCACCACCACAGAGGTCAGCCTGCGCATCGAGCCTGCGGCCGGTTTCTACTACGTGGCCAACTCCGCCACCGCCACCAGCAGCAGCGAGGGCGCTCTCTCCTACGCGGACCCGGGCACAGGCACGCCGGGCTCGCCCTCCACCATCAGCCTGACCGGCAGCTCGGCCCAGACGGATCTGGCCCCCGGTGAGACCATCACCTTCACCTTCCGCCTGGCCACCAACGCGGACGCGGAGTCTGGCCAGCTGCTCACGGTGAAGCTGCTCAGCGGCTCCCCGCCGGATACGGGCAACCCCTGCCAGACCACCCAGGAGAACGTGCAGACCGTGCGGGGCAACCTGACCATCCTCAAGGAGCCAGCCCTGCAGAGCGGCGCCTTCGGCGATGTGATCACCTGGACGGTGACCCTGAAGAACACCGGCCTGGGCAAGGTCTACAACGCGGAGCTGACCGAGAACATCGGCAGTGGATACGCCAACCTCTCCGTCACCCCGGCGCCAGGCCCGGTGGACCTGGACGTGGGCGCCTTCCAGCTCTACACGGTGACGGCCCAGGTGGCCTCCTGCACCAACCTGACCAACACGGTGGCTGGCTCCTGGAGCATCGGCAACGAGGATGGCACCGGGACCAGCAGCAACCCGGTGGAAGACAAGGTGGACCTGCTCTTCTCCCTGACGGATCCTGCGGTCACCGTGGACGTGGGGCCCCTGCCCGACGTGGCCTACTGCGGCCCCTTGAGCGCCAGCATTCCGGTGACCGTCACCAACACCGGGGGCGCGGCCCGGCAGCTCGTCCTCACCCTGAGCGCCAGCGGCGCCACCGTGGCCCTGGACACCTCGGACCCGACCACCGCGGCCAACTGGAGCCAGAGCGGCAACACCTTCACCTACACCGGCGGCACACCCAGCGGCACTCTTCTGGCCGGAGAGACGGTGGTCTTCTACGTCACCGCTGACACGGGCAACCTGTGCGCGGGGACCACGGTGAGCATTGGCTTCACGCCCGGCTACCAGGACGCCTGCCTGCTCATGGAACTAACAGGCACGCCGGACACAGAGTCCAAGACCCTGCCCCTGGAAGCCCCTACCTTGACCCTGGACAAGCAGGCGCCCCAGGTGGTGACCGCAGGGGATTCCTTCGCCTACACCATCACCGTCTCCGGGGACAATCAGCAGAGCATTGGCTCGGGCGGCGTCACCATCACCGACGTGGTGCCGGCCGAGCTGACCATCGACAGCGTCTCCGCGGCCAGCGGCGCGCCGGTGAGCCAGAACGGCAACACCCTGGTCTGGAATCTGCCGGTGAACGGCACGGGCGCCTACAGCGACACCTTCATCGTCAATGTGACCGTGCCCGACAATGCGGTCTGCGGGGCGGGCGGATCCTTGACCAACAACGTCACCGCCAGCGCGGACGTCTGCCCGGAGTGCGACCTGAGCGCCAGCGCCAGCAGCGTCACCTACATCCAGGATGACCTGGATTCCTCCAACAGCTTCAGCAAGACCTCATCGCCCATCGAGCTGTGCGGGCCGGGCAGCGCCCAGGTGATCACCGCCACCTTGACGGTCAACAGCGGCGTGACCTGGGCGGACACCATCTACACGGACACCTTGGGAGCTGGCCAGTTCGCCGGAGCCATGACCGTGGTTCCGGGCTCGGTGGTGGTCACGGTGGACGGGACGGACCGTACAGGCGACGTGGCCATCAGCCTGGGGCCGCCCCTGGTGGTGGATTTCAGCGGGCTGGGGATTTCCCAGAGCAGCGCGGACATCGTCATCGTCTACCAGGTGGAGGCGGCCGCGGGCAGCATCGTCGGGGACGCGGCCAGCCAGACCGAATTCCTCTTCTCCCAGTTCCAGCTCAACGGACCGGCCCAGGCCTGCGATGGAGGCAACGTGGGCTACGTGGGCGCCTTCACCACCCTGGAACGGGGTGACCTGGGCCTCCAGTTGACGCCGGACACCCTCCAGAGCTGCCGGGAGAACAGCGTCACCTTGACGGTGGACAAGAACACCGTGGGCACGCTGACCGACAGCATCGTAGTCACCTTCACTGCGGAGGCCACGGACATCATCACCCCCACCAGCCCGGTGCTGGGCGGTGACTTCAGCGGCCAGCCGGTGACCGTGGACACAGGCTCCCTGCCCAGCGGGCGTCAGATCGTCACCTTCACCTTCGACAGCAACTTCGATCTGGCCAACCAAGGGACCATCACCTTCCCCCTCTTCCGCCCCTGTGGAAACATCGCCACCCTGGACGGCGGCGTGGCCTACCAGGACCGCTGCAACACCCCTCGCACGGCCCAGGCCACCGGCGGCCAGACCACCCAAAGCGCCGATGTCTCCCTCTTCACCACCCCGGACGAATACGTGGTGGCCAACGACCAGGCCAGCTGGCGTTTCTACGTGAGCAACAGCGGCGACATGGCCGCCACGGAGACGGTGGTCACCAACACCCTGCCCACAGGCGTCACCTTCGTCACGGCCACCCTCAGCAGCGCCAGCGCGCCCCAAGCGGTCCTGGACTCGGTGACCATCGAGACGGGCACGGTGAGCGGTCGGGAGGTGGTCACCTTCACCATTCCCGGCACGCCGGGGCTGCCTGCGGGCAGCCGCATCCAGTTCGACGTGGACGCCCAGGTGGTCACCTGCGCCCTGCCGGACCAGGTGGACATCCGGCTGACCCGAAGCTGCGGCAGCGTGGCGGGGACCTGTCAGGGCGAGGACACAGGCGTGGTGCGCCTGCTCAAAGCGCCCACCTCTTTGCTGAGCAGCAACAACCAGACCGCCAACCTGCCCCTCTGCAGCACCGGCGCCGTGGATCTGGTGGTGAAGAACACCTCGGCCAAGGCAGAGGAGTACGACTTCGTCATCACCGAGGTGCTCACCGACGCCACCTACGTGAGCGGGAGCGCCACGGTCACGGTGCTGGATGCGAACGGCCAGGTGGTCACCGGGGCCACCTCGGGTCAGCTACTCCAGAACCTGCCCTTCACCCCCACTGTGACCACCGTGGGCAGCAGCCAGACCCTGGTCTGGGACATCGCGGACTTCACTCCGGGGAGTGTGGGCTACGACGTGCTGGACGTACGCCAGGCAGAGGATCAGATCCGCATCACCCTCCAGCTGCAGACAGGCTGTTCGGGCACCGCGGCCCAGGCCCTCTCCTACGGCACGGCCCTGGACATCTGCCAGGTCCCTCTCTCCTTCACGGAGAACAGCAAGTCCTTGCTGGTGGACGCGCCGGAGCTCCAGGTGCGCAAGCGGGTGAAGAACGTCTCCGAGGGAGACGCCTTCCGGGATGACACCTACGCGGGCGTGGGGGATCAGCTGGTCTGGGAGGTGGAGGTCACCAACATCGGGGTCCAGACGGTCACCAACCTCTTTGTGGACGACACCCTGCCCAATTCCAGCAACTTCACCGTGGACAGCGTCAGCCCCACCCCATCCACCCAGACCAGCAGCCTGCTCAAGTGGCACGAGGCCGGCGGCCAGACCCTGGCCCCCAATGCCTCCATGACCTACCTGATCACCGGGACGGTGCCGACCGGGGCCTGTAGCGCCACGCCCATTCAGAACCAGGCGGCCGCGGTCTTCGGCTGCAGCACTGGGGACGTCTGCTCCACCGAGCAGGTCACAGACCTCGCCAGCTTCAGCACCAAGCCCAACTTCAGCCTGAACGCGGTGAACAGCTCCCTGCCTCAGTGCACCGGGGACGGGGTCATCGAGATCCGCTTCCCCAACAGCGGCGCCCGGGCGGACAACGTGGTCCTCACCTACACCCTGCCGGCGGACCTGAAGTACGTGGGCCTGGCGTCCGGGACCACACCCACGCCGGACAGCGGCCCGGCAGCGGACGCCACCGGCACCCTGACCTGGACCTTCAGCCAGATCGCCTCGGAGAGCTTGACCAACACCCTGCGCTTCTCCGTGACCAAGGCCGTGGGCGCGGGGGTCTGCCTGGCCAACGACACCCTCAACGGCACAGCCAGCCTCTCCTACCAGGATAGCTGCAGCACGGCCTACAGCGACGTGACGGACGACGTCAACACCCTGACCATCCTGCGCTCGGACATCTCCGGGGCCAGCCAGTCCCCATCCCAGCAGGACATCCAGGAAGGCGAGCGCTACACCTGGACCATCACCATCCCCAACAGCGGGGACCTGCCAGCCTACAACATGGTGGTCACCGAGACCCT
>CAYQEB010000051.1:10780-13515 GCA_964416395.1 uncultured Caldilineaceae bacterium | reverse complement strand
CCATCCCCAACAGCGGGGACCTGCCAGCCTACAACATGGTGGTCACCGAGACCCTCCAGGTGGGCTGGACCAACGTGACTGGCTCCAACGGCTCCGACGGCTCGACGCCCACAGTCAGCGGCAACGTGATCGTCTGGAACGTGGGCACCCTGAACAACGGAGACACCTGGACGGCCACCTTCGCCGCGGAAGCCGCGGCCGGGGCCACCAACTACCGCACCACCCTGGACGTCCACACGGAATGTGATAACGGCGCCTGTGGCCAGGACGCCTCTGTGACCACCTACTCCACGCCCCTCCAGACCTTCACCAAGAACATCAGCACGCCTTCAGTGAGCATTGGCCAGGCCTTCAGCTACACCGTCCAGGCCGAGTTCTTTGGCACCCGCACCTACACCGACGTCCTCCTCACGGACACCCTGCCCAAGCTGGACGGCGCGCTGGTCTTCAGCATCACCAACGTGGCCCTGGGCAACAGCAGCAGCACCAACAACTGGGTCCACGGACCCGTCGGCGGCTCGGTGTTGACCGTCACCACGGACGCGCCTGCAGCCCAGCAGGTGGACGGGCCGGACATGCTCTTCATCACCGTGACCGGCGTCCTCTCCGACGAGCCCACGGCGAACAACGGCGATCTCTTCACCAACGCGGTGAACTTGAGCTACACAGAGGACGGCCAGTCCTACAGCTTCGATAGATCAGCCACCGGCACAGTCAAGGAGCCGGAGCTGCAGATCACCAAGTCCGTGGCCCCCAGCTCCGGGGACGCGGGGGATGTGGTCACCTACACCCTGGTGGTGGAGCACCTCCCCTCCTCCACGGCCGTAGCCTACGACCTGGTCATCACCGACAGCCTGGAATCCAACCTGGCCCTGATGGCGGGCAGCGTCACCACCAGCCAGGGGAGCGTCACCACAGGCAACAGCAGCGGGGACAGCAGCGTCCGGGTGGATCTGCCGTCCCTGGCCTTGGGGGACAGCATCACCATCACCTTCCAGGCCACCCTGAAGGACTCCGTCACCCCGGATCAGACCATCCCCAACACGGCCACCCTCATCTGGGACAGCCTGCCTGGACCGGGAGGCCGGATAGGCAGTGACACGGATCCGGCCAGCGTGAGCACCCTGTCCCCCAGCCTGGCCAAGGCCCTGGAGAGCAGCTCCGCGGCCCACACCAGCGGCAGCACAGTGACCGTGGGCGAGGTGATCACCTACGAGCTAACCGTCACCCTGCCTGAGGGCGCCAACCCGAACGTGGTGGTCACCGACGACCTGCCCCTGGGGCTGGCCTATCCGGGCGGCGGAAGCGTGGACGCCACCGGCTTCGGCGGCGCCGTCTTCACCCCCACCATCACGTCCGGTGGGGGCAGCGGGGACGACGTGGTCCTGAGCTTCGGCGCCATCACCGTGAACAGCGACAACAACAGCAGCAACAACAGCTTCCGCATCCGGATCCCTGCGGTGGTCCTGGACGAGCTGGTCATCCAGGACGGGGTGGATCGGGTGAACAGCGCCTCCCTCACCGTGAACAGCGGCCCGGTCTACGCCTCGAACCCGGTGACGGTGACGGTGCGGGAGCCGGACCTGGCCATCGCCAAGCAGGTGGACGACGCCACGCCTCGCCTTGGGCAGGAGATCACCTTCACCATCCAGATCAGCCACACAGACAGCAGCAACCTGGACGCCTTCGACCTGGTGGTCACCGACACCCTGCCCACGGGCCTGAGCTACGTGAGCGAGTCGGCGTCCTTGCCGGCCATCCAGGTGGATGAGAGCGGCGCGCCCACGGTGGTCTTCCACATCCCCACCCTGACCCTGGCCAGCGGAAGCACGAGCTTCACCTTCCGGGCCCAGGTGGACTCGGGCGGTGCTCTCTCCATCGGGGACCAGCTCACCAACACCGGGATCCTGGAGTGGACCTCCCTGCCCGGGCCGGACGCCAACGAGCGCACCGGCCAGGGTGGCGTGGACGACTACACCGACTCCAACCCTGCGTCAGTGACCGTGAGCAACCTGGATCTGCAGATCAGCAAGGACGACGGCCGCACCACCGCCGCCCCAGGGGACCAGCTGGTCTACACCCTGGTGATCAGCAACGTGGGCAACGTCAACGCCACAGGGGTGGTGGTCACGGACACCCTGCCGGCCCACACCAGCTTCGTGAGCGCCAGCCACAGCGGCTCGGAGACATCCCCGGGCAGCGGGGTGGTCACCTGGCCCAGCTTCAGCCTGAACGCCGGCGCCCAGGTGACCCGGTCGCTCACGGTCCAGCTGGCGAATCCCCTGGCCAGCAACGTGACCGCCATCACCAACACGGCCACGGTGGCGGACGACGGCAGCCAGGGGGCGGATCCCACGCCCAGCAACAACAGCACCCAGGACACGGACACCATCACCGCCGGCCTGGCCTCCCTGGGTGATCGGGTCTGGCTGGACGCCGATGGAGATGGTGTGCAGGATGCCGGAGAAAGCGGCGTCCAGGGCGTGGTGGTGGTCCTCTACGACGTGACCGACACGGCCATCGCCACCACGACCACCGACGCCAGCGGCCTCTACACCTTCACCAACCTGGCGCCGGGGGTCTATCACCTCCAGTTCACCCCACCGTCCGGCTACCAGGTGAGCCCCCAGGACACCACCGGGGACGACAAGGATTCGGACGTGGATCCCTCCACTCTGCGGACCATCACCACCACTCTCACCACGGGCGAACACGATCCCACCTGGGACATGGGC
>CAYQEB010000051.1:0-10680 GCA_964416395.1 uncultured Caldilineaceae bacterium | reverse complement strand
GACCATCACCACCACTCTCACCACGGGCGAACACGATCCCACCTGGGACATGGGCATCTACCAGCCCGTCCAGGTGGGGGACACCGTCTGGTACGACAACGACGGGGATGGCCTCCAGGAGAGCGGCGAGGGCGGCGTCCAGGGCGTGGTGGTCACCCTCTACAGCACGACCACCGGCCAGCCCGTGGAGGTCAGCCCCGGCGTCCCCATGACCGACACCACCGACGCCAACGGCCTCTACCTCTTCGACAACCTGCCCCCGGGCGACTACTACGTGGTCTTCGACCTCGACACCCTGCCCAGCGGCTACCAGGTCACCCAGCAGAACGCCGGCGACGACGCCCTGGACTCGGACGCAGACCCCACCACCGGCCAGAGCGACCCCACCGGCCCCCTGGCCAGCGGCGACCAGGACCTCACCCTGGATATGGGCATCTACCAGCCCGTCCAGGTGGGGGACACCGTCTGGTACGACAACGACGGGGATGGCCTCCAGGAGAGCGGCGAGGGCGGCGTCCAGGGCGTGGTGGTCACCCTCTACAGCACGACCACCGGCCAGCCCGTGGAGGTCAGCCCCGGCGTCCCCATGACCGACACCACCGACGCCAACGGCCTCTACCTCTTCGACAACCTGCCCCCGGGCGACTACTACGTGGTCTTCGACCTCGACACCCTGCCCAGCGGCTACCAGGTCACCCAGCAGAACGCCGGCGACGACGCCCTGGACTCGGACGCAGACCCCACCACCGGCCAGAGCGACCCCACCGGCCCCCTGGCCAGCGGCGACCAGGACCTCACCCTGGATATGGGCATCTACCGCAGCCAGCCGGTGCTCACCAGCACCAAGCGGGACACCCTGGCCGTGGACGCCGATGGCGACGGCATCCCCAGCCCTGGAGACACCCTGGAGTACCGGGTGACGATCACCAACACCGGCCTGGATCCAGCCCACAACCTGGTCTTCCGGGATGTGCCGGACAGCAACACCCGTCTGCTCTCCGGCTCGGTGAGCGCCAGCGACGGGACGGTGGTCACCGGCAACGGCAGCAACGACAGCTCCGTGCAGGTGAACATCCCGTTGCTCCCGGTCAACGGTCAAGTGACCATCGTCTTCCGGGTGATCATCGACGATCCCCTGCCGGCCAGCGTCACGGAAGTGGCCAACCAGGGTGTGACGGTCAGCGACGAGACGCCGGCCGTGCTCACCGATGACCCGGACACGCCCTCGCCGGATGATCCCACCCGCACCCCGGTGACGTCCACGCCCAAGGTGACAGCCAACAAGGCGGACAGCCTGGTGGTGGATGTGAACGGAGACGGTTTCGTCAATCCCGGGGACACCCTGGAGTATCAGGTCACCTTGAAGAACGAGGGCAACGGCCCGGCTCTGAACGTAGTGCTCACCGACACTTTGGACGCCAACACCACCCTGGCGCCCGGCTCCGTGCAGACCAGCCAGGGGACAGTGCTCCAGGGCAACGGCGGCGGCGACCGTAGCGTGGTGGTGGCTGTGGGCAACCTGCAGCCTGGCGCCACCGTCACCATCCGCTACCGGGTGACGGTCAACGATCCCCTGCCCCAGGGCGTGGATCGGCTCCTGAACCAGGCTGTCTACACCGGGGACAACATCCCACCGGGCACCACCGACGACCCGAGCACGCCGGTGGTCACGGATCCCACTGGCACCACCGTGGGCGAGACCCCCATCCTGGCTGCCTACAAGACCGACTCCCTCTTCACGGACCAGGACGGCAACGGCGCCGCTTCTCCGGGGGATGAAATCCTCTATCAAGTGACCATCGTCAACGTGGGCACGGTCACCGCCACGGAGGTCAATTTCCAGGACACACCGGACCCCAACACCAGCCTGGTGGTCGGGTCGGTGCAGCTGGACAGGCCAGGCGCCATCACCTCTGGCAATGGTCCCGGGGACAGCCAGGTCGCAGTGCTCGTCGACCAGATCCCACCCAACGGGTCGGCCACCCTCTCCTTCCGGGTGCGCATCCACGATTCCCTGCCGGCCAGCGTCACAGAGGTGGCCAACCAGGGCGTGGTCAGCAGCACCGACACCCTGGACCAGGTGACGGACGACCCGGAGACGCCCCAGCGCAACGACCCCACGGTCACCGAGCTGGGCAAACCGGTGCTGGCCATAACCAAGAGCGCCACCCCGGCCCCAGAAAGCACCATCATGCCCGGGGACGTGATCACCTACCAGCTGACCATCCGCAACTCGGGTACGGTGACCGCCACCGGCCTGGTGATCACCGACAGCATCCCAGAGGGGACCAGCTACCGGGCCGGCAGCGCTACTCCCAGCCCGGCCAGCGGACCGGATCCTCTGGTCTGGAACGTGGGTAGCCTGGCGCCGGACGGGTCCCTCACCATCGCCTTCGCCGTGCAGGTGACCGGGGTGGGCCAGAACACCACCATCACCAACGTGGCCAGCATCCAGAGCGAAGAGACGCCCTCCACAGAGAGCAACACGGTGGTCCATCCCTACGATCCCACCGCAGTGGATCTCCTCAGCTTCACCGCGGAGGCCCAGGGAGAGGCTCTGCTCGTTCGCTGGGTCACCGGCGCAGAGGTGGACACCTGGGGCTTCCACCTCTGGCGCAGCAAGGACGGCCGGCGAGAGAACGCTCAGCGCATCACGCCGGAGCTCATCCTGGCCCAGGGCAGCGGACAGGGCGCCAGCTACTCCTTCCTGGATCAGCAGGTGGAGCCTGGCCAGAGCTACAGCTACTGGCTGGAGGAGCTGGAGGTGAATGGACGCCAGCTGGAATACGGCCCCATCGTCGGGCGTCTCTCCCCGGCGGAGGAGCCCCAGGCCCCTGGGCAGCAGCTTTTCCTGCCCATCATCAGCAACCACGGGAACGCCGCCCGGCAAGGAGGTGAATGACCAGCCCCGACAGCCGAAAAAGCCTCAATTTGGTTTGCAGAAATGCCACCCTTAGGGTATACTGTGTCAGTTGAAAAAGGCCTTTACGTCCCCCGGGCTCCAAGGAGCCTGGGGGCGTACTCTGAGCGGTAACGGTTGAGCAGCAACGGTTGAGAGGAAAGGAACAGATCCATGGCGAAGAAAGGACCACGCGTGCTGGTGAAGCTGCGCAGCACCGAAAGCACCCACATGTACATCACCCAGAAGAACCGGCGCAACGATCCCCAGCGCCTGGAGCTGCGCAAGTACGATCCCATCGTCCGCCGGCACGTGATCTACCGAGAGACGAAGTAGTCGAGGCGGACTCCCATCCCCCGCTTGCGCCCTGCCTCCCTGTGGAGGGTGGCTGGCCAGCTTGTCTCGACCGAAGATTGCGTGCGAAACGCAGGGCTCAAAAGGCCCTGCGTTTCTACAAGTCCATCTCAGCAGGTCCCAGCGATTCCCTCACCGACAGAGAAAAACCATCGTTCCCCGCATTGACGAGGCGCTGTCGAGGGTGTATCTTCATGGAGTGCGTCTTCCCAAGATACGTCTTCGCGACAAGCCTCTTGCCCGCCGTTCACCTGCATCGAGCTCATCTGCACCGAATTCACCTGCACCGTAGTTGAATTTGTCTCGCAACACACCTCTTCCTCGACACAAAGGAGCATTGCCCATGAAACTGTTCTCCGCCAGATTGGGTTTGGCTGTCCTGCTGACCCTGCTCGTCGTCGGCCTGCTGACCGTCGCCGGTGGCGGCTCCTTCCTGGAAGCCGCGCCCCAGCCTGTGATCACCGGCACACCCACGGAGCCCATCCCGGCTACGGACACGCCCACACCGCCGCCGCCCACGGACACCCCCACACCCACTTCGCCACCGCCCACAGCCACCCCCACCTTCCCGGTGGCCACGGCCACGGCGGAGCGCACCAACACGCCGCCCCCGCCGCCCACCAACACGCCGCCCCCTCCCGCGGAGGCCACAGCCACCCCGCCTCCCCCTGCGGAGCTGCCCGTGACCGGTGGCAACAGCCCGGGTGGCAGCGGCTCCTCCCTGGCCCTCTTTGCCCTGGGCGCCCTGGCCATCCTGGCCACCGGAGCCTATCTGCGCAGACGCCGCGCCTGATCCGTGAGCCCGCAATTCTCCCCTGAGAAAACGACGGACGCACGCCCCAGCAGCCACCCTGCTCTCCCAGGACGAGCCCGCCCGGCCCGCTTCCTGGGACGGCAGCTCTGGTTGCTGGGCGCGCTGCTGTTCGCCTTCGCTCTGACCGGAGGCCGACTGGGGGCCCAGCCCCCGGATCCGCCAGGAACGCTGACTGTGGCCCCCAGCCAGAACGGGGTCACCCTGAGCTGGCGCAACCCCAGCGACATCCGCAGCGCCTCTCCCAGCTGGGCCGACTGGCCGGCTCTGGAACTCCAGGGCCTCTCCCTGCCTGCCCAGCTCATCACCCTGGAGATCACCGGCGATCAACCTCTGGAACTCCAGATCCAGCAGTTGACAAGCCGTCTGAGCCCCCAGCGCAGCCGCTGGATCGGCCAAGTGGAGGCCCCCATCCCCCAGCAGGCGGACGGGGAGCCCCGTCCCGGCCTGGCCCGTCCCCTGGCCCGCACCCTGCCCGACTCCCCGGTGCTCCTGCTGCGCCAGGGCCGCATGCGGGGCGTGGAGCTGGCGGTGGTGGCAGTGCTGCCCTTCTTCCAGGCCGAGGACGGCCTGCGGGAAGTCCAGGAGCTGACCGTCTTCGCCCCCGGGACCCGGCCGGTCCCGGATCCCCAGGCCCTGCTGGCCTCCGCCTGGAGCCGCCGACCGGCTCAGACCATCCCTGCGGCCCTGCCTTCCCCCAACGCGGACGCCAACCGAGAGGCCTGGACCATCCAGGTGACGGGCCAGGGCATCCAGGAGATCACTGGCGCGGTCCTGGCCAGCGCAGGCCTGGACCTGGCCAGCCTGGACCCGGCCAAGATCCACCTGCACCGGGAGGGAGCCGAGGTTGCCCTGGAGGAGCTGGGCACAGAGGATGGCCAACTGGATCCCCAGGATCGACTGCGCTTCTACGCCCCACCGCCAGGGGATCGCTGGAACGCCGCCGACACCTACTGGCTGACGGTGGAGAGCACCCCTGGGCTGCGCATGGCCCAGAGCAGCCCAGGAAGCGACCCCACCGGCGCCCGGGACGATGGCCTGGAGGAAGGCGTCTGGCGACCGCGCACCCTCTACGACTCCACCCAGCCCGGCCCGGATGGGGACCATTGGTTCGCGACGGAGATGCGCACAGGCCCTGGCTCCCCGCCCATGACCACCACCCTCACCCTGGATGGAGCCCTGTCGCCCCTGCCGTCTCCGGCCATCTTCACCCTGACCGGCAGCGCCTTCACCCCCGGCCAGCACACCCTGCTGGTCCAGGGCCTGGACGGCAGCGCGCCCTTCTCCCGCACCTTGACCTGGAGCGGCACGGGCGCCTGGAGCCAGACCTTCACCGGCAGCGGAGACGTCACCTCCCTGCGGCTGATCCTCCAGCCCGGCAGCGCGCCCGACGGGATCGTCCTGGACAGCCTGACCTGGCAGCGCCCGGTCACCCTGGACATGAAGGGGACCAGCGCCTTCTTCGCCACCCTGGCCGGGGCCAGTCGCTACCGGCTGACGGGCCTGCCCCAGGAGTTCACCCTCTACGACATCACCGACCCGGCCCAGCCTGTGGTGGTGGCCCGCACCGCCCAGAGCGGCGAGCTGATCCTCTCCACGGACGGGACCCAGCGCCGCTACCTGGTGGCCGCCCCTCTGCGCCAGATCTTCCTGCCCCTGGTCCAGGCCGCCGGCATCCAGGCTCGGCTGAGCCCTGGACCGAGCCTGGCCTCGGCTGACGCTGCCTCGTCCCAGCTCCCCCAGGCCCTGCACCGGCCATCGCTCCAGGCCCACACGGCGGTGGATCTGGTCTCGCCCCTGGACGTCCAGGTCCTCTACATTGGGCCCCGCCAGTTTCACCCTGGCCTGGCGCCCCTGGTGAGCTGGCGTCGCAGCCAGGGCTACTCGGTGGCTGTGGTGGACGTGCAGGACATCTACGACACCTGGAGCTACGGCCAGGTCTCCCCGGAGGCCATCCGCTCTTTCCTGCGCCATGCCGCGGCCACCTGGTCCACGCCTCCCATGGCCGTGACCCTGGTGGGGGACGGCACGTCGGACCCTCACAACTACCTGGGGCGCAACAACACCAACTTTGTGCCGCCCTATCTGGCCAACGTGGATCCCTGGCTGAGGGAGACAGCCTGCGAGACCTGTTTCGGCCAGCTGGATGGGGACGATCCCCTGAGCGACCCGCTGCCCGACCTGTTCGTGGGCCGCTTCCCGGTGAAGAGCGCCCAGGAACTGGACGTGGTGGTGGCCAAGCTCCTGGAGTACGAGAAGAGCGCGCCGACCCTGGGCTGGCAGAGCCGGGCGGTCTACGTCACCGACAACTACCAGGCCCCAGATGGAACGGTGGACGGCGCCGGGGACTTCTCGACCTCGGCCGAGGCCAGCATCGCTCTCCTGCCCAAGGGCATGGAGATCGAACGGGTCTACTACGACCCCTATCCGCCCTCCTACCAGCGAGCGCCTTGGCGGGAGCCGGATCCGGTGAAGGCCCACGAGAAGACGGTGGCGGCCCTGGATCGAGGGGCCGGGCTGGTCACCTACATCGGCCATGCCCACTTCTGGCAGTGGGCCTCCACAGATCTGGAGGCAGACCCGCCCTACCTCCTGGGCCTCTTGGACGTGGACACCCTGACCAACGGTTCCAAGCTGCCCATCGTCATGGAGCTCACCTGCCTCACCGGCATGTTCCAGCAGCCGGCCTACACCGGCACCACCCTGGACGAGCGGCTCTTCCTCCGGGAAGGCGGCGGGGCAGCCGCGGTCTGGGGCCCCACGGGCCTGGGCGTGGCCTACGGGCACGACACCCTGCAGGCCGGCTTCCAAAAGAGCCTCTGGGCCGATGACCCTGTGAGCAAGCCTCTGGGCCAGCTGACCCAGGCCGGCTACCTGGAGGTCTTCACCGACGGGCTCTGCTGCCAGGAGAACCTGCGCACCTACGCCCTCTTCGGGGATCCCCTGACCGTGCCCCGGCTCCTGGCGCCGAAGAACATCTACATGCCGTTGGTCGAGAGGTAGCAGGGGAAAGTTGGCCAGGTCGATGGAGGACGGAAGACAGCGGCCCGAAAGCAGGGGACGGCAACCGTGGACCGGTAGCTGAAAGCGATCTCCGAGCCCTGCTCCCAACCTTCTCCGACCACCCCATCACCCAGTCCCCTCTCCCACCAATCCCACCAAAAAGCGCCTGGGACTCTGCTCCGTCCCAGGCGCTTTCTCGCGTGTGGATGCTGATTTGTCCGGCTGGAAGGTTCTGGAAGGCTCCGCCTCAGGCCATTTCGTCCTCGGGGTCCAGCAGGCTGGCCCAGCGATCCAGCAGGAAGACCGTGGCGAAGCCCAGGAGGGCCAGGCCCAGGGCCAGAAAGATCTCCGTGTTGAACTGACCGCCCACCTGGAAGGCCGGCAGGACATTCCGCTCCACCGTGGGGATCATCTCCCCATGCCGGTCCAGGATGAAGTCCACCACCTCCTTCCAGGGCCAGATCTTGCGCAGGCTGCCCACCATCAGGCCGGTGAGCAGGGCCACGGTCAGGTCGTGGTAGCGGCGGAAGAGCCAGCCCAACATCTGGGCGAAGGTGACGATGCCCAGCCCCGCGCCCACCCCCACCAACCCCAGGGTGATCAGGTCCCGCTGGTTCACCGCGTCCAGAACGAACTGGTACTTGCCCAGCAGCACCAGGATGAAGGCCCCGGAGATGCCCGGCAGGATCATGGCGCAGATGGCCAGCGCCCCGCTCAGGACCAGGAACCACCAGGTGTTGGGCGTCTGCAGGGGCACGGCCCCCACCAGGAGATAGGCCCCCACGGCCCCGATCAGCAGAGCCCCGGCCGTGGTCGGGGACCAGCGCTTCACCCGCTTGCTCACGCTCAGCACCGAGGCCAGGACCAGGCCGAAGAAGAAGCTCCAGAGCATGACCGGCTGGTTCTGGAGCATCCAGGAGAGCCCCTTGGCCAGGGTGAGGATGGCCAGCCCGATGCCCGCCCCCACCGCCGCCAGGAAGGGAAAATTGATAGCCCTCAGGGCTTCCGCCAACCGCAGACGAGCCAGGGCCTTCAGGAAGGTCGGCTGCCCCACGGCCCGAATGCTCATGATCAGCTCTTCGTAGATGCCCAGGATGAAGGCCATGGTGCCGCCAGAGACGCCGGGCACCACGTCCGCGGAGCCCATGGCGAAACCCCGAGCCACCAGACCCAGGTAGTCCCGCCAGGCCCGCTGGGGAGTGGAGCCAGCCTGGCCGAAAGCTCGCTCCTCCACATGTTCGATTGCCTGTGGTCGGATATCCTGCCCTTGAATGTTCGGCTCTTGAACGCCCTGCTGCATGGGGGATCACCTCGGGGAGTGGCTGTCGGTGTGTGAAACGCTCTGGCGGGCTCTGCCTCGGCTGCATGTGGACCGGCTCAATGTGGACCGGCTCAATATGGACCGGCTGCATGTGAGCCAGCCGTTCGACGCCCCAGTATACCCGCGTCCCGGGGAAACACCAAGCCGGGCGGGGCCGGTGGGGGGCGCCCACGTTGCGGAACCCGCCCCGGTAGGCTAGAATGCTCCCGCAGGCTCGGGCCAGCCTGCCATCCACCAGACTACGCCATCCACAGGAAGGAAAGGGCCATGCAGACCGCCGCGCAACGCATCCACCGCTTCAGCGAGTCCATGATCCGGGAGATGACCCGGGTGGCCATGGAGCACCAGGCCATCAACCTGAGCCAGGGCTACCCGGATTTCCCTCCCCACGAGGCCGTCACCGAGGCGGCGGTCCGGGCCATCCGGGATGGGCTGAACCAGTACTCCGTCACCTGGGGCTACCCGCCCCTGCGGGAGAAGCTGGCCCAGATCTACACGGAGCGCCTGGGCTGGACCGTGGACCCGGACGTGCACGTGACCGTCACCTGCGGGGTGACCGAGGCCATCACCGGGGCCATGCTGGCCACCCTGAACCCGGGGGACGAGATCATCATCCTGGAGCCAGCCCACGAGAACTTCCGCCCGGCCGCCATCCTGGCCGAGGCGGTCCCAGTGGCCGTGCCCCTGGAGGCCCCGGGCTATCGCCTGGACCTGGACCGGGTGGCCCAGGCCATCACCCCCCGCACCCGGGCCCTGCTCCTGAACACGCCCCACAACCCCACCGGCCGGGTCTTCGACCAGGAGGAGATGGTCGGCCTGACCCGGCTCCTGGTGGAGCACGATCTGACCCTGATCACCGACGAGATCTACGACCGCATCCTCTACGATGGCCGGGTGCACGTCTGCCCGGGCAGCCGGGAGGGCCTGCAGGAGCGCACCATCACCATCGGCGGCATGGGCAAGACCTACGCGGTGACCGGCTGGCGCCTGGGCTACGCCATCGCGCCGGAGCCCTTCGCCAGGGCCATCCGGCCGGTCCACGACTACATGACCATCTGCGCGCCCACGCCCCTCCAGGCCGCGGCGGTGACGGCCCTGGAGCTGCCCGAGAGCTACTACCGTCAGCAGGTGCAGGACTACCACCGTCGCCGGGCGATCATGATGGGCATCCTGGAGGAAGTGGGCTTCCAGGCCACACCACCGGAGGGCGCCTACTACGTCCTGGCGGACTACGCGAACCTCCCCGTGCCCCAGGCCCGCTGGTCCCCCCTGGAGTTCGCCCTCTGGCTCACCCGGGAAGTGGGCGTGGCCGTGGTCCCTGGCAGCCACTTCTACTCTCTGCCCGGCTACGGCGCCACCAGCGTCCGCTTCGCCTATCCCAAGCGCTTCGAGACCCTGGAGGAGGCGGGACGGAGGCTGGCCAGGTTGAAGGAAGGCTGAAAAACCGGAGCCCCCCGAGCCGCATCGTCGCACCGGAGGATGCCCCCCCCCGCCTTGGTTTAGCCCCAGTCTCGGATGGCCGTGGGCAGGATCCCGCGTCCGTGGACCTGCTCCCTGGACGGGGCGAGGGGACGCGAAAAAGGGCAGGTGACGGCGTGGAGACCGCTGCCTGCCCTTTCGGCTTCCTCGAACCAGCACATGGAGCCCGGCCGCCGGTGGCTGTGGCCTACTGCCCAGGATCCTCCCTCGGCTTCTCCTGGAAGCGGTCGCTCTCCTCGAAGAACTCCAGCAGCTTGGCTCCGGCCGGCACCCGGGCGCTGTGGACCACACCCCCGGGAATGAAGTAGGACTCGCCGGGCCCCACGGTCCGGGTCTCGCCTCCCACGGTGAACTCCACCTGGCCCTCCAGCACCGTGCCCCACTGGTCCTTGTGAGCGTGGGGCGGGATCTCCGTGTCCTGGAGCGCCTCGAAGAAGGCCACCAGGCCGTGCTCCGAGCGCAGCATGTAGGCCCGCAGGCCGGGGATGGGGATGTCTGCCTGGGGCAGCCGGGTGATGATCCTGGGAAAGTCCATGGTCGCCTCGGGTCAAAGGATGGCCGGCCGGGCCTTTGGGGGAGGTCCGGGACGGCGAGGTTGGGATGAACAGGAGCGGGGGTTGGTGGGCCCATTATCCGCGAAAAGCGGGGGAAGATCAAGACGAGATCTGGGGCTCAGGCAGGCCTTCCACCCCTCTGTGCCGTCCCATAGGAGGAGCTTCCCGTCTCTTTCCAGTTTCTTTGCTGGAAAATTCTTTTTCTCCTAAAGAAAAAATTTTTTCCAGCAAAGAAACTTCGCGGACAGGCAAGGGAGCC
>CAYQEB010000050.1:23303-26858 GCA_964416395.1 uncultured Caldilineaceae bacterium | reverse complement strand
GTCAGCTCCGCGGTGAAGGTGAGCAGGAAGATGGCCGCCATGATGATGACCGTGCTTCCCAGCTCCCGTCGGTAGCCTCGCACCACGCCGATGATCGTGACGATCAGCGCGATGGTGATGAAGTAAACCTCGATGGGTCCCATGCGAAATCAGTCCCATGGTGGTGTGTCGGTTCAGGAACGGGCCCTGGCGCTGTTCAGTGTGGTGGCGGCCAGGACCACCAAGCCGGTGATGAGCAGCAGGAAGATCAGGGAACGTTGGGGCTCCAGCACACTCCAGAGCTCCTGGAAGTTCTGCCCGATGATCTCCGACGTGGTGGAGATGACCTTGCGGAAGCCCGCCTGGGCTAGCTCCTGGCTGATCTTCGCGTCCGGCAGGACCAGGGCGATGAGCCGAGGCAGGAAGACCAGGATGTAGAAGAGCCCGTTGGCCACGCCCATGAGGATGGCCAGGATGCCCGGCTGGCTGCGCTCCCGGGGCACGGCCAGGTTGGTGATCACGTAGGCCAGGACCAGGAGGATGGCCCAGATGACGAAGATGACCGTCCCCGCGTCGTCGGGCTGGACGATGTTGGGCGCATCCCGCAGCTTCAGGATGGCGTTCGGGTCGTCGCTGGTCAGCCCCCCGGAGCGGGCAAAGGCGATGAACTTGCCGAAGAGGTTGAGCAGCGTGATGATGGGCCCCTGGTAGCGGAGCAGGCCAAAGTAGCCGCCCACGGCCACGAGAAAGACGAGCGTCTCTCGAAGGCTGCCCCGTTGGTACCCAATCCAGGCGAAGAGGGCCAGGTAGAGAAGAAGGGCGATAAAGACCTGTAACTGATCGCTCATGCTCATGATCTCGCAGTGCGTGGTCGGCAGGAGGAGCCGGACGGCTGGGCTTCCACGGCTCGGGTGTCCAGGGTTCGAGCTCCTACGGGCTGGGCTCCACCGACTCTCCCGGCTCGGTGGGCCCCACCCGCCTGCCCGTCAGCGGGCCAGGTCCACCAGCTCCCGGGCGATGGCCAGGGCCGCGTTGGGCCGGGCCAGGGAGGCCATGGCCGCGCCCATGCGCAGACGGCGCTCATCGTCCCGCAGCAGTTCCAGGACCGTAGAGCTCAGCTTCTGGGCCAACTCAGAGTCTGGGACGATGGCTGCGCCGCCTTGTTCTGCCAGCTTGCGGGCGTTGGGCCACTGGTGGCCACCGGAGATGGGCAATGGCGCCAGGACCGCGGGCAGATGGGCTACAGGGAACTCGCCCAGGGTGCTGGCGCCGGCTCGGGCCACCACCAGGTCGGCCACGGCCAGGGCCCAGGGCATTTCCTGATGCAGGTAGGCTACTGGGTGATAGCGCCGGGCCAGAGCCGGGGGCAGCTGGGGCATGTGATCCCCCTGCATGCCCCAGTCTCGGGCGCCGATGACATGCAGGATCTGGGCGTGGGGCAACAGCGAGGGCAGGTTGGCCCAGATGGCCTTGTTGATGCTGCGGGCCCCCTGGCTTCCGCCGAAGACCAGCAGCAGGGGCAGGCGTTCTTCGTCTGGCTGCGGCGCCCATTCCAGGGCTTGGAAGAGCCGTTCCCGGGCCGCGGCCCGGTCCTGGACCGCCTGGAGGAGCTCGGCCCGCACAGGGTAGCCGGTGACCACTGCCTTGCTGCCGAAGTGTTGGGTCACCTCTGGGAAGCTCACAGCCACCCGCTGGGCCAGGCGGCTCAGGCTGCGGACCGCCAACCCCGGCGCCATATCGGGCAGGTAGATGAGGATGGGCACTCGGCGCAGACGACAGGCGATGGCCACGGGCGTGCAGGCGTAGCCGCCGGTGACGAGGCAGACGTGAGGGCGAAATTCTTCCAGCAGGGCAGAGGCTTGGCGAACGCCCACGCCCATTTTGCCAGCATTCACCGCGGCTGTCAAAGGGTTCGCGCCTCGCAGCTTCCCTGTGCTGATGGCCCGAAAAGGCAGGCCGGCCTGGGTCACCAGACGGCTCTCCACTCCGTCCGGGCTGCCGGCCCAGAGGATGGCCAGATCCGTCTCAGCGCCGGCTGCGAGCTCGTTGGCCGGTGGACCGCCGGCCACTGTTGCGGCTGGCGGACCGGCCGGTGCTGGGGTTGGCGCTCCGTTTGGTGTGGCGGCTCGTTCGCCCACGGCTCTTGCGAGCTGTTGCGCCACGGCCAGAGCCGGATAGACGTGGCCGCCGGTCCCGCCGCCAGAAATTAAGACGCGCATAGGCTGTTTTCCTCGATCCTGAGGGACGGGCATAGCCCGTCTCCTGGCCGTAACGACTGATGCTCAACAGAATGCCTGTGGCTCCCAGGGTGGTGATCAGGGAGCTGCCGCCGAAGCTGATGAAGGGCAGGGTGACGCCGGTGGGGGGCGCGATGGCCAGGATCACCGCGATGTGCACCATGGCCTGGAGCACGATCAGGGTGGTGATGCCCGTAGCCAGGAGCATCCCGAAGGCGTCCGGCGCCTCCAGGGCGATGCGGAAGCCCCGGTAGGCGAAGAGGGTGAAGAGGAGGATCACCAGGAGGGCGCCCAGGATCCCCAGCTCTTCCCCGATGATGGCGAAGATGTTGTCCGACCAGCTCAGGGGCAGGTTGCCCGGCATCTTCTCCAGGCTGTTGCCGATGCCCACCCCGAAGAAGCGCCCCCGGATCAGGCCTTCCACCGCCTGGGCGATCTGCCACTCGCCGCTGCTCAGGGGGTTGTCCACCGACTGGAGATAGGCGCTGATCCGCCTGGAGGCGTAGGCGTTGCGGGTGATGATCAGCCAGAAGGTGGCGGCCGTCACCGCGCCGCCCACCAGCAGCTGTTTCAGCTCCGCGCCGGCGATGAAGAAGACAATGGCCGCGGTGGAAACGATGAGGACCGTGGTGCTGATGTCCGGCTGGGCCACGATCAGGCTGGTGATGATCCCCAGGACCACCCCGAAAGGGATCAGCCCGTAGTTCACGTCCCGGATGCGGTCACCCTTGGAGGCCAGCCAGGTGCTGATGTAGATGAGGACGATGATCTTCACCGGCTCGCTGGGCTGGACGCTGCCGCCGAACAGGGTGCGGGTGGAGCCCAGCCGCTCCTCGCCCAGGAGGAGCACCGCCATCAGGGAGAGCAGGCCCAAGGCCATCAAGGGGATGCTCCAGCGTTGCCAGAAGGTGTAGGGGATGCGGGCGGCCGCCACCAGGACCACGGTCCCCAGGGTGAGCCACTGGAGCTGGCGGATGACGAAATAGAGGGGTCCCTTGTAGTTGGTCATGGCCCAGGGGTAGCTGGCGCTGAAGACCATGACGAAGCCCAGCATGAGCATGGCCACCACCACGGTGAGCAGACCCCAGTCGTACTCCCGATTGGTGGTTGGAGCGGCCTTTTTTCGGTTGGATTTGGCGTTCGGACTCTTGCTTCGCGTGCTCACAGCCATCACGTTCCTCGGTAGGGGGGATGCAACCTCTGGGATGGGGAGAAGGCGGGCCATCCCAGCCTGTTCGCCAGCCTTTCTCCGGTTTCGATTGTGTTCTCCGGCGCCGATTCCAGTGCTAGCTCCGGCGCAGACTTGGGCGCTGATTCTGACTCCGATTCCGACTCCGAT
>CAYQEB010000050.1:20758-23203 GCA_964416395.1 uncultured Caldilineaceae bacterium | reverse complement strand
GACTCCGATTCCGACTCCGATCTCGGTCAGATCCGATGGGTCTGGAGCTCCCGGACCAGGCGGCGGAAGTGCTCTCCTCGCTCCTCGAAGTTCCTGTAGGCGTCGTAGCTGGTGCCGCCCGGGGAGAGGAGAACCACGCTGTTGGGCTCCACCACCTGAGCGGCCAGGCTCACCGCCTCCTCCAGGCGCTGGACCACCGCACAGCTGGGCGCCTGGGCCTGGCAGAAGTCCGCCTGGCGTTTCACCGTCTCCACGATCATGGGCCCGGCCTGGCCGAAGCCGATGAGGAAGTTCACCCGGGCCACCACCTCCTGGGCGAACTCGTCCCAGGGCAGGTTCTTGTCCTTGCCCCCAGCCAGGAGGACCAGGGTCTGTTCGCCAGGGGGGAAGCTGCGCAGGGCGGCCATGGCCCGCTCCGGAGCGGTGGCGATGCTGTCGTTGATCCAGGTGACGCCCCCCTCCTGGTGCACGATCTCCAGGCGATGGGGCACCCCGGTGAAGGTGGTGGCCACCCGGCCCATGGCCGCCACGCTGGCCCCGGCCGCGCCGCTGATGGCCGCGGCTGCCAGGAGGTTGCTCACGTTGTGATCGCCCCGCAGCTTCACCTGGCTGCGGGAGCAGATGGGCTGGCCCTGGTAGATCAGCTGTCCTTCGTCCAGCCAGGCGCCAGCCTCCAGACGGCTCTCCCGGCTGAAGAAGAGAGGGGACGTCTCCAGCTCGGCCAGCAGGGTCTGGGCCCGGGCCAGAAGTTTGCTCAACCGCCAGCTGCGGGGCAACTCCTTGAGCGCCTGGGGGGCCGCCTCGTCTCGGGGGGCCAGGCGCTGGGTCACCGGGTCGTCCCTGTTGAGGATCACCTGGCTGCTGGGCTTGAGCTGGGCCAGCAGGTTCAGCTTGGCCCCTGCGTAGGCGGCCATGTTCGGGTGTCGGTCCAGGTGATTGGGCGTCACGTTCAGAACGGCGGCCACGTCTGGCCCCAGCTCCCGCAGATCCCCGAAGGCGAAGGCCGGGTCGAAGAGCTCTAGCTGGAAGCTGCTCAGCTCCAGGACCATCCAGTCCCGAGGGGCGATCTGGTCCAGGCGGTGGATGAGGGGGACGCCGGTGTTGCCCCCCACGTGGACCCGGCGGCCCGTCCCGGCCAGGGATTCGGCCAGCATCTGGCCCACCAGAGTGGTTGTGGTGGTCTTGCCGCTGCTGCCGGTGATGGCGATGACCGGGCAGGGGGCCATCTGCAGGGTGAGCAGGCTGTCGTTGCTCAGGGGGATCCCCCGGCGGATGGCCTCCTGGACGAAGGGGATCTGGGGCGGGACGCCGCCACTCAGGCAGAGGAGGTCGCACCCGTCCAGCAGGCGCATGGGGTGCTCGCCCAGGACCCGCTCCACGGGCAGGCCCTCCAGGGTCGCGAGCTCAGCCTGGAGCCTCTCCTCGGGGGCCAGGTCGCTGACCGTCACCAGGGTGCCCTGCCTCGCGAAAAAGCGGGCCAGGGCCGTCCCCTGCCGGGCCAGGCCGAGGATGACGATTCGTTTGCCCTGAAAGATAGCCGGGTTCATGGTGCTGTCCAGTGCGACTGAATGGGGCTGAAAACCAAAGACGGGCGGGTCCGATCCCCTGGGAGAGGGCTCAGATGAGGGCCAAAGCCACCCCGAGCATCCCGCTCAGGACCCCCACCAGCCAGAAACGTTCCTTGACCTGGGTCTCGCTCCAGCCCAACAGCTCGAAATGGTGGTGCAAGGGCGTCATCTTGAAGATGCGGATGTCCCGGCCCAGGTAGTGGCGGCTCAGCTTGGCCGAGGCCACCTGGAGCATCACCGAGACGGTTTCGGCCATGAAGACCAGGCCCACCACGGGCAGGAGCAGCCACTGGCCGGTCATCAGGGCCACCAGCCCCAGGGTGGCGCCCAGGGCCAGGCTGCCTGTGTCCCCCATGAAGAGCTCCGCGGGGTGGGCGTTGAACCAGAGAAAGGCCATGAGGGCCCCCACCACGGTGAAGCAGAAGGCGGCCAGGTAGGTCTGCTGCTGCAGGTAGGCGATGACCCCGTAGCTGGCGAAGGCCACAGTGCTGATGCTGCCGGCCAGGCTGTCCAGGCCATCGGTCAGGTTGACCGCGTTGCTCGTGCCCACGATGACCAGCACCGCGATGGGCAGGAAGAGCCAGCCGACGTCCACGAACTCCTTCACCCCCGGGATGCCCACGTAGTGCATGTCCGGCGGGCCGAAATAGAGGACGCTGGCCAGGATGGCCGCGAAGATGAACTGGAAAAAGCTCTTGGTTCGGGGGCTCATGCCCTCCCCTTTGCCCCGGATGCCCTTGATCCCCTGCCAGTCGTCGATGGCGCCCAACAGGGAGTAGGAGCCCAGGCAGAAGAAGAGGAGTAGGGTGCTCTGGCCGATGAGGCTCAGGCCCCAGAGATCCGCCACGTTCAGGATGCCGGTGATGAGCAGGACCGG
>CAYQEB010000050.1:0-20658 GCA_964416395.1 uncultured Caldilineaceae bacterium | reverse complement strand
CCGTGTGGATCCGCTCCGGAGGGAGGCCGCTGGCCTGGGCCTCCTGGCCGATGATCCGCCCCAGCTCCCCCACCGTGACCAGGATGTCGGCCACGGCTGCCGCCCGGATGCCCACCACCTTGTGCCCTTCCTCTGTGTAGCTGCCCAGCTCTCGCATGTCCCCCAGGACGGCGATGCGTCGTCCACCGTTCTGGAGGTCCTCCAGCAGGTTCAGGGCGGCCAGGGTGCTGGCTGGGCTGGCATTGTAGGTATCGTCCAGGATCCGGCTGCCCTGGATCCCCGGGATGACCACCAGGCGCAACTGGCCCTGGATGCTCTGCAGGCCGGCCACGATCTCCCCCCAGGTCAGCCCCTCCACCAGCCCCACCGCCGCGGCCCGCAGGGCCGTGTGGACGCTGTGCCGCCCCAGCAGAGGGACCCGGACATAGAGGCTGTCGACCTTCTCCCGGTTCGCCTTGGCCTGCCCCGGGGGGCGGTAGTGGAAGCGAAAGCGGATGCCCTCCAGGCCCGCGCTCTCGATCTCGTCGGCCCAGAGGTCCGCTTCTGGGGTCAGCCCGTAGCGGAAGAGGCGGGCCTGGGTCTGCTCCGCCATGGCCCGCACTCGGGGATCGTCCCAGTTCAAGATGGCCACGCCGCCGTCGTCCGCCCGAGGCAGGGCCTGGACCAGCTCGGCCTTGGCCTGGGCGATGCGCTCCATGGTGCCCAGCCGCTCCAGGTGGGTGGGGCCCACGTTGGTGATCACTCCGATGTGGGGGCGGGCCAGGCGGCAGAGCGCCCGGATTTCCCCCAGGGCGTACATGCCCATCTCCAGGACGGCCCGCTGGTGCTCCAGGCCCAGGCTGAGGAGGGTCAGGGGCAGGCCCTGCTCGCTGTTCAGGTTGCCGGGGTTGTGCAGGGTGGCGAAGCGTTGGGCCAGGACCGAGGCGGTGAGCTCCTTGGTGCTGGTCTTGCCCACGCTGCCGGTGATGCCCACCACCCGCAGCTCCGGCTGGGTGCGGTGGATGCGTTGGAAGCCGCCCAGGGCCTGGAGCCCCTGCACGCTGTCATCCACCAGGTAGACCAGGGGGCGGTCCGCCAGGGGCTCGGGCAGCTCGGGCCGGGGGGCGGCCGGGCGCTCCTGCCGGCAGTCCAGGATGAGGGCCCCGGCTTCCTGGGCCTGCTCCTGGCCCCGGGCTTCGCAGATGACTGTCCGGGCGCCCTGGGCGATGGCCTGGCCGATGAAGCGATGGCCGTCGGTGCGCTCCCCAGGCAGGGCCACGAAGAGGCTGCCCGGCTCCGCGTCCCGGCTGTCGATGACCGCGGTGGTCACCGGCGTGGGGGGGAGGCCCAGGGGGGGCAGGGTCCCGGTCAGGGCCTGCCAGACAGTCTGCTGGGTGATGCGAGTCCGGATGATGGGGGGCACGGGTCGCTTTGTCCTGCTGATGAAATTCCGGCGAGTCTCGATTTCGGGCGTCAACTCGCTGGGCGCCGATTCGCGGTTGGGTCCCAGTGGAGCCTGGGCAAAACAGGCTTCCGAGGCAGGGCGCTGAGCCTCCCCTGCCGGATCTACCCTACCGAATTTACCCTGTTCCTCCAAATTCATTCGGTGGAAGCACGTACAATTCCGGCAATTCCGGCGCTGGGCGCAAAAGGCCGAGCCGGCCTGGTCAATCGGCGCTCAATCGGTTGCTCCATCGGCCTGCTCCTGGACGGTGGCCAGGCGGATCTGGTCCGGCGGCACGTTCAGGTGGTCCAGGAGGCGGTAGGCGATGCGGCTGAAGATGGGGGCCGCGGTCTTGGAGGCCCAGGGGCTGATGTCCGGGTCCGGCCGGTCCAGCTTGACCAGGATCACGAACTGGGGATCGTCCGCGGGGGCGAATCCCAGGAAGCTGGCGATGGTCTCCTGGGAGTTGTAGCCCTCCGCGGTGGCGATCTCTGCGGTGCCGCTCTTGCCCGCCACCGCGTAGCCGTTGACCCGGGCCGCCCGGTTGCCTTTCTCGACGGTGTAGACCATCATCTCGGTCATGGTGGCCGCGGCCTCGGGCCGGAGCACCCGGCGCACCACCGTGGGCTGGGTCTTCAGGATGTTGCCGTCGTGCAGGCGGGCCTCCACCAGGTAGGGGCGCATGAGCTGACCGCCGTTGGCGATGGCTCCGGCCGCCGCCACCATCTGGATGGGGGTCACCGCCACGCCCTGGCCGAAGCTGTTGGTGGCCAGGTCCGACAGGCTCCAGTCCGGATCCCCGGGGGCCTTCACCTGCCCGGGGATCTCGTTGGCGAGATCGATCTCCGTGGCCTCCCCGAAGCCGAAGCGGAAGACGGCCCGGTAGAACTCCTTGGCCCCCAGGGCCTCGGCCACCTGGATGGTGACCACGTTGTCGGAGAGGGCCAGGGCATCGGCCACGGTCAGCTGGCCGGCGCCGGTGCGAGAGCTGTTCAGGAAGGTGCGCTGGCCCAGGGTGATCATGCCCGTGTCGGTGAAGACGGTGGTGGGCTCCACTGTCCCGGCGTCGATGGCCGCGGCCATGGTGATGATCTTGAAGATGGAGCCGGGTTCATACTGGGCGCTCACGGCCGGGTTGGTGAAGGTGCTGGCGTCCTCCTCCAGGAAGTTGTTGGGATCGAAGGTGGGGAGGTTGGCCATGCCCAGGATGGCCCCGGTCCGGGGATCCATGACGATGACCGTGCCTCCCTGGGCGCCGTAGACCTCCACGCCCTGGCGCAGCTCGTCCTCGATGATCCACTGGACGGTGCGGTCCAGGGTGAGGACCAGGGCCTTGCCCTTGCCCTGGGGCAGGAAGCGGCGGGTGGCCTCGGGCAGGGCGTCCACCGGCTGCCAGTTGCCTCGGGGCAGCCCCACGCCGTCGGAGCGCAGGAAGGGGTCGTAGTAGCGCTCCAGGCCTAGGAGGGGGCGTCGCTCCGCATTCAGGAAGCCCAGGACCTGGCTGGCCAGCCGTCCCTGGGGATAGAAACGGCGGGGCTTGGGCGCGATGTACAGCTGTTGCACCAGGACATCGTTCTCGTCGTTCGAGTCTGTCAGCAGGGTCTCCTGCAGCTGGAGCAGGGCCTGCCCCTGGGCGTAGCTCAGGTCCCGGGCCAGAACGGCGTAGAGGCCGTCGGGATTCTGGCCCAGGGCCTCCAGGGTCTGGGCGGCGGGGATGCCGGCCACCTGTTCCAGCAGGGCGGCCAGGGGTTTCCACTGCTCCTGGGGAATGTGGCGGGGCGTGGCGGTCAGCTGGTAGGTGAAGCGATCCAGGGCCATGAGCTCCCCGTCCCGGTCCACGATGATGCCCCGGGAGGCGCCGTCGTCCACGCTGTTGACGGGGCTGGCCTGGGCCGCGGGCTGGGCGTAGAAGCTCCAGAGGCGGATCTGCATGTCAAAGAGGCGCAGGACCAGGAGGCTGGCCAGGAGCGTCAACAGGAGGGCCACGGCCCATACGCGCCACGGCTGCCGCTGGAGACGAGCGCTCTCAGGGGCAACCGAGGCGGCGGGCGATCTGCGTTGGCTGGGCTCCTGGACGGGAACCGTGCGAGCGGGGGATGGCTGCTTGGTCATGGTTGGTGTCGGTCCTGGTGCGATTCTCTTCTGCGCTTTCCTCTCTGCGCTTCCCTCTTCCAGAGGTTTCTCTTGAGGGTTTCTCTTCGGCTTTCTTTTTCTCCGGCCTTCTCTTCTCCAGCCTTCTCTTTGATGTGGCGCTCCCCCGGAGGCGGCTGGCAGGAATGGCTGGAGCGAACGGTTCGTGGCGCCGCTGTCAACGGCGGCTCAGGGCTGGGGGCAACCACTTGGGCAGTCGGACGGGCAGGGCGCCTCCGGTGAGGCGGCGGTGCCAGGCCATCAGCCCCAGGCCCAGGAAGGCCACGGCCAGGAGGCTGCGGGCCAGGTAACCGGTGTCCACGCCGTAGGCGGCCACCCAGGCCACGAACTCACAGGCGCCCAGCCAGGCCAGGATGAAGAAGCGGGCCACCAGCCGGTTGCGGGCCGAGCGGGTGCGTCGATCCCAGCGGCCCAGGCCCAACAGATAGACCAGGGCGCCTATCAGGCTCACCTGGAGCAGCGTCCAGACGGCCAGCCAGGCGAAATCCGGGAGGCCGGGGTGGCGAGGCAGGTCCATCAGGGCCATGAAGGGGAGCATGGCGCCCAGAGCCAGGGCAGCGCCAAAGATCACGAACAGGATGCGGTCGAGCAGGGAGAGGACCATGCGCTCCATCTGCACCTGGGACGCGTTCTGGTCCTGCACGGGTCGCTGAACGGTTCTCTCCTGCGCACTTTTCTCCTGCACAGCTTTCCCCTGTGCCGGGTGGTCGGCGTGGGTGTTCATGGATCACCTCCTGGTCACTACACCCAATCCACACGAAAAGCGAAAGTCCTAACACTGTGAAAGGACCCCCAGTGGAAGGTCCTGGCCGGTTTTCACGGGGTTGGTTCCGCCTCCAGCAGCCGGGGCAGGTTCAGCCCTTCCCACCGCTGGCCCAGTCGAGCGCCCATGGGCTGCCACCAGGCCTGGAGGGCGTCCCACAGGGCGCCGCCCTGTTCCACCAGCCAGATGGAGGCGTCGGCGCTCCACCCCTGCAGCTTTTCGCCGGCGGCATTGGCCATCTCGGGCCAGGCCGAGGTTTTCGGCCCGTCCAGGGCTGGGCCCGGTTGGGGCGCTTGCGCAGTCGGGCGGGGGATGACTGGCTCGCTCAAGGCCCCGTTCACCGTCACATAGCGGCGCTGGGCCATGGGGATGTAGCCCCGCTCCTGGGCCTGGGCCTGCACCCGTTCCAAGGAGGTGTACTGGCTGATCTGCCAGAGGATCTGGGCGTTTTCCTGCTCCAGGCGGGCGTGCTGGGCCTTGAGCCGAGCCACGTCCATGCGGGCTTGGGTGATGAGCACGGAGGTCCAGATGTAGAGGCTGATGCCCAGGGTGAGGAAGGCCAGAGCCAGGCTCCAGCGCAGGAACTCCGGGAACGTCTTGGGGAAGGGGATGGCCCGGCCCAACCGACGTAGATTCTCGGCTGCAGGGATGCGGGGCAGCGGGGACTTCACGTCGATGACGGCTTGGTTCAAGGTGTTGGGCTGAAACATGGTGCGGTCCTTCCCGATTCACGTGATTGATTTACGTGGTGATGATTTCTCGATGGATTTTCTGGAAAATCTCTCCGATGAATTCCTGAAGCAGTTCCTCGATGGATTTCTCTGGCAGGCCTTGGGCTGCGCCTTTGGACCTGGCTCAGAGTTTCTCCGCGATGCGCAGCTTGGCCGAGCGGCTGCGAGGGTTCCGGGCCACCTCCTCCGGGCGGGGACGGATGGGCCGGCGAGTGACGATGCGCAGGGTGGGGGTGCGCTCCCGCCCTCCCTGGGGATGGCTGGGGTCCGGGACGTAGCGCATGGCCTCCCGACGCATCCACCGTTTCACCATCCGATCCTCCAGGCTGTGGAAGGCGATCACGGCCAGCCGTCCGCCGGGTTTCAGCAGGGCCAGGCACTGGGGCAGGGTGCGTTCCAGCTGGCCCAGCTCATCGTTGACCGCCATGCGCAGGGCCTGGAAGGTCTTCGTGGCGGGGTGGATGCGCTGCCCCCGCCGTCCTCCCACCGCCTTCTCCACGATCCGGGCCAGCTCCTCCGTGGTGCGGATGGGGCGATTGGCCACGATGTAGCGGGCGATGCGGCGGCTGCGCCGTTCCTCCCCCAGCCGGTAGATGAGGTCGGCCAGCTCCTCCTCGGGCCAGCTGTTCACGATCTCCTGGGCGCTGATCCCCTGGGTGGGGTCGAAGCGCATGTCCAGAGGACCGGGCCGGGCGAAGGAGAAGCCCCGTTCCGGGGTCTCCAGCTGAAAGCTGCTCAGGCCCAGATCCAGGAGAATTCCGTCCACTGGAGCGAAGCCCTGGGCCGTGGCCACCGCCTGGATCTGGTCGAAACGGGCGTGAACCAGGAGCAGCCGTCCCTGTCGAACGAACTCGGCCAGCTCCTCCCTCACCCGGCGGATGGCGGCTGGGTCCGCGTCCAGCCCCAGGACCCGGCCGTTCGGGGCGGAGCGTTCCAGGATGTGTCGGGTGTGTCCACCGCCTCCCAGGGTGGCGTCGATGATCTGGGCGCCTGGGCGCACCTGCAGGCCCTCCAGGACCTCGTCCAGCAGGACGGGGACATGGACAGTTCCCTCTGGATCGGGCGCGATGGGCTCAGGATTGGCAGGCATCATGGCTTGATCCTGGGTTCCTCCCTGGGCAGGGGATGGATGGGGGCCGTCCGGCTAGACGCCCAGAGCTGCAAAGAGGTCGTCGCTCAGCTCTTCGTCCTGGAGCTGGGCCAGCACCTGCTCTTCCCAGGCCTGGGGATTCCAGAGCTCCACGTACTTGTTCATTCCGGCAATGAGGACCGCTTCATCGATGTGAGCGAAGTCCCGCAGGCGCTGGCTGATGAGGATGCGCCCCTGCCGGTCGGGCTTTAGGTTCTCCGCGGCGCTGAAGAGCACCCGGCGCAGCAGTGCGGAGCGGCGGTCCGTCAGCGGGAGGGCGCTCACCCGCTCCGCCACCCGGTTCCACTCGTCCATGGGCATGAGCAGCAGGCAGCCGCCGGCCGGGTTGCGGGTGACCACCAGGCCCGAAATGAGCTGCTCTCGAAATTTGGCCGGGATGGTCAGCCGCCCCTTGCTGTCCAGGTTGTGGATATATTCTCCGAGGAACACGGTTTGGCTGCCTTGTTCTGGTGCGGTCAGCGGGGAGAGGGTGGGAGGGTTGGCCTCTGAAACAAATAGAACATATGTTCTTGTCGCCCCACTTTGCCCTTGGTTTGTGGGGGTTTCTAGGAAGAACGCCCCACTTTGCCCCATATCCTCCCACATTTTGGTGAAAAAGGCAAGCCCCAATTATTCGTCTTTTGCCGATTTCCCGGGTGAAAATAGCCTGATTGGCCCAATTGGCGGCCAAGTTGACCTTGATCTGGCAGATTTTATGGCCAAAACCCTGGATCGATGGGTTTTTTACGCCAACTTGCATTTGACATCCCTTCCTGGGTGTCCTATAATTGCCATTTGCAGATGTGGTCAAAAAGGCGGAACAGCTGCTCAGGACCCGAAAAAACTGGATTGAAGAATTGGGCCGTCCGTTGCCGATCCGTTCACAAGCGATCGATGTTGAATCCTGAACTACCCAACCCACGGTTGTGCTGGCGTTGGGTTTTTGTTGTTGATCGAACGAGCAATTGGGAGGAGTAGAGGCGGATAGGGTGCTGGGTTGGGGATCGCGTTGAGAAACGTCGACCGGGATTGGGTGCCAGCTTACAGCATGGCGGAAGTGTCTGGGGTAAACTGATGTGTTGCGTGTGGGTAGGATAGCCGGCAAGCCGGGTCGTGCAGGGTTCAGGGCTGGATTTTTCAAGCACTATTTCGATCTGTTTTTCTAGTTGCGATCTTCTCTTCAGAACGAGGCCCATTTTTCACTCTCCACGCCGCGGGGCAACCCATCGAGCCATCTGTAATCACACACCTTGAAGCCCACACTATCTCGTAACTGAACAGGCGCGCTGCGTGAAGGTCGGCCAGGGCAAAGCAGCCTATGGGCCGAATCTTCGCAGGGTGTCGTATTGCTTTTCGCCGTTCAACCGACCTGCTGAATTGCGCTTAACCGATCTTGTCCGCCACCCAGCATCATCAATCCTCGTCAACCTTGCAGGCAATTCGGTGATCCGCAGGCATCGTGAAGGCCTCTGTGCCGGGCGCGCCCGCCCTCAGGGCGAATCTGTAGTGGTCGAAGGAGTCAATATTAGATGAGCCAAACTGTTGCCAACACCAAGTTCCCCAACGGTACGCGTACGGTTCGCAAGTCCTATGCACGCACGTCCAGCGTGATCGGGCTGCCTCGACTCATCGAAATCCAGCTGCGTAGCTTCGAGTGGTTCAAGACCCAGGGGCTGCGGGAGCTGTTCGATGAGATCTCGCCCATTGTCAGCTTTAATAAGAACTTGGAATTGCGGTTCGGCGATTTCTATTTCGGTGAGCCCAAGTACCCTGTGGAGGAATGCCACATCCGGGACATCACCTACGCAGCGCCCCTGTGGGTGAAGGTGAGCCTGGTGAACAAGGACACCGGCGAGATCAGCGAGCAGGAGGTCTTCATGGGGGATTTCCCCTTGATGACCGACTCGGGCACGTTCATCATCAACGGCAGCGAACGGGTGGTGGTGAGCCAGCTCATCCGCTCCCCGGGCGTCTACTTCACCGTGGAAGAGGACCGGAGCACGGGCCGGGACCTGGCCGGGGCCAAGCTGATCCCCAGTCGAGGGGCCTGGCTGGAGTTCGAGACCAGCAAGCGGGACGTGATCAGCGTGAAGGTGGACCGGAAACGCAAGCTCCCGGTGACCATCCTGCTGCGGGCCATCGGCTTCGGCACAGACGACGAGATCCGGGCCCTCTTCGCGGACGTGGACGACAACCCGGATCACCCGCACATCGAGTCCACTCTGGAGCGGGACCCCACCAGCAACCCCACGGACGACGCCCAGCGAGGCGTCGAGGACGCCCTGCTGGAGTTCTACAAGAAGCTACGGCCCGGGGATCCCCCCACCCTGGACAACGCCCGGAACTTCGTGGAGAATCTCTTCTTCACGCCCCGGCGCTACGACCTGGGCCGGGTGGGGCGCTACAAGCTGAACCAACGGCTGCACCTGGACACACCCTTGAATGTCACCACCCTGAAGCGGGAGGATCTGGTGGCGGTGATCCGGCGCCTGATCGACATCAACAACGGCCGGGCGCAGCCCGATGACATCGATCACCTGGGCAATCGCCGCATCAAGACCGTGGGCGAGCTGATCCAGAACCAGGTGCGCATCGGTCTCCTGCGCATGGAGCGGGTGGTCCGGGAGCGCATGTCCATCCGAGACCCGGAACAGGTCACTCCCCTGAGCCTGATCAACATTCGGCCGGTGGTGGCGGCCACCCGGGAGTTCTTCGGCGGCAGCCAGCTCAGCCAGTTCATGGACCAGACCAATCCCCTGGCCGAGCTCACCCACAAGCGGCGCCTGAGCGCCCTGGGGCCTGGCGGCCTGCGTCGGGAGCGGGCCGGCTTCGACGTGCGGGACGTCCACTACAGCCACTACGGCCGCATCTGTCCCATCGAGACGCCGGAAGGCCCCAACATTGGCCTCATCGGCTCCCTGGCCTCCTACGGCCGGATCAACGACCTCGGCTTCATTGAGACGCCGTACCGAGTGGTCCACAAGGAGGTGGAAAACACCCCAGAGGCCCTGATCGGCCACATCCTGAACCAGGACGTGAAGGATCCCAAGAGCGGACGCACCGTGGCCAAGAAGGGCCGGGAGGTGGACGAGAGGCTGGCCAAGCGGCTGAGCAAGATCGAGGGACTGGAGCGCATCCGGGTCAAACCCTTCGTCAGCACAGATGTGGTCTACCTCTCCGCGGACGAGGAGGAGAACGCCACCATCGCCCAGGCTTCCACCGCCCTGGACAAGGTGGGGCAGTTCCTGAATCCCCGTCCTTCCGCTCGGCGGGCGGACCAGTTCCTCTTCGCCGAGCCGGAGCAGCTGGACTACATGGATGTGTCGCCCAAGCAGATCGTGGGCGTCTCTGCAGCCCTCATTCCTTTCCTGGAGCACGACGACGCCAACCGAGCCCTCATGGGCTCCAACATGCAGCGCCAGGCCGTCCCCCTGATCCGACCGGACGCCCCTGTGGTGGGGACCGGGGTGGAGTACCAGGCGGCCATCGACTCGGGTCAGGTGCTGCTGGCCCGGGCCGCAGGCGAGGTGGTCAGCGTCACCGGCTCGGAGATCGTGGTCCAGGAGGAGGACGGCTCCCGTCGTTCCTACCTGATGCGCAAGTACGACCGCAGCAACCAGAGCACCTGCATCGACCAGCGGCCGGTGGTGGTCAAGGGCGATCGGGTGGAGCCGGGCACGGTGCTGGCCGATAGCTCCAGCACCGACAAAGGCGAGCTGGCTTTGGGGCAGAACGTCCTGGTGGCCTACATGAGCTGGGAGGGCGGCAACTACGAGGACGCCATCCTCATCAGCGAGCGGCTGGTCCAGGACGACAAGTTCACCTCCATCCACATCGAAAAGCACGAGGTGGAGGCCCGAGAGACCAAACTGGGGCCGGAGGAGATCACCCGGGACATCCCCAACGTAGGCGAGGACGCCCTGAAGGACCTGGACGAGGAGGGCATCATCCGCATCGGCGCGGAGGTGGCCCCTGGCGATATCTTGGTGGGCAAGATCACCCCCAAGGGCGAAACAGAGCTGACCCCGGAGGAGAAGCTCCTGCGGGCCATCTTCGGCGAGAAGGCCCGGGAGGTGCGGGACAGCTCTCTGCGCCTGCCCCACGGTGAGCGGGGCAAGGTGGTGGATGTGAAGGTCTTCACCCGGGACGAGCACCAGGACCTGCCCGCAGGGGTGGAGAAGATGGTCCGGGTGAGCGTGGCCCAGCGGCGGCGCATCCAGGAAGGAGACAAGATGGCGGGCCGTCATGGCAACAAGGGCGTCATCTCCAAGGTGGTCCCGGTGGAGGACATGCCCTTCCTGGAGGACGGCACCCCCATCGACATCATCCTCAACCCCCTGGGCGTGCCTGGCCGCATGAACATCGGTCAGATCCTGGAGACCCACCTGGGCTGGGCCGCCTCTCGCCTGGGCTTCCTGGCCGAGACGCCGGTCTTCGACGGCGCCAAGGAGGAAGAGATCGAGGCGGAGCTGGCCCGGGCCTGGATCACGGACCGGGCCTGGCGCGAGGCCACAGAGAAAGCCTGGGCCTGGGTCAAGGAGCAGGGCGTTCCTGAGGAGGAGCTCCAGGACGACGCGGACGTGCGGCGTCTCTATCTGCTGGACTGGCTGTCCGAGGCCGGCTACGATCCGGAAGAGATCTACTTCGACGAGACCTACGCCCGCCGAGCCACGGCTCGCCAGTGGCTCCTGGAGCGGGGGTACGAGCCAGACGACATCATCCCCGAGTACATGGACCGGGCCCGCACTTCCGAGGCGGCCAACGAGCTGGCCCGGGAGGTGGCCCTGCGGGAGTGGATGCTCTTCCACGGCGGCGAGCCGGGAGAGCTGAAGGGGGCCGAACTGGAGAAAGCGGCCCAGGAACTGAGCAAGGAGATCGGCTGGCCCCTGCCCACCACGGGCAAGCAGCGTCTCTACGACGGCAAGACCGGGGAGCCCTACGATTCCCCGGTGACCGTGGGGGTGGTTCAGATGCTCAAGCTGCACCACCTGGTGGAGGACAAGGTCCACGCCCGGAGCACCGGCCCCTACAGCCTGGTCACCCAGCAGCCTCTGGGCGGCAAGGCCCAGTTCGGCGGCCAGCGTTTCGGCGAGATGGAGGTGTGGGCCCTGGAGGCCTACGGCGCGGCCTACACCCTGCAGGAGATGCTCACCATCAAATCGGACGACGTCACCGGGCGGGTGAAGGCCTACGAGGCCATCGTCAAGGGCGAGGAGATCCAGAGCCCTGGCGTTCCGGAGAGCTTCCGGGTGCTGGTGAAAGAGCTCCAGAGCCTGGCCCTGTCCGTGGAGGTCATCAACGAGAAGAACGAGGTCATCCACTTCGGCAAGGAGGAGACCGAGGAGCGCCTGCCGAGACTGGGCTTCAGCCTCAACGTGCCCGGCCCCATGAGTCGCAACAAAGAGTAGCGGTAACGGAGGAGGGAGTGGGCTTCTCCAGAGGCCCATTCCCCAGGGTGCGGACACCCGTCCGCGGTCGAGCGTCGTCCGTCTTCTGTCTGCTATCTGGCCGTCTGCTATCTGAAGGAGAAAACTGTGGAAGTTCGAGATTTCGATGCCATTCGCATTTCGCTGGCTTCGCCGGAGCAGATCCGAGAGTGGAGCTACGGGGAAGTCACCAAACCAGAGACCATCAACTACCGCACCCTGCGTCCGGAGCGGGATGGTCTGTTCTGTGAGCGCATCTTCGGCCCCACCAAGGACTGGGAGTGCGCCTGCGGCAAGTACAAGCGGGTCCGCTACAAGGGCATCGTCTGCGACAAGTGTGGCGTGGAGGTGGCCCCCAGCCGGGTTCGCCGGGAGCGCATGGGGCACATCGAGCTGGCCACCCCGGTCAGCCATATCTGGTATGTGAAGGGGGTGCCCAGTCGCCTGGGTCTGCTCCTGAACATCAGCCCCCGCTACCTGGAGCGGGTCCTCTACTTCGCCCAGTACATCATCACGGACGTGAACGAGGACGCCCGGGGCCGGGCCATCCAGCGGCACGAGCGGGAGCTGGAGATGCGCCTGACCCGCATGGAGAACGAGATCAACGCCGCCATCGAGGAGCTGGAGAAGAAGCTGGAGGAGCAGCTGGCCGCCCTGGACGCAGAGGAGCAGGCGGAGATCGACAAGCTGAACGAACGCATCAACCAGCTCTCCACCGAGGCCATCACCCAGGCCCAGAAGCTCCAGCTCTGGCTGCACACCCACGTGGGGGAGAAGGCCGGGGAAGAGCAGCGGCTCTCCTGGGTGGAGACCCCAGTGGTGGCCGCCAACGAGACCATCACGCCGGAGCACGAGGAGCGGGTCAACGACTTCGTGCAGGAGCGGCTGAACCAACTCCAGGTGGAGTCCGACGAGGAGAAAGCGGACATCCACATGCTCATCTCGGCCAAACGGGACCACATCCGGGCCGAGATCGAGGCGGAGATCCAGGCCCTGCGGGAAGGGCTGGAGGAGCGCAAGGAGCGGCTCAAGCAGGACATGGAGCGGGACCTGGAGGAGCTGAAGAACCTCCAGGAGCAGCAGCTCCTCACCGAGAGCCGCTACCGGGATCTCTCCAGCCGCTGGGGCAATGTCTTCAGCGCGGCCATGGGCGCGGAGGCCATCCGGGACGTGGTGGCCAAGCTGGATCTGGACAAGCTGGCCAAGGAGCTGCGCCGGGAGATCCGCACCACCCGGAGCAAGCAGCGGCGCAAGAAGGCGGCCAAGCGGCTGCGCGTGGTGGAGAACTTCCGCAAGAGCGGCAACCGCCCGGAGTGGATGATCCTCTCCGCCCTGCCGGTGATCCCACCGGACCTGCGCCCCATGGTGCAGCTGGACGGCGGCCGCTTCGCCACCAGCGACCTGAACGACCTCTACCGGCGGGTGATCAACCGCAACAACCGGCTCAAGCGGCTCCTGGAGCTGGGCGCGCCGGACGTGATCGTGCGCAACGAGAAGCGCATGCTCCAGGAAGCGGTGGACAGCCTCATCGACAACGGCCGGCGAGGCCGGGCTGTCAGCCGCAGCGGCAAGCGCAAACTCAAGAGCCTGAGCGACATGCTCAAAGGCAAGCAGGGCCGCTTCCGCCGCAACCTGCTGGGCAAGCGGGTGGACTACTCCGGCCGCTCGGTCATCGTGGTGGGCGCGGACCTGAAGCTGCACCAGTGCGGTCTGCCCAAGAAGATGGCCCTGGAGCTCTTCAAACCCTTCGTCATGCGTCGCCTGGTGGAGTACAACTACGCCCACAACATCAAGAGCGCCAAACGCATGGTGGACCGTTCCAGCCCCGAAGTCTGGGACGTGCTGGAGGAGATCTGCCACGAGCGTCCGGTGCTACTGAACCGGGCCCCCACCCTGCACCGCCTGGGCATCCAGGCCTTCGAGGTGCTCCTGGTGGAAGGCAGCGCCATCCACCTGCATCCCCTGGTCTGCGCCGCCTTCAACGCGGACTTCGATGGGGACCAGATGGCGGTGCACGTGCCCCTGAGCAAGCAGGCGGTGGAGGAGGCCCGAACCCTCATGCTCTCCAGCCAGAACCTGCTCAAGCCCAGCAGCGGCGAGCCCATCGTCGGCCCCTCCAAGGACATGGTCATGGGGGTCTACTACCTGACCATCGACGAGGACCCGGACAAGCCGGACGAGGAGCTGCCCATCTTCGCGGACATGGAGGAGGCGGAGTTCGTCTACGGCGTGGGACAGATCGGCCTGCGCCAGCCCATTCGCATCCGCTTCACCTCGAAATATGACCAGATCCCCATCGACGAGCTGGAGGTGAGCGATCGGGTGAAAGCGGCTCTGGCTGGCCACGGTCTCCAGTTCATCGGTGAGCTCATGGACCTCTTCGTCCAGGGCGAGGGCAAGATGATCCAGCAGATCAGCGGCTTCGGTCGGGCGGCCATGGACGAGGTGCGAGAAGCCCTGCGCAAGAAGGGGCTCCTGGGCGCCACCTGGCCCAAGGACCGCATCATCCGCACCACGGTGGGGCGCATCATCTTCAACCAGGCCCTGCCGGAGGAGCTCTGGTTCGTCAACGAGCTGCTGGACAAGAAGGCGGTCAACCAGGTGGTGGAGCGCTGCTACAAGCATATGGGCCGGGAGGTGACGGCCGTCACGGTGGACAACATCAAGGACCTGGGCTTCAAGTACGCCACTCGCTCGGGCATCACCATTGCGGTGAGCGATATCCAGGTGCCGGAAGAGAAGCAGGAGATCCTGGAGCGCACGGCCAAGGAGGTGGCCAAGGCGGAACAGCAATACCGCCGCGGCCTCATCACCGAGGAGGAGCTCTACAACAAGATCGTGGAGCTCTGGACCCGGGCCACCGACGAGGTGACGGATGCGGTGCGCAAGCTCCTGAACCCTGTGGAGGGGCTGGGCGCCATGGCCCAGTCCGGATCCACCAAGGGCGGGATCAACACGGTGCGTCAGCTGGCTGGGATGCGCGGCCTCATGGCCGATCCCAACGGGCGCATCATCCCCCTGCCCATCCGCTCCAACTTCCGGGAGGGCCTGACCGCCCTGGAGTACTTCCTGAGCACCCACGGGGCCCGCAAAGGCCTGGCCGACACGGCCCTGCGCACCGCGGACGCCGGCTACCTGACCCGGCGTCTGGTGGACGTGGCCCAGGACGTGATCATCACGGAAGAGGACTGTGGCACCACTGCCGGCATCTGGGTGGACGAGGAGCAGGCCAAGAGCATGGGCGAGAAGTTCACCGACCGCATCGCTGGCCGTGTCCTGGCTGCGGACCTGACGGATCCTCACAGCGGCGACGTGGTCCTGGAGAAGAACACCCTGCTGGACGGCGCCGCCCTGAACACCATCGAGCGCCATGGCATCACCCGGGCCTACGTCTTCAGCCCCATGACCTGCGAGACCCGCTTCGGGCTCTGCCGCAAATGCTACGGTGAAGATCTGGCCCGGGGCGGCCTCATTCACCTGGGCGAGGCGGTGGGCATCATCGCCGCTCAGTCCATCGGCGAGCCGGGCACCCAGCTGACCCTGCGCACTTTCCACACCGGCGGTGTGGCCGGCAGTGAGGACATCACCCAGGGCCTGCCCCGTGTGGAAGAGCTCTTCGAGGTGCGCACGCCCAAGGGTGAGGCGGTCATCGCGGAGATCGACGGCATCGTGGACATCTACTGGGAGGGGGACCAGCGCAAGCTGCGCATCACCCACGCGGAGATCAAGCGGCGAGAGATCCCCGTGCCGGAGGGCTACGAGATCCTGGTGGCCAACGGTGACCGGGTTCAGGAGGACACAGTGGTGGCCCGGAATCCCGAGAACGAGGAAGAGGTCGTCGTGGCCGGCATGGAGGGGGAGATCTACATCGAGGAGGAAGGCGACCAGCCCGTCCTGATCGTGCGCCGAGAAGAGAAGCAGATCTGGGAGACAGACATCCCCGCCAACGCCCGCCTGCGGGTGGTCAAGGGCGACACGGTTCGGGCTGGCGACCAGCTCACCGAAGGGTCCAAGAACCCCAAGGAGATCCTGCGCATCCAGGGCCAGGAGGCCTGTCAGCTCTACCTGCTGGAGCAGGTGCAGCAGGTCTACCGCAGCCAGGGCGTGAACATCCACGACAAGCACATCGAGGTGATCCTGCGCCAGATGCTGCGGCGGGTTATGGTGCGAGCCACCGGGGACACGGACTTCCTGCCTGGCGAGCTGGTGGATCGCTTCCGCTTCCAGGATGTGAACAACGCGGTGGTGGCCCAGGGCGGCCGTCCGGCCAAGGCGGAGCCGGTGGTGCTGGGCCTGACCAAGGCGGCCCTGAACACCGAGAGCTTCCTGGCCGCGGCCAGCTTCCAGGAGACCACCCGGGTCCTGACCGAGGCGGCCATCCGGGGTCAGCGGGACGAGCTTCGGGGGCTGAAGGAGAACGTGATCATCGGCAAGCTGATCCCGGTGGGGACGGGCTTCCGGGCTCGTCGTCGTTGGGAGGCAGAGAAGGCCGAGGCCATCGCTTTGGCCGCCAAGGCGGACGAGGAAGAGCTGGAGGAGATCGAGCTGGACCTGGAGGAAGAGGAGCTGGATCTGTCCGAGATCGCCGACCTGGTGGACATGGAGCCAGGCGCCCTGGGGCTGATGGGCTTCCCGGGTGCCGGCGAGGACGGGGAGGAGCCCGAGATCGACTTCGACGCCCTGGTCCAGGAAGATCGGGACGAGAACGACGTGGGCCTTTCCTGACCTGTCCATGGGTTTTGTTCCTTCCGGTTGTTCCTTCCGAGAGGGCGGCGTCCTGTGGGGCGCTGCCCTCTTTCGTTCCAGGGCTCTTGGCCTGCGGGTTTCCCCGGAGTCACGGCGAAAATCTCCATGGAACAGCGGATGGAAACCTGTTCGTTTTAGACCCGGTCAAATTTGACCATGGGGAAACCTCTGTGCTACAATTTGCGATTGTGGGCCTGAGTGGCGCACGCCTTGTTTTCTCTGGGGACAGAGCCCGGAGATGGGAGCTCGAAAGCGATCATTGGCGCGATTTTTTGTTCTGTTGGACGAGATAAACTGGACGGAATAACCAACCGCTGAGAAAGACGGAGGAATCTGTTGCCGACCATCAATCAACTGGTTCGTAAGGGTCGCAAATCCAAGCCCAAGAAGGAGACTGCTCCTGCTCTGCAGTTCACCCAGAACACCCTGACCGGCAAGACCCGGCGGGTGAAGAAGGGGAACCCTCAGAAGCGCGGCGTCTGCACCCAGGTTCGGACCACCACGCCCAAGAAGCCGAACTCGGCTCTGCGCAAGGTGGCCCGTGTGCGCCTGACCAACGGCATCGAAGTGACGGCCTACATCCCTGGGGAAGGCCACAATCTGCAGGAGCACAGCGTGGTGCTGGTGCGCGGCGGCCGTGTCAAGGACCTGCCGGGCGTGCGCTACCACATTGTGCGCGGCGCTCTGGACAGCCAGGGCGTGGATTCCCGCAAGCGGAGCCGCAGCAAGTACGGCACCAAGCGACCCAAGTAACCAATTCCGCATCGCCCCGCCAGGCTGGCGCAGGATGCCTGGCAGCGGCGGCGACGGTCACCTGTACGGAGAGAAGGATATGCCGCGAAGAAATCGGCCAGAGCGTCGTCCTGTGACGCCGGACCCGCGCTACAACAGCGAAGTGGTGGCCAAATTCATCAATAACGTGATGGAGCGGGGCAAAAAGAGCCTGGCTTCCCGGATCGTCTACGAGGCCTTCGACATCATCGCTGAGCGGACCGGCCGGCCTCCTCTGGAGGTGTTCGAGGAGGCGCTAAAGAACGCCACGCCGCTTGTGGAGGTGAAGCCGCGTCGCGTCGGCGGCGCGACCTACCAGGTGCCGGTGGAGATCCGGGCGGATCGCCGCCAGGCTCTGGCCATGCGTTGGCTGATCAGCTTTGCCCGAGAGCGCGGTGGCCGCAACATGGCCATCCGCCTGGCTGGCGAGCTGATGGACACCGCTCGGGGAGACAGCAAGACCGTCCGCCGGCGGGAGGAAGTCCATCGCATGGCCGAGGCCAACCGGGCTTTCGCCCATTTCGGCAGGCGCTGATCTCGGTGGGGCAAGGCCTCTCCGGCCCTGTCCAGCTGGGGTTGTCCGGTTCGGAGCCTGTGTTGCCGTGGGCCATCCTCGCGGTGGGCCTCCACGTGTCCAACGGAAAGGTGCGGCGGACTTTGCCTAGCGGCTGAATCGATTGCAGCGAGCGCTCTTTTCGCACATACGTTGTTTTCGTTGCGGCGCCCTCTGGCCACAGATCGTTCTTGCCTTGTAGCATACCTGTTTTGGGCAGGCAGTGAGTTCCTGTGGAGAGAGGCGCCGCACGCTATGTCTAGAGATGGTGTCTAGAGAGGGTGGTGTGCCCGGCCCGCACAGGGCAGAGTGCTCCCTCAGAGCGATTTCAAAAGGGCGGTGATTGCATCGAGCCCCCAATGAGTTGAGACCCAATTTGAAGTTTGAAGATATAGTTTAGGACGTAACTTATGAGCATTGATTTCCCAGTTGAAAAAATTCGCAATATCGGCATCATCGCCCACATCGACGCGGGCAAGACCACCACGACGGAGCGGATCCTGTTCTACTCCGGGCGAATCCACCGCATGGGCGAGGTGCACGAAGGCACCGCGGTGACGGACTGGATGGCCCAGGAGCGCGAGCGGGGCATCACCATCACAGCCGCGGCCATCACCACCACCTGGAAGGACCAGGAGACCGGGGAAGAGGTCCAGATCAACATCATCGACACTCCTGGTCACATCGACTTCACCGCCGAGGTGCAGCGCAGCCTGCGGGTTCTGGACGGTGGCGTGGTGGTGTTCGACGCCGTGGCGGGCGTGGAGCCCCAGTCGGAGACAGTCTGGCGCCAGGCGGACAACTACCGGGTGCCTCGCATCTGCTTCGTCAACAAGATGGACCGGGTTGGGGCGAACTTCCAGCGCACCATTGATATGATCGTGGATCGCCTGAAGGCGAACCCGGTGCCCATCCAGCTGCCCATCGGCGCGGAGGACTCGTTCGTGGGCGTGGTGGATCTCTTCACTATGAAGGCCATCATCTTCACCGACGAGCTGGGCGCCAAGCCGACCATCCAGGAGATCCCCGCGGATCTGCAGGAGAAGGCCGAGGCTGCCCGAGCCGTCCTGGTGGAGCGCATCGCGGAGACGGACGACGAGCTGACCATGAAGTTCCTGGAAGGCGAAGAGATCTCCGTGGAGGAGCTCTACGCGGCCCTGCGCCGAGCGGTGATCAGCAACGAGCTGGTGCCCGTCCTGGCCGGGAGCGCCCTGCGCAACAAGGGCGTGCAGCCTCTGCTGGATGCCATCGTCCGATACCTGCCCAGCCCTCTGGACGTTCCTCCGGTGAAGGGCATTGACCCGCGCACCGGCGAGGAGGTGGTCCGGCGACCGGATCCGAAGGAGCCTTTCTCTGCCCTGGTCTTCAAGATCGTCACCGACCCCTACGTGGGGCGGCTGGCCTACGTTCGGGTCTACTCAGGCACGCTGGTGGCTGGCAGCACGGTCTTCAACGTGAACCGCAACCGCAAGGAGCGGGTGGGGCGTCTGCTTCAGATGTACGCGGACAAACGGGAGGAGATCAAGGTCTGCGACGCGGGAGACATCGCCGCGGTGGTGGGGCTGAAGCAGAGCTTCACCGGCGAGACCTTGAGCGATCCCAACCACCCCATCCTGTTGGAGACCATCGAGTTCCCCGAGCCGGTGATCCGGGTGGCGGTGGAGCCCAAGTCCAAGGCGGATCAGGACAAGATGACCGAGGCCCTGATCAAACTGGCCGAGGAGGATCCCACCTTCCAGGTCCGCTACGACGAGCAGACGGGCCAGACCATCATCAGCGGGATGGGCGAGCTGCACCTGGACATCCTGGTGGACCGGCTGAAACGAGAGTTCCGGGTTCAGTGCAACGTGGGACGGCCCCAGGTGGCCTACCGGGAGACCATCACCCAGCCCGTCAAGGCGGAGGGGCGCTTTGTGCGCCAGACCGGCGGTCGGGGTCAGTACGGCCATGTCTGGTTGGAGCTGGAGCCCAATGAGCCTGGAGCCGGCTTCGAGTTCGAGGACAAGATCGTGGGGGGCGTCATCCCTCGGGAGTACATCCCCGCGGTGGAGAAGGGCGTCCGCGAGGCGCTGGAGAGCGGTGTGTTGGCCGGCTACCCAGTGGTGGACGTGAAGGCCCGCCTGGTGGACGGCAGCTACCACGAGGTGGACTCCAGCGAGATGGCCTTCAAGGTGGCCGGCAGCATGGCTTTCAAGGAGGGCATGCAGAAGGCGAAACCCATCCTCCTGGAGCCGGTCATGGAGGTGGAAGTGGTGGTCCCCGAGGAGTACGTGGGCGATGTGGTGGGCGATCTCTCCAGTCGCCGGGGCCAGATCGAGGGCATGGAGATGCGCTCCCAGGGCATCCAGACCATCCGGGCCCTGGTGCCTTTGGCCGAGATGTTCGGTTACGCCACCAACCTGCGCTCCATGACCAGCGGCCGTGGGACCTTCACCATGCAGTTCCACAGCTACAAGCCTGTCACCGGCTCCGTCTCGGAGAAGGTGCTGAAGAAGGAACCGGCGTAAACCGTTTCTCCCCACCTTTCCTGGGCGGGGCCAGGCGGCTGGCTGGCTCGGGGATGGAGTTGACATGTCCGCAAGGTGGGCGCGTGAATTGGGCAGAATGCACCATCCTCAGGCCAGGAATCGAACGATCCGTTGGCTTCCGAAGGGTGCAAAATTTGTCAAGGCAAACGGGATACAGTATACTATCCTAGTTTGCAGAGACACTGCCACAATTTCATCACGGAAATGGGTAAAAAACGCACCGCCGAGCTCGATATCGGCGGTGCTCCTATGCAAACAGGTAACTGTTTGGCGGTAATTCCCCAGAGATTTCTGGGTTCATCCAAGAAAAAACAGCGAAAAACAGTGTTTTAACGATACGCAGTGCTAACAATACGCAACGCTATTGTTAAGGAGAGCTCTAAATGGCAAAGCAAGTATTTGAGCGGAAGAAGCCCCATGTGAACGTAGGGACGATT
>CAYQEB010000049.1:22794-27036 GCA_964416395.1 uncultured Caldilineaceae bacterium | reverse complement strand
GAAGTGCGCACTACCAGCCCCCTTCGTCCTTGAACCTCTTTTCCTCGGACTGCGCCCTTGACCTGTACGAAAGTACAGTCCCCCTCTGTCCCTCCGCTGGATGCTTTGGCGAGCGTGGTGTGCTACCTTGGCGTTGAGTGGGCCCTTCCCCTCGAGGCGGCCCGTTCCACCAACCATCATCAGAGTGGCACTTCCACGGAAAGGAGCCCAATCATGTTTCGCTTTCGAACCAGCCTGGCGGCCAGGTGGACCGCTCTCCCCCTCGCCGCGCTGCTGCTTGCGCTGGCCCTGCCCGGCAGAGCCCTGGCCCACGGGGGTGGAGAGGGGCAGGCCTCGGTGTTGGCCGGTCCTTTGGCCTGGGCCTTTCTGGTCTTCGGCCTGACGGTCATCGCGGGGGTGGCCATCGTCCTCTTCACCGGCCGACGGGAGCCGGGACCGGTGACGCCGGAGCGCTTCCACGCGGGGAAGGGGATCCCCGGCTACGTGGCCAAGATGCGCCTCTTCAGCCGCAACGCCCGGCTCTACATGGTCCATGTGGTGGGCATGGACGTGATCCACGGCACCTGGATGGTCCTCTTCAACCTCTATCTATTGGAGCTGGGTTTCCCCATCGCCTTCATCGGCCTGCGCATCCTCCTGGCCTCCATCACCCGGGCCCTCTTCGCGGTGCCGGCCGGCCTCATCTCGGACCGGCTGGGGCGGAAGCTCTCCTTCATCCTGGGGGACGGGGGCGGCGCGGTCATGTCCCTCATCGCCATCTCCACGGGCAACCCGGCCCTGCTCCTGGCCACCGGGGCTCTGGGCGGCGTCTTCAGCGCAGTGCACGGGGTGGCGGAGCCGGCCTTCATGGCGGAGAACTCCGCAGACTACGAGCGGGTCCACCTCTTCAGTGTGGCCGAGGGCACCCGGACCGCTGCCGCCATCATCGGCTCCGTCCTGGCCGGGCTGGCGCCCTTGCTCCTGGCCGGCGCCGGGCCGGACGCCACCATCCAGACCTACCGGCTGGTGGCCTACGCGGGGATCGCAGGCTGGTTCGCCTCCCTCATCCCCGCGCTCATGCTGGAGCAGACCGCCCTCCCCAGCGCTCCGATGACCGGCCTGCGGGACCTCTTCGCCAACGTCACCCACCCGGATCGGATCTGGCGGCTTACCGCGCCGGAGGTGGTCCTGGCCTTCGGCGCTGGCTTCGTCCTGCCTCTGCTCAACGTCTTCTTCCACCAGGGCCTGGGCAGCCCGGAGGTGGAGATCGGCGTCACCTTCGCTGCGGGGCAGGCCTTCCTGGTGGTGGCGGCCTTCCTGGCGCCCCTGTTGGCCCTGCGCCTGGGCAAGGTGCGCTCCGTGGTCTTCACCCGGCTGGCCGCAGTGCCCTTCCTGGCGCTCCTGGCCTTCTCGCCGGACGTGGGCAGCGCTCTGGGCTCTGTGCTCACGGTGGCCGGGCTGGCCCACATCGCTCGCATCACCTTCATGAACATGGCTGGGCCCATCCGGGCCGCCTTTGCCATGGAGCTGCTGGATCCTGGGGAGCGGGGGACCCAGGTGGGGATTCAGATGGCTCTGGCCGGCGCGGTCTCGGGCCTGGGGAGCTTCCTGGGCAGCCGTCTGATGGACGCGGGGAACTACCAGGCGCCGTTCATGGTCATGGCCGCCTTCCTGACCGTCTCGGCCCTGCTCTTCTGGCGCTTCTTCGCCGGTCAAGAGAAGGAGTTGGCCCTGGAGACGGCCCAGGCCAGCGCGGCGGCGGATTGAACGAGCTCAGCAACGGAGATGACATTATGACGGTGAATGCAACAGCCCTGAACCGGATCCGCAAGCCCCGCTGCATCCTGGTGTACGCCCTGGCCCCGGAAGGGACACCTCCGGCCCAAGCCAATCGTCAGTTCAACCAGTTCGTAGCGGACCGCAGCCTGCCTCTGGTCCTCTTCCACGACCACTTCATCGGCGAACCCGGGGGTGTGGCCCTCTTCTTCGTGGAGACGCCCCAGGAGCGAGCCATGCTGGCCCAGTGCCCGGGGCTGGCGGGGTGGCGGGTGGAGGTGCGGCCGCTCATCTTCTCCTACATCCCGGCGGCCTTCGATGAGCAGATCGCCTTCACCTTGCTCGCCTATCGGGAGGCGGACTGGGAGGCCCTGCGGCAGGAGCGACGCCCCGCCTACGGCAACCCGGCCCGGGAGGCGGAGACAGCCCAGGAGGAGGACGAGGACTAGCAGCAGGTGGAACAGCAGGTGGTGGAAGGGGAAAAATCAGAGAAACCACGAACAGCGGCCAGGTTGCCGAAACCTGGCCGCTGGCGTTTCATGGCGTGGGTGTGAGGGAGGGCTGGAGCCGCTGGAGGAGCTGGCCCATGCGCACCCGGCTGATCACCGCCAGCTGGGGGTCCCGTTCCTGGGCCAGCTGGAAGGTCTTCTCGAAGTAGGAGATGGCCGTGGGGATGTCCCCTTCCGCCTCGGCCACCGCTCCCAGGACGAAGTAGCCCTGGGGCTGCTCCGGATCCAGCTGGATGGCCTGCTCGGCGGCTGCCCTGGCCCCGGCCAGGTCCCCCACCAGGAGGCGGCGGGAGCTCAGGTTGGACCAGAGCAGCACCTCCCGCTGGCCTCCCAGGATCTGCCGGGCCTGGGCCAGCGCGGCCTGGGCTCGCTCCGAGTCCTGGAGCTGTTCGGCCAGCACCACCTCCCAGATGAGCAGGTCCGGGTCCGGCGCATCCAGCTGGGCCTGGGCCGCTTCCAGCTCGTCCAGGGCCTGGCGGAACTCGCCTCGGAAGGCCAGATCCTCCACGCTGGTCAGGGTGTTGGAGACCAGCACCACCTGGGGGTCCGGGGCCAGGACCGTGCGGAAGGCCAGGACCAGGAGGGCCAGGATGCCGGCCAGGATGGCCAGCCCCACGCCCAGCCGCCGGAAGAGGCGGCGGCGACGTCGGGCCATCTCGGCGTCCAGGCGCCACCAGGGGTTCTGGGCAGGGGGGTGGGCGGCTCGCAGACGTTCCAGACCCCCGGCTTCCCGGGCGGCCTTCACCACTGCGCCGGGATCCCGCTGCAGCCGTCCCAGCAGGCCGCTCCAGCGCCCCCGTTCCGGGCGCAGGTCCACGCCTTCCCCTTCCAGGCGGGTGAACTGCTCCTGGATCTGGTCCAACAGGGTGAGGAAGCGCTCCACGTTCTCCCCGTTGAGCTGGGGAGCCAGCCGTTCCGCCTGGTCCAGGGCCTTGCGCAGCTCGTTGGCCGGGCTGCGGATCTCCGATGCTACTGTGTGGGCCATGGGGTTTCCCTGAGGCGGCTCATGCAGTCTCCAGCGCGCCGGAGCGGGCCAGCTGAGCCTGGGCCTTCTCTTCCTCTTCCTGCTGGATCTCCCGGTAGACCCGGTTCAGGCCGGATTTGATCTGGCTCTCGATCTTGGCCTTGCGCTCCGGCGGCACCGGGAACCAGGCCAGCATCTCCGCCACCAGGCCGCTCTTGGTCTCGTTCTTGGTCTTCCCCTGGAGGTAGAACTCCCGCACTCGTTTGCGCATGTGCTCGATGTACTCGGCCACCCGGTAGGTGGCGTCCGGGGTGCAGATGTCCCCGTGGCCGGGCACCAGGATCTCCGCGCCCAGCTCTCGGATGCGCTCCAGGGCCCGCAGCCACTCTATCGTGTTGGCCTGGGCCATGTAGGGGTGCTGATCCACCCAGACGATGTCCCCCACGAAGCAGACCTTCTCCTTGGGCAGCCAGGCGATGCTGGTGGCTGGGGTGTGGCCGCCCACGTAGATGAGGTGCACCTCTCGACCGCCGTAGAGGAGCTTGGCCTGGTCCGTGAAGGTGATGTGAGGCGGGATGATGATGATGTTGGTCAGCTGGGCCTGGATCTCCGGCTCCCGTTTGAAGCTGTTGTAGACCCGCTCCTTGAAGTTCTCGGTGTAGCCGGACATCTCCTTGTAGGCCCGCTCGTGGGCGATGACCTTGCAGGGCATGAAGTACTGGTTGCCCAGGGCGTGGCCTCGGTGGTGGTCCGTGTTGAAGAGGTAGAGGAGGGGCAGGTCAGGGCATTCCTCCTGGATCTGGGCCCGCCAGTCCTTGGCCTGCTGGGGAATCAAGGGGGTGTCCACCAGGATGACCCCTTCCTCTGTGCGGATGAAGCCAGGGGTGCAGCCCCGGTAGGAGGGGTTGATGAAGACGCCGGGGGCGATCTCCTTGCGCTCTCCCAGCCCGCTGACGCCGATCTTCACGGTGGTTCGTTTTCGCGCTGCCATGGCTTTCTCCCGGTATTCTCCTG
>CAYQEB010000049.1:11467-22694 GCA_964416395.1 uncultured Caldilineaceae bacterium | reverse complement strand
TTCTCCTGGTCGTTCTCGGTTGCCCTCAGTTGCCCTTGGCCTGTGGGGACAGGGCTGGCGGGCTGGATCACACGGCCCGCGCTCTCTTTCCGTCGCTGGGAGGAAGTGTAGCCGAGGGCCTGGATCCTGTCAACAAGCCGCGCGTTATGTTTAGTTGGCGGGCCCAGATCGAACGGACCTTCCAGGCTCGCCGGGCCCGACAGCCCGGCGGGGCGCGGCTTTTTTCCGCCCTCTCCCCTCGTTGTGGATCGCCCCAAACATGCTATAATTCGAACTGGAAAACGGTTCCAACCCCCATCCACACCCCAAACGCACAGTCAACGGGGACTGTTGGACGTCCTGACCTGGTCCGGTGGGCCGGAAAGCGACGTCGAACAGTCCCTTGCGCGTGGGGCCCGGGGGAGACCACGCGGATCACCTGGGATCCACTCGAGGGAGGATCCACCCGAGGGAAAGGTGCTGCAGAACATGGAGAAGCGTCTGGGAGTGCTGACCAGCGGCGGCGACGCGCCGGGCATGAACGCGGCCGTGCGGGCCGTGGTGCGGACTGGCCTGGAGCTGGGCGCGCAGGTCTACGCCATCTACGAGGGCTACCGGGGCATGATCCGGGGCGAGGAGTTCATCCGGCCCATCGGCTGGAACGATGTGGGCGGCATCCTGCACCGGGGCGGCACAGTCATCGGCACCGCCCGTAGCCGCAAGTTCCTCACCCGGGACGGGCGACGCCAGGCCGCGCTCAACCTGGTGCGCAACGGCATCGACCGCCTGGTGATCATCGGCGGGGACGGCAGCCTGACCGGCGCCCACGTCCTGCGCCAGGAATGGCCCGAGCTGCTGGACGAGCTGGTGGCCCAGGGGGCGCTCTCCCAGGAGCAGGCGGAGCGCCACGCCTACCTGAGCGTGGTGGGCATCGTGGGCTCCATCGACAACGACATGGTGGGCACGGACATGACCATCGGCGTGGACACGGCCCTGCACCGCATCGTGGACGCCATCGACGCCATCAGCAGCACCGCGGCCAGCCATCAGCGCACCTTCGTGGTGGAGGTGATGGGCCGGCGCTGCGGCTACCTGGCCCTCATGGGCGCCCTGGCCTCCGGCGCGGACTGGGTGCTCATCCCCGAGAGCCCGCCGAACCTGGACAACTGGGAAGAGAAGATGTGCGACATCCTGCGCAAGGGGCGGGAGGCCGGACGCCGGGACAGCATCGTGGTGGTGGCCGAGGGAGCCATCGACCGCAGGGGCAACCCCATCTCCAGCCAGTACGTGAAGGAGGTGCTGGAGGAGCATCTGGGCGAGGACGTGCGGGTGACGGTCCTGGGACATGTGCAGCGGGGCGGCTCCCCCAGCGCCTACGACCGCATCCTGAGCACCCTCCTGGGGGCGGCCGCGGCCAAGGCCGCGGTGGAGGCCACTCCCGAGACCCAGGCCCTGCTCATCGGCGTGGAGGACAACCAGATCGTCCAGCGCCCTTTGATGGAGTGTGTGAAGCTGAGCAAGGAGGTGAACGAAGCCATCCAGCGTCTGGACTTCTCTCGGGCCATGGAGCTGCGGGGGCGAGCCTTTCAGCGCTCCTTCCGCATCCTGCGCACCCTGGTCCGGGCCATCCCCCATCCGCCGGCGCCGGGCCAGCGTCGCCTGCGCATCGCCATCGTCAACGCGGGCGGGCCGGCCCCGGGCATGAACCCGGCCGTTCGGGCCGCGGTGCGCCTGAGCGTGGACAAAGGGCACATCCCCCTGGGGGTGCATCGAGGCTTCCAGGGCCTCATTTCCGGGGACATCGCGGAGCTGGACTGGATGAGCGTCAACGGCTGGGCGCCGGTGGGCGGGGCGGAGCTGGGCACCAGCCGCACCATCCCCACCGGCAGCGATTTCTACGCCATCGCCCGCAACCTGGAGGCCTACCAGATCGACGCCATCCTCATGATCGGCGGCTGGGCCGGCTACCAGTCCGTGCTGCGCCTCTACCGGGAGCGGCGCAATTTCCCCAGCTTCAACATCCCCATGGTCTGCCTGCCGGCCTCCATCAACAACAACCTGCCCGGCGCCCGGCTCAGCGTGGGCTCGGACACGGCCCTGAACAGCATCGTCGAGGCAGTGGACAAGATCAAACAGTCCGCGGTGGCCTCCAACCGCTGTTTCATCGTGGAGGTGATGGGGCGCTACTGCGGCTACCTGGCCCTGATGAGCGCCCTGGCCAGCGGCGCGGAGCGGGTCTACCTGCACGAGGAGGGGGTCAAACTGAAGGACCTGGAGAAGGACATTGCCCTGCTCATCGACGGCTTCCAGCATGGCAAGCGCCTGGGGCTGATGATCCGCAACGAGCGGGCCAACCCACTCTACACCACCTCCTTCATCGCCGCCCTCTTCGAGGAGGAGGGGGGCGAGCTCTTCGACGTGCGCCAGTCCGTGCTGGGGCACCTTCAGCAAGGGGGCAACCCTTCTCCCTTCGACCGCAACCTGGCCACTCGCCTGGCGGCTCGGGCCATCGAGATCCTGGAGGAGGCCTGCATCCACTCCGACGAGGAGCCGGAAGCGGCCTGCATCGGCCTGCAACGCGGGGAGACATCCATGACCCCTCTGCACGAGATCCCCCGCCAGTTGGACGAGCGCCATCAGCGGCCCCGGCGGCAGTGGTGGCTCTCCCTGCGGCCCATCGCCCGCATCCTGGCCCAGCCGGCGCCGGGCTTCCTGCGCCGCATGGGCGAGGAGCTGCAGTTCTGAGGGGCTGGCCGATCGGATCGCCCGGAATCGCCCGGATCGCCGGGCCAGCCCTGTCCCTGTGGACTCATTCGAGGTTGATTTCGTTTGGGGGTTGACTGCAGAGAACCCCCGTTTTTCGGGCTCAAACGTTGACTCATCATCACGCAGAAAGGAGCAGACATCATGAAGATCGGGATCTTGACCGGCGGCGGTGACGTGCCCGGGCTGAACCCCTGCATCAAGGCGGTGGTCAACCGGGCCATCGACGATGGCTACGAGATCCTGGGCATCCGGCGGGGCTGGGGCGGCCTGCTCTGGCTGAACCCGGAGGACCCGGAGAGCATCAAGCGCAACATCATGCCCCTGAACAAGCAGGTGGTCCGCACCATCGACCGCACCGGGGGCACCATCCTCCACACCAGCCGCACCAATCCCAGCCACGTGCGCCCCAAGGAGGTCCCGGACTTCCTGAAGGATCCGGAGCACCCAGAGGCGGAGGACCAGGATGAGCGCCCCCGGGACTTCACCCCCCACGTGCTCAAGAACCTGGAATTCCTGGGCATCGACATGCTCATCCCCATCGGCGGGGACGACACCCTGAGCTATGGCGAGCGCCTGCACCGGGAGGGGGTGCCGGTGGTGGCCATCCCCAAGACCATGGACAACGACGTCTACGGCACGGACTACTGCATCGGCTTCGGCACCGCGGTGACCCGCAGCGTCCAGTTCATCCACCAGCTGCGCACCAGCGCCGGCTCCCACGAGCGCATCGCGGTGGTGGAGCTCTTCGGCCGCAACTCCGGCGAGACCAGCCTCATCAGCTCCTACCTGGCCAGCGTGGATCGGGCCATCATCTCCGAGGTGCCCTTCGATCCGGAGCGGCTGGCCGAGCTGGTCATGCAGGACAAGCGGGCCAATCCCAGCAACTACGCCATGGTCACCATCAGCGAAGGGGCCCACATGATCGGAGGCAAGGTGGTGGAGTACGGGGAGATGGACGCCTACGGCCATCGCAAGCTGGGGGGCATCGGGGAGATCACCGGCCAGGCCCTGAAGAAGATCACCGGGGAGAACATCATCAACCAGCGCCTGGCCTACCTCATGCGCTCCGGCGCGCCGGACGCCCTGGACCTGATGGTGGCGGCCAACTACGCTCACCTGGCCATGGACCTGATCACCGGCGGGGCCAGCGGACGCATGGTGGCCCTGCGGGACGGCACCTACACCCACATCCCCATGAGCACCGTCACCAGCGGGGTGAAACGGGTGGATGTGGATGAGCTCTACGACGCGGAACGCTACCTGCCCAAGGTGCGCCACGTCCTGGGCAAGCCCATGTTCCTGTACTGAGAGAAAGTGGAAGCTGGTGTGGATGTCGACGTGGGGCGGCCCTGGGGTCGCCCCACATTCGCCCTCAGGGGGGCGACCATGGCCCTGGATCTGCCCCGCAGCCCCGGAACCTACGTGCTGATCCTCCACCTGGACCAGGATCGGGACATCCAGGTGGGGCGCCTGGGCGCGTTCCACTTCCCGGCCGGCTTCTACGCCTACCCGGGCAGCGCCTACGGACCGGGCGGACTGCGGGCCCGGCTGACCCGCCACGTGGCGGGCGGCAAGCATCGCCACTGGCACATCGACTACCTGCGCCAGGTCGCCCCGGTGAGGGCCCTCTGGCTGGCGGAGGACCAGCGCCAGGAGTGCGCCTGGGCCCAGGCCCTGGCCCGCCTGCCCCTGGCCCACCAGCCTGTCCCCGGCTTCGGCGCCTCGGATTGCCGCTGCCCCAGCCACCTCTTCCACTTCCCCCAGCCCCCCTCCCTGGCCCGTTTCCGCCGAGAGTTGGACGCCCCTGGAGCCATCCAGGCCTTCATCCTGCCATGACCCGCCCATGACCGCCCAGCCCCGCTCCCCGACCGTCCAGATCCGGGAGTGCCGCCGACCCGACTGTCGCTTCCGCTACCCGGTGGCCGCCTTCCCCGAGCCCCGGGAGGCCTGTCCCCGCTGCGGCGGTCCCACCAGGCTCCTCGCCTACCCCCAGCCCTCGGCCCAAGCTTCCGCCGCGGACGCGCCGGCTGCGCCGCCCTTCCCCCTGGTCGCCCTGCTGGACAACATCCGCAGCGCCTACAACGTGGGAGCCATCTTCCGCACGGCCGACGGCGCGGGGGTCTCTCACCTGCACCTCTGCGGCATCACCCCCACGCCGGCACATCCTCGAGTGGCCAAGACCGCCCTGGGCGCGGAGGACTCCCTGGCCTGGAGCAGCCACGCCAACGGCCTGGACGCGGCCCGGGAATTGGCGGCCCAGGGGTGCGTCCTGTGGGCGCTGGAGAACGGGCCGAAGGCCACGCCCCTCTTCCAGCTCCCGCCCCCGGGCGGGCCGGATCCCCTGGTGCTGGTGGTGGGCAACGAGATCAGCGGTGTGGACCCGGCCATCCTGGCCCTGTGCCAGCGGCAGGTGGCCCTGCCCATGGCCGGGATCAAGGGCTCGTTGAACGTGGCCGTGGCCTTCGGGGTGGCGGTCTACTGGCTGGCCTTCGGGGGCGGAGGTGAGGGCAGGGCGGCAGGGAGGCAGCAGGAGAAAACGGCGGAGAAAACAGAGGAGAAAACAGAGGAGAAAAGGAAGGAGAAAAGGGAGGGGAAATGAACGGCGGATTCGACTACCAAGGCTTCTACGACCGCATCGCCCCCTTCTATGGGCTGGCGGAGGAGCTCATCCCCGTCTGGCGGCGCTACACCGAGGCGGTGCTGCCCTGGCTTCCCCAGGACGGGGCCGTCCTGGAGGTGGGGCCTGGGCCGGGTCTGCTCCTGGAGAAGCTGAGCCGCCGCTATCCCCTGGCCGTGGGGCTGGATCTCTCCTGGGGCATGGTTCAGGAGGCCCAGCGGCGGCTGGGCCGGGCCGGTCTGCCCGCTCGCCTGATCCAAGGGGACGTGACCCGGCTGCCCTTCCGGGGCGGCGTCTTCCAGGGGATCGCCACCACCTTTGCCTTCAGCGCGGTGCCCGACGGGCGGACAGCCATGCAGGAGATGGCCCGGGTGCTGACCCCGGGCGGCGTCCTGGCCCTGGTGGATGCGGGCATCCCCAGCGACGGCAACCCCGGCGGGGTCTTCCTGGCCCATCTCTGGGAGCGTTTCGGCGACTTCATGCGGGACGAGGCGGCCCTGATGGAGGCGGCCGGGCTGCAGGTGATCCACCGGCGGGAGTTCGGCGTCTTCGAGGGCATTCGCCTGGTGGTGGGGCGCAAACCCGGCCCATCCCGCTAGCCCGTCTCGGGCCGGCGCCTCAGCCCTGGGGGCCTGGCAGATAGCGCAGGAACCAGTCCCGGGCCAGGTTGGCCACCTCCTCCAGCGTCCCAGGCTCCTCGAAGAGATGGCTGGCGCCGGGTACGATGACCAGCTCCACCGGGGCCCGCATCTGGGCCATGGCCTGCTCGTTCAGCTCGATGACCGGTGCGTCCCGGCCACCGACGATGAGCAGGGTGGGGGCTTTGACCCGGGGCAGGGCTGGCCCGGCCAGATCCGGTCGGCCGCCTCGAGAGACCACGGCCTGCACCAGGTCCGGCAGCTCCGCGGCGGCGATGAGGGCGGCCGCCGCGCCGGTGCTGGAGCCGAAGAGGCCCAGGCCCAGCTTCTGGATGGTGGGCTGTTCCGTGCACCAGCGGGCCACGGCCACCAGCCGCTCCGCCAGCAGGGGGATGTCGAAGCGGAGGTGGCGGGTCACCTGGTCGATGCGCTCCTCCTCCGAGGTGAGCAGGTCGAAGAGGAGGGTGGCCAGGCCGCCTTCCTGGAGCACCCGGGCCACGAAGCGGTTGCGGGGGCTGAAGCGGCTGCTTCCGCTGCCATGGGCGAAGACCACGATGCCCTGGGCGTTGGGGGGGACCACCAGATTGCCCTCCAGGGTCACCGGACCGGCGGGCAGATGGACCAGCTGCTCTTGGAAGATGGGATCGGACGCTCGGTTCATGGATCACCTCCGAGTTCAACCAAGGCTTTTTCGGGTGAACGAGGGCTTTTCACTCTTTAGTTTACACCAGAACCGGCTCTTTGCGCGAGGTTTTTGTGCGCCTGGGCGAGGGACCTGCACTTGAGGGGCCGAGAACAACAAAAAGTCCCTGCCACGCCAGGCGGCAGGGACTTTTCGGTGGTAGCGCATACGGGATTCGAACCCGTGTCTCCGCCTTGAGAGGGCGGTATCCTAGGCCTCTAGACGAATGCGCCACACTGGTTTGGTACAGGCAAGTGCTGGCCTAGATACGCTGCTGAGTATACAGGAAACGTGGGTGGGCTGTCAAATTTTTCTTCCCAAATTTTCCAGGGTTGGCTTCACTCGCAAGCGGCAAAAGCTATGATATAATGAAAGACCAGCTTGCCGTGCCGGCTGACCAGACGCCCTCGACCAAACGCCCTGGCAGGGGACGGCCGGCTTGATGTTTTGCCGGTGGATCCGCCTGGCGATGGCCCTGGATATGACCTGGATATGACCCTGGAGATGTAGCCCTGGAGGCAGAACCGATGCCACACCTATCTCGGCAGAAGACCATCGACGCCGCCCCGCGACCGCCGGAGATCCTGGAGACGGAACGGCTGCGTCTGCGGCCGGCCCGGGTCGCGGACGCGGAGGCCATCTTCGCCGCCTACGCCCAGGACCCCGAGGCGACCCGCTACCTGACCTGGGCGCCCCACCGTTCTGTGGAGGAGACCCGTCAGTTCCTGGTGTTCTGCGAGGAGGAGTGGGAGAAGGACTCCTCCTACCCCTGGGTGATCCTGGACAAGGAGAGCGGGGAGCTCCTGGGCATGATCCACCTCTCCATCCGAGGGCATCGGGCGGACCTGGGCTACGTCCTGGCCCGGCCCCACTGGGGCAAGGGCATCATGACCGAGGCCGGCCGGGCCGTGGTGGACTGGGCCCTCGCCCAGGATTCCATCTACCGGGTGTGGGCCGTCTGTGACGTGGAGAACCTTGCCTCGGCCCGGGTCATGGAGAAGTTGGGCATGCAGCGGGAGGGCGTCCTGCGTCGCTGGATTCGCCGGCCCAACTGCGACACCCCCCGGGACTGCTACTGCTACGCCATCGTGAAGTAGCGTTCCCTGGCAGTACATTTTCTGTTCGATGCGTTGATCCCAGTTCGCGGGTTCGAATCCCGCCCGGGTGAGCCGTTCACCTGGCAGACGAGAAGGAGGGAAACATGTTGAAGACTCCGAAGCAGATCAGCCGCGCCCTGGACCGAGTGCTTCACCGGGTGACCCAGCCAGCCCGCTACACCGGCGGGGAGCTGAACAGCGTGGTGAAGGACTGGTCCGACCCCAACATCCGCACCAAGATCGCCCTGGCCTTCCCGGACATCTACGAGCTGGGTGGGAGCAACCTGGGGCTCATGATCCTCTACGACCTGATCAACAAACGGCCGGACCTCCTGGCCGAGCGGGTCTACTGCCCCTGGCCCGACTTCGAGGCCTACATGCGCCGAGATGGCATCCCCCTCTACGGCCTGGAGACCCGCCATCCGGTGATCGATTTCGACATCCTGGGCTTCAGCCTGCCCTACGAACAGCTCTACACCAACGTCCTCACCATGCTGGACCTGGCTGGCCTGCCCCTGCGGGCGGTGGAGCGGACGGCGGCCCATCCCCTGGTCATCGCCGGTGGCTCCGGCTGCTACAACCCCGAACCCATGAGCGCCTTCTTCGACGCCATGGTCATCGGCGAGGGGGAGGAGGTCATCTTCGAGGTCATCCAGGCGTACGAAGAGTGGAAGGACGAGCATCGAGACCTCATCGAAGATCAAAGATTGAAGATTAAAGATCGGAGCAATGGCAAAGATCGGGGTAATGGCGATGCCTCCTCGATCTCGGATCTCGAATCTTCAATCTTACTCCGCAGGGATCTCTGGACCCGTCTGGCCCGCATCCCCGGGGTCTACGTCCCGGCCCTCTACGATGTGACCTACAACCCGGACGGCACCATCGCTGCCATCGTCCCCAACCACCCGGCCGCGCCGGCCACGGTCCTGAAACGGGTGGTCACGGTCCTGCCGCCCCCGGTGACCCGGTTCATCGTCCCCTTCATCGACGTGGTCCACAACCGGGCGGCCATCGAGATCATGCGGGGCTGCACCCGAGGCTGTCGTTTCTGCCAGGCGGGGATGATCTTCCGCCCAGTGCGGGAGCGGCCTGTGGAGGAGGTGCTCCAGGCCGTGGACGAGATGATCCAGCAGGCCGGCTTCGAGGAGGTGAGCTTCCTGAGCCTGAGCAGCAGCGACTACACCTACGTGGAGGAGCTGGTGCGCCGCACCATGGAGCGGCACGGCGCCAAGAAGCTGAGCATCGGCCTGCCCAGCCTGCGCATCGAGAGCTTCAGCGTGGACCTCATGGAGCTGCTGGAGCAGGGGCGGCGTCGCTCCGGCTTCACCTTCGCGCCGGAAGCGGCCACCGATCGCCTGCGGGACGTGATCAACAAGCCCATCTCCTCCCAGGAGATGCTCCAGACCGCGGAGGAGGTCTACCGCCGAGGCTGGACCACCATCAAGATGTACTTCATGATCGGCCACCCCACCCAGACCCTGGCCGACGTCCAGGCCATCGCCGACCTCTCCAAGGAGGTGCTGGCGGTGGGGCGACGGGTGCTGGGGCCCAAAGCCAACGTGCGGGTGGGCGTCAGCACCCTGGTGCCCAAGCCCCACACCCCCTTCCAGTGGGTGCCCATGGAGGACGAGGCGGTGATCCAGGCCCAGATCCGGCTGCTCCAGCGAGAGCTCCGGGGGCCGGGCATCTACTTCACCTGGAACGACCCCAAGGAGACCCTGGTGGAGGCCTTCCTGACCCGAGGGGACCGGCGGCTGAGCCACGTGATCCAGCGGGCCTGGGAGCTGGGAGCCAAGCTGGACGCCTGGGGCGAGTATTTCAACTTCCCGGCCTGGGAGCAGGCCTTCCAGGAGCTGGGCCTGGACATGGACTGGTACGCCCGCCGGGCCCGCAGCCTGGACGAGATCCTGCCCTGGGAGCACATCTCCGCCGGGCTGAAGAAGGAGTTCCTGGCCCAGGAGTACCGCCACACCTACCAGGGCGGCGTGGTGGACGACTGCCGGGAGCACTGCTTCAGCTGCGGCATCCTGGGCTACTTCAAGGAACAGCGCCGAGAAGCGCCGGATCCGGCCTGGGGCTGCCCGCCCTTGGGCCGGGGCAAGAAGCGCCAGCCTGTGGACATCGTGCCTGTGCCCCTCTACTTCAACGACGAGATGTCCCCGGACCGCCAGGGCCAGTTCGATCACCGGGTGCCCCAGCGGCGTCACGGCACGGTGAGCAAGCGCATCCAGCGGGAGGAGCCGGCGGCCGAAACGCCAGCCCAGGAGGTGGTCAAATGAGCGAGGACAGAAAGATGAACGACGGCGGACGGCAGACAGGGCACAAGGAACGGGAGCTGGGTGTTGGTGGGGCGCACGCAGCCCAATCTCCGCCCCTCGATCGCCAATCGGCCAATCACTCGACCGGCCAGCCCCCCACCCAGCCTCGCCAGCGGGTGCGTTTTGTCTACGAGAAGGGGGAGAACATCAAGTTCATCGGCCACCAGGACGAGTTCCGTCTCTGGGAGCGCACCCTGCGCCGGGCGGATCTGCCTCTGCTCTACAAACAGGGCTTCAACCCCCAGCCCCATATCCAGTTCGCGGCGCCCCTGGGCCTGGGCATGACCGGCCGGGCCGAGATCCTGGATGTGATCTTCAGCCCGCCCGTCCCCTTGGACGAGCTGGTGGCCCGGGTCCGGGCCAAACTGCCCCCGGGCGCGGTGCTCCACCACGCGCAGGAGGCGCCGCTGAAGGAGCCAGCCCGCCAGCCCTTCATCATCGGCGCGGACTACACCATCCTCATCTACGCGGAGCCAGGGGAGATCCCCGAGGGGCTGATCCAGGAGCGCATCCGCGCCTTCCTGGCCCAGGAGACCATCTGGATGGAGCGAGAGCGCCGGGGGGAGCGGTACCGCTACAACCTGCGCCCCCTGGTCTTCGAGCTGCGCTACCAGGGCTACGACCCGGAGAAGGAGGAGCACCGGATCTTCCTGCGGGTGCAGATGCGGCCAGGAGCCACCGGCCGGCCCGACGCGGTGGTCAGCGCCCTGGGGTTCGACGACTTCGCCCGCACCCTGCGCCGGGAGCGGATCTACTTCAGCGACCAGCCGGAAGACGCGGCCGTCTTCGCCGCCTACCCGGTGATCAGCCAGGCGAGCATCTCCCCGGACGGCCGCCCACCCCGCCGACGCACGAAGCGACGCAAGGGGCGTCGCCGCAAGGGGCGCGGCGTCCAGAAGAGCCTCTCCGGCCGCACCATCGCGGAGCGGGCCAAGGACGAGTTCGTCTGATCCTGGTCTGTCTGCCTCCCCTTCCCTGGGATTTGAGCCGTTTCTGGGCCCATTTCGCCCTCGATCCCCAGGGCAAACCCTGGCTTGGCTTTTACGCTGGCACCCGTGACAACGTAGTTCGTTGGTCATCGCGGTTGCTCGATCCTGGAGCCGGACAGAGTAGAGCCGGAATCAACAGAG
>CAYQEB010000049.1:3306-11367 GCA_964416395.1 uncultured Caldilineaceae bacterium | reverse complement strand
AGAATCAACAGAGCCGGAATCAGCAGAGCCCGAAAGGAGCGAGGAAACATGCGCAAGATCGTGGCAGCAATCCCGTTGTTGGCGCTTCTGATGGTGGCCCTGGCCCTCTCGGCCTGCGCCCCCACACCCACACCGGCTCCCCCGGCCACGCCCACACCAGAGCCCACGCCCACCCCCACGGTGGAGAGCGTGGACAGCTTCAGGGATCGACTGGTCCTGGCCTTCGTCAACAAGGAGTACGACGCCCTAGAGGCCATGATGGGCGATCCCTTCGCGGTGGGGTTCTGGCTCTCGGAGGGGGTGGAGTGGACCCCGGCAGAGGCTGTGGCCCAGCTTCAGGCCAACTACCTGGGGCCGGCCGCCGCGGTGGCCTTCGACACCACCACGGACCTGACCGAGCTCCTGGGCATGGATCCCCTGGGCATGTGGGGCCCGGACGTGAACCCAGTGCAGGCCCTCTACGTCAAGGGGCTGGGCGCGGACGGCGCTGGGGAGGCCATCCTCATCCTGGCCCTGCGGCCTGACGGCTCCCCCTACTGGCACGGCATGCTCCTGGCCCGGGAGGGCTTCCGCGCCCCCGAAGCGCCCACCGCCACCCCGCTTCCGCCCACGGCCACGCCTGTTCCACCCACGGCCACGCCTGTGGCTGGGGTCACCCCCACGCCGGAGCGGGTGGCGTTTGCGCCTGGGGCCACATCGGCCACGCTGAGCGGGGAGGTGAGCTGGCCGGAGCGGAAGGAGTACGTGCTGCGGGCCCTGGCCGGGCAGACCATGAGCGTGGAGATCGTCTCGCCGGACGGCCTGGCCAACTTCGCCATCGTGGGGGAGGACGGTACGCCCTACAAGCGGCTGGTGAACGAGGACCGAAGCTTCAGCTTCGTGCTGCCGGCCACCCAGGACTACTTCATCACCGTGGCCCGGCCCGAGGGCAGCTCCACCTACACCTTGACCATCACCATCACCTCGCCCTCTGCCGAAACGGAGCGGATCGTCTTCGGCCCAGGCGAGATCTCGGCCAGTCGTAGCGGCGTCCTGGAGGCGGCTGGCGGGCGCAAGGAGTTCCTGCTCAACGCGGCGGCGGGGCAGATCATGGAGGTGATCGCCAGCGGGGATCCGGTGCCTGTGGACCTGGTCATCACCAGCCCCAGCGGTGTCCGCTGGTTCGGGGAGCCCTTCGGCTACGAAGGGGCCATGAGCATCAAGACCATCGTCCTGCCCGAGAGCGGCGACTATCTCATCGCGCTGAGCACGCCCCTGGCCGCGCCGGCCAGCAACTACGAGATGAGCGTCACAGTGGTCACGCCGTCCCCGGCTGGCGCGCCGCCGGAGCGGGTGACCTTTGCGCCGGGGGCCACGTCGGCCATGCACCGGGGCGGTCTGCTGCCCGGGGGCGAGAAGCAGTACATCCTGGGCGCGGCGGCGGGGCAGGTCATGACCGTGCGCACCACCGCGCTGCAGGCGCCGGTGAACTTCACCATCACCACGCCTGGGGGCGCCACCTTCCCCGGTGAGGCCTTTGGCAGTGAGGTCTACATCTTCGAGCGCAGCCTCACCCTGCCGGAGAGCGGCGACTACCTGGTCACCGTGAGCAGCCCGGCCGGCGCGGAGCCTGCCATCTACGAGGTGCTCTTTGAGATCACCGGCGGGGCGGCCACGCCCACCCCCACGCCGGAGCGGGTGGCGTTTGCGCCTGGGGCCACATCGGCCACGCTGAGCGGGGAGGTGAGCTGGCCGGAGCGGAAGGAGTACGTGCTGCGGGCCCTGGCCGGGCAGACCATGAGCGTGGAGATCGTCTCGCCGGACGGCCTGGCCAACTTCGCCATCGTGGGGGAGGACGGTACGCCCTACAAGCGGCTGGTGAACGAGGACCGAAGCTTCAGCTTCGTGCTGCCGGCCACCCAGGACTACTTCATCACCGTGGCCCGGCCCGAGGGCAGCTCCACCTACACCTTGACCATCACCATCGAGTGACCCGATCCCGGCTGGGCGCGGGGCTGTCTGGGCATGCAAAAAGGGGGTGCGACCGACCAGTCGCACCCCCTTTTTCGATGATCCCTGGGAGATGGGCTGCTCAAGCCCGCTTGCCGTTGGCGGACTGGGTCTCGCTCCGCTTGCTGGCCAGCCTCTGCAGGGCCTGGACCAGCTCGTCCACCCGGACGGGCTTGCTCACGTAGTCGTCCATGCCCGCGTTCAGGCAGAGGTCCCGGTCCCCTTCCATGGCGTTGGCGGTCATGGCGATGACGTAGGGCTGGCGTTCCGGGGGCAGCTTCCGGCGGATCCAGCGGGTGGCCTCCAGGCCGTCCATCTCGGGCATCTGTACGTCCATGAAGACCACGTCGTAGTCCCGGCGGGTGAAGGCGTCCACGGCTTCCAGGCCGTTGGCCACCACGTCCACCCGGTAGCCCAGGCGCTCCAGCATGCGCACGGCCACCTTCTGGTTGACCAGGTTGTCCTCGGCCAGGAGAATGCGCAGGGGGAGTTCGTCCGCCATGTGCCGGAAGGTGGGGGTGCTGACGGCGGGATCCGATGGGGTGGACTGCTGCTCCACCACCTTGGTGAGGGTGTCGAAGAGCTGATCCCGCTTCACCGGCTTGGTCAGGACGGCGGCCACGCCCTTCTGGCGCATCTCCTGGAGCACGTCCGATTGGTCCAGGGAGGTGAGCATGATCAAGGGTGGCTTCTCGGGGAGCTGCTTCCGGATCCGGCTGGCCAGCTCGATGCCGTCCATCTCGGGCATCTGCACGTCCAGGATGGCCAGGTCGTACTGCTCCTGAGCCAGGCGCTGCAGGGCCTCCTGGCCCGAGGCCACCACGTGGGGATCCATGCCCCAGCGCCGGGTCTGGTGCTCCAGGATCTGGCGGTTGGTCTGGTTGTCGTCCACGATGAGCACCCGCTTGCCCTTGAGGCTGGCGTAGACCCGATCCACCCGTTTCTTGGCCGGCAACGCCTGGACCAGGATGGTGAAGTGGAAGGTGGAGCCCACCCCCTCCTGGCTCTCCACCCACATCTCCCCGCCCATGAGCTCCACCAGCCGCTTGCTGATGGCCAGGCCCAGGCCTGTGCCCCCGAACTTGCGGGTGATGGAAGCGTCCACCTGGGAGAAGGACTTGAAGAGCCGGTCCATGCGGTCCTGGGGGATGCCGATGCCTGTATCCTTGACGGCGAAGTGGAGCCGATAGCGATCCCCTTCCCGCTGGCTCTCCACCGAGAGGACCACCTCCCCTGCTTCGGTGAACTTGATGGCGTTGCCCACCAGGTTCACCAGCACCTGGCGCAGGCGGGTGACGGAGCCGATGATGCGTCGGGGCGTGCTCTCGTCGGTGATGTAGGCCAGCTCGATCCCCTTCTCCGCGGCCTGGAAGGCGAACATGTCCATGGTCTCGTCGATGCACTCGAAGAGGTCGAAGGGGTGGAGCTCCAGCTCCAGCTTGCCCGATTCGATCTTGGAGAAGTCCAGGATGTCGTTGAGGAGGGAGAGGAGGGCGTCGCCGCTGCTGCGGATGGTCTCCACGAAGTCCCGCTGCTCCGGGCTCAGATCCGTGTCCAGGAGGAGGCTGGTCATGCCGATGACCGCGTTCATGGGGGTGCGGATCTCATGGCTCATGTTGGCCAGGAACTCGGACTTGGCCCGGGCCGCGGCCTCGGCCTTCTCCTTGGCCTCCTGGAGCTTCTGCTCCGCCTCCCGCAGGGCGGTGATGTCCCGGCTCATGCCCACCAGGCCCACCACCTTGCCCGACTTGTCCCGGAGAGGCACCTTGGTGGTGAGGAGCCACTGGGGGGCGCCCTGGGCGTCGGTGGACTCCTCGATGCGGTTCAGGAGGGGCTCGCCGGTGCGGATCACTTCCTGCTCGTCCGCGTAGTAGCGTTCCGCCAGCTCCTTGGGGAAGAAGTCGAAGTCGGTCTTGCCCACCACCTCTTCCAGGGAGGCGGCGCCCAGGGTGGCCAGGTGGGCCTTGTTGGTGGTGATGAAACGGCTCTGGGCGTCCTTCACGAAGACGTAGTCGGGCAGGTTGTCGATGAGGGTGCGGAGCAGGTTGCGCTCGGCCTCGGCCTCCTCTCGGGCGGCCTGGAGGCGCTCCTCCAGCAGTTTCTGGGGGGTGAAGTCCCGCACCACGCTCAGCACCTCGTCCTGAGAGAGGGGGACCACCCGGGCTTCCCGGAAGAGCCGGTGGCCATCCCGTTCCAGCTCGTACTGGAAGGTCTGGGTGCGGCCGGTCTCCAGGGCCTTGCGGATGGTGGCGCTGGCCTGGTCGGCGATCTCCTGGGGCATGGTCTCGTAGATGGTGCGCCCCTCCACCTGCTCCTTGGTTGGGAAATGGGCCTGGGGATCGCCTGGGTGGTAGCTCAGGTGGAGGCCATCCCGGTTCAGGCGCACCAGGGGATCCGGCAGGGCCTCCAGGATGGCCTGGTAGTCGGTCTGGCTCCGCTTCAGGGCCAGGGCCGTCTCCCGGTGTTCGATGGCCGCGGCCAGGACGCTGGCGGTGATGCGCAGGGCGTCCACCTCGGCGTCGAACCAGCGGCGGGGGCTGCGGCAATCGTCGAAGCCCATGAAGCCCCACCAGGCGCCCATCACGTGGATGGGCACCACCAGGATGGAGTGGATCTCCTGGGCCTCCAGGAAGGCCTGCTCCCCCTGGGGGAACTCCTCCACTTTGCCCTGGATCACGCCCCCTTTCTCCATGACCTGGACCCAGCGCCTGAAGCCGGCTTCCAGGAAGGGGATGCCCTGGAGCTCGGGGTTGTCCAGCTGGGGCTCCACGCCGGGAGCGGCCCACTCGTAGCGCTGGCTGGTGAGGAGGGTCCCGTCCTCGGCCTGGTGGTTCTGGAAGATGTAGACCCGGCTGACCCCGATGGTCTCTCCCAGGAGTTCCAGGACGTCCTGGATGCAGCTCTCCCAGGACTCGGCTCCCAGGAACCGGCGAGCGGCGGTGCTGGTGGCCTCCAGGATGGCGTCCCGCTCCTGCAGGGCCTGGGTCACCTGCTCGTTCTCCTGCAGTTTCTGCTTCAGCTGCTCTCGCAGGTCCCGCATGAAGCCCAGGGTCGCGCCCAGGAGGAGCAGCATCAGATGACCGGAGAGGCTGGCCAGGGAGGTGAGTTTCGGCCACTGGGCCGGATCCATCACCTGGATCAGGGCCAGATCCAGGGCCAGGACGGCGACGCCGGCCAGGACGCTGGCTCGAAGGCCGTAGAGGAGGGCGATCAAGGCCACGGGGATGGGGCTGAGGGAGGCCGCTATGTTCATCTTCAGGTGTGGATAGCCCAGGACGAAGCCCACGGCGTAGAGCGCGAGGATCCCGGCGGAGACCAGGGTTCTCCGGGTCAGCTGACGCCGGGTGTTCGGTGAAGATGTGGCGAAAAGAGCACGGAGGTGCTGGCGGATCTGTTCAAGCATAGGGAGAAATTGCCTGTTCTGGATCGATGGTGGCCGGTGGGCTCACCGGCGCGAGACGATGGGTGGGCTCTGGGGTGGGGGCGTTTGGGACCGGGATGGGCCGACGCTCCTCTGTTCGAGAGCCATGATACCAAGGGGCGCTTTCCGGCTATATCACTGAAAGTGTCCATTCACCATTATACTCCATTACACCTGACAGAGTAATAACAGTGTGGTCCTGTCTGCCGGTTTTGAGCCAGGTTCGGGTGGAGGCTTTCCAAGCGGATGGGGTATACTGTAGGCGCCTGCCAGGTTTCCCTCAGGATCCGTTCAGGCCTCGACCCACTCTCGACTTCCCTGAGCAACCTCCCTGAACAATTTCATCGAACATTTTGTCGAACAATTGCATCGAACAATTTCATCGAGATCCACACGCTTGGGACAGACGCCATGTACATTCTCATTGTCAACGAAGATCCCCTGGGCCGAGCCCTGGCCGCGGCCCTGGTGGCCCACGGGCACGAGGTGGCCTACGTGGACGAAAGCGCCGAGTACGCCAACATGGTGGCCACGGAGCTGGGCTGCCTGGTGATCCAGGGCGAACCCAACAACATCCGCACCCTCCAGGAGGCGGGCATCGACCGGGCGGACGTGCTGGTGGCCCTGCTGGAGAAGGACATCAAGAACATCATGGTGGGGCTCTTCGCCCGCCAGTTCCAGGTGCCCCGGATCCTGGCCCGGCTCCGCCAACAGCACTATGCCCCGGCCTACGAACTGGCCGGGATCGTGAACACCTTCAGCGCCTTCGACTACCTGCTCAACGCCTTCCTCACAGCCATCGAGGAGCCGGATGTGCGCCAGATCATGGCCCTGGGGGATGGCCGGGTGGAGATGGCCGCCATCGACGTTCCCTCGAACTCGCCCCTGCTGGGGGAGACCCTGGACGCCCTCTGGAAGCACCCCAGCTTCCCCCATGGGGCCCTGGTGGTGGGGCTGCTCAAGGCCGCGGAACAGGTCTTTCACCTGCCCGGGGAGCGGCCCGTCATCGAGGCGGAGGACGAACTCCTGGTGGTGGCGCCCCACGAGGCGGTCCAGCGCATCATCGAGATCCTGCGGAGGCAGCGGCGATGGTCTCTGATGTGATCCCGGCCCGGGCCCCAGCCCGTCGGCGGCCCCTCTGGCGCAAGCGGCTGATCCTGGTGCTGGCCTACCAGGCCCCGGTGCTCACGGCCATCGGCCTGGCCCTGCTTGTGCCGGTGGCCATGGCCGCCTGGGACGTAGGGGGCTGGCCCGAGTGGGAGGAGGCCCGCAGCTTCCTCGTCCCCTCCATCATCGCCCTCTTCCTGGGCCTGGTCATCCGCTACCGGCGCCCGGCCCCCACCTCCTTGACCCAGACCGAGGCCCTGCTGGTGACCACGGGCGTCTGGCTGGCCACCAGCGTGCTGGCCGCGCTGCCCTTTGTGCTCATGCTCTCCATGCCCTTCCTGGATGCGCTGCTGGAGAGCGTGAGCGGCTTCACCACCGCCGGCACCACCATGATCCTGGGGCTGGACCAGCTGCCCCGCTCCATTCTGGTCTGGCGGGCCTTGATCCAGTGGCTGGGGGGCATGGGGATCCTGCTCATCGTCCTGTTGGTGGGCCAGGCCCAGGGCAGCCACGCCCTCTCCTTGCTCAACGCGGAGGGGGTGAAGGTGAGCTCTGGGCGGCTCTCCTTCAACTTCAAGCAGGGAGCCTATCGTTTCACGGCGATCTACCTGGTGCTGACCGTGGCCCAGATCCTGCTGACCTGGGCCCTGGGCATGCCCCTTTTCGACGCCGTCACCCACGCCATGACCACCGTCTCCACCGGGGGCTTCTCCCCCCACGACGAGAGCATCGCCTTCTACCGCAACCGACCGAATATCTTCCCCAACTACGCGGCCATGGAGCTGGTCATCACCCTCTTCATGCTGGCCGGGGGTGTGAACTTCTACATCCTCTATCGCCTGGGCCGGGGCCACCTGGCCGCCCTGTGGGAGACCCTGGAGATGCGGCTGCTCTGGCTGGTCCTGGGGGGCTCCACCCTGGTGGTGGCCTTCAACTCCTGGCAATCCCTGGGGGGCGCCCTGCCGGACTGGCTCCTGCGCTCGGTCTTCGAGATCGCCTCCCTCATCTCCACCACCGGCTACGAGACCACCGCCACCGGCTCCTTTCCCCGCCTCTCCCGGGAGATCTTCCTGCTGCTCATGATCATCGGCGGGGGCGCGGGCTCCACGGCCGGGGGGATCAAGCTGGTGCGTTTGGGCCTGCTGGGCAAGTTCCTGAGCTACGAGATCCGCAGCCTGCGCCTGCCGCCTCGGGCCATCCATCCGCCCCTCATGGATGGCCGGGTGATCCCGGATCGGGCCTTCCGCCAGGCCGTCTTCATCCTGCTGCTCTGGCTGGTCTACCTGGGCGTGGGCGGGATCGCCATCAGCCTGCTGGCCCCCGATCTGCGCATCGACGAGGCCTACTCCACGGTCTTCACGGCCATCGGCGTCTTTGGCCCCAGCTTCATCCCGGTGGCCCGGGTCATCGCCCTGCCCGGGCTGGCCAAGGCCATCTTCATCCTGGGCATGCTGGCCGGGCGTCTGGAGATCCTGCCCCTGCTGGTCTTCTTCAACCTGGCGGCCTGGCGCCGGTGACAGCCCGCCGGGCAGCCATCGGGGAGC
>CAYQEB010000049.1:0-3206 GCA_964416395.1 uncultured Caldilineaceae bacterium | reverse complement strand
AGCCATCGGGGAGCGTGGACGGCTCTTGGAGTTTTGGGCCTGGAATTTTTGACGAAAGCGCCTCCCTGACGTATAATGTCTCTTCGTGGGTGGCCTGGCTGCAGCTCCGTGCTACCCCGATTTTTTGTGAAGCGACCCCGATTTTCGCATTCGCTCGCTGGGGAGCCCTTTCGGTGAAGAGGCTTCCTCAGCCCAGGCCGCCAGGACGAAGTTTCGGGCCCGACGTTCGCCCGAACGCGGCAGACAAGGAGCCAAGAACATGTACGCAGTGATCCGAACCGGTGGGAAACAGTACCGGGTCGCCCCTGGGGATATCCTGGAGGTGGAGAAGCTGGAAGGGCAGGTGGGGGACACCATCACCCTGGACGATGTGCTGCTGGTGGCGGACGGGGAGAAGGTGACCATCGGCCAACCCACAGTGGAAGGGGCCAGCGTCACGGCCAAGATCACCGGCCAGCACCGGGGGGAGAAGATCCTGGTCTTCCGCTACCGCCCGAAGAAGCGCATCCGCGTGCGGCGGGGTCATCGACAGTACCTGACCCGCATCCAGATCGAGTCCATCAGCGCCTAACGGCCCCGAACGGTGCGGGGCGGCCATCCCTGGGGTGGCTGAAGGTGGTCGCTGCAGGTTGGAAAAGGAGCAAGGACAATGGCACACAAGAAAGGTGGCGGCTCCAGCCGCAACAACCGAGATTCCAACGCCCAACGACTGGGCGTCAAACGCTTCGGCGGTGAGCGGGTGCGGGCCGGCAACATCCTGGTCCGGCAACGGGGCACCAAGTTCCTGCCGGGCGTCAACGTGGGCAAAGGCAAGGACGACACCCTCTTCGCCAAGGTGGACGGCTACGTGAAGTTCGAGTGGGCGAGGAAGAACAAGAAGCAGGTGAGCGTCTATCCGGAAAAGGTGAGCTGACATGAAACCTGGAATTCATCCCAAGTACTACCCCAACGCCCGGGTGATCTGCTCCTGCGGCAACACATGGCTCACCGGCAGCACGGTTCCAGAGATCCGTACGGACGTCTGCAGCGCCTGCCACCCCTTCTACACGGGCGAGCAGCGCATCGTGGACACAGCCGGCCAGGTGGAGCGCTTCATGAAGCGCCTGGAGCGCCGACAGAACACCCTGGCCCGGCGTCAGCTGGAGGCGCGCATCCGCCAGGAGGCGGAGGAAGCGGCCCGCAAGGCCCGGGCCCGAGGGGACGATCCCGAGAAGGCCGCGGCCGAGGTGCTGGCCAAGTACCAGCAGGAACAGGAAGCCCAAGAGTAACCGCCACCCAGCCTCCCTCCGGGGGCGGGATGGGTGATTTCATCTGCACACAGGCCTCCGAGATGAGAGCGTGGACAGGCAGAAGCAACGAGCTGGATTGCTTCTGCCTGTTTGTTTTTGTGGGGCTGTTCCGCTGGAGTTGTTCGACGACAAGCAGGGTGGGGGCGCGCTTGAGGGCGTCAACCGCTTTTTCGGACGAGAGACTTTGACCCCTGTGCCCCACAGGGGCTCTCCAGAGGAGGGACGGAAGGACCATGCACTATCAGCCGGGTGGGGGATGGATCGAGCTGATCTGCGGCTCCATGTTCAGCGGCAAGACGGAGGAGCTTCTGCGCCGCGTGCGCCGGGCCCAGATCGCCCGCAAGAAACTCCAGATCTTCAAGCCCCAGATCGATGACCGCTACGGCCTGGCCCGGGTGGCGGCCCACAGCGGCGCGGCCTGGGACGACGTGGAGGCGGTGGCTTCGGCCCAGGAGATCCTGGAGCGGCTGGCGCCGGACACCGAGGTGGTGGCCATCGACGAGGTGCAGTTCTTCGACTGGACCGTGGCCGAGGTCTGCAACACCCTGGCCGACCAGGGGCTGCGGGTCATCGTGGCTGGGCTGGACCAGGACTTCCGGGGGGAGCCCTTCGGCCCCATGCCCCTGCTCATGGCCCTGGCCGAGCGGGTGGACAAGCTCCACGCCATCTGTGTGGTCTGTGGGGCATCGGCCAGCCGCACCCAGCGGCTCATCGACGGCCGGCCGGCCCGCTACGACGATCCGGTCATCCTGGTGGGGGGCAGCGAGAGCTACGAGGCCCGCTGCCGGAACTGCCACCAGGTGCCGGGAAAGTAGAGCGGAAAAAGGCTCCAGGGGCCATGAACGAAGTCGGGGCCTGGGGCTCTGAGGAGGAGAAGGGCGCGTGGGCTGGGCAACTCCCGACCCCATCCCCCAGCTCCTGCCCTCCCATCCTCACAGAGGCGGGGCGAAGCGGCCGTCGATGGCCGTCCAGCCGGCGTCCACCAGGAGGAGCGAGCCGGTGACGTAGGAGCTGGCGTCGGAGGCCAGGTAGACCACGGCGCCCACCATCTCCTGGGGCTGGGCCCACCGTTTCAGAGCGTTGCGCTGGGCATAGGCCTGGTGCCACTCCGGGTGGCTCTTGATCTGCTCGGTGAGGGGAGTCTCCACCACCCCGGGGGCGATGGCGTTGGCCCGCACGCCCTTTTCCCCCAGCTCCGCGGCCAGGGCCCGGATCATCTGCAGCACGCCGGCCTTGGTGGCCGCATAGACCCCCTGGCCTGGCTCCACCACCAGGGCCCGGATGCTGGAGAAGACGATGATGCTCCCTCCGCCCTGCTCCGCCATGCGCTGGGCCGTCTCCCGGACCAGCAGGAAAGTTCCCTTCAAGTTCAAATCGATCACCCGTTCGAACTCCTCCTGGCTGATGGCCAGCAGGGGTTTGCGCACGTTGATGCTGGGGGTGCTCACCAGGACGTCCACTCGGGGCAGGCGGGCCAGCAGCTCCTGGATGCTCTCCACCCGGCGCATGTCCATGACCGCGGCCTGGCCACTGCCGCCTTGGGCCTGGATGTGGGTCAGGGTGGCCTGCACCCCGTCCGGGTTGAGGTCCGCGCAGACCACGTGGGCTCCGAAGGCGGCCAACCCTTCCGCGGCGGCCTGGCCGATGCCGCTGCCGGCCCCCACCACCAGGGCCGTGCGTCCGCTGAGGTCGAAAAGGGAACGGTAATCTGTCATGGAGTGCTCTCCTTGGGTGATGGCGTCTGTGGGATGGGTGCTTGGGGTTGCGGGGCGGGGGTGACCCTGGGGCGCCAGCCTGGGGGAGGGGGCGTGGCCCTCGGACTGGATCCTGCCATCGACGGGGGAAATTTGCAACTGGAGCGGGGGCGAAAATGGGAGAAGAGGGGGGCAGGCCGCCTTCCCGGAAGCTCCGAGCTTC
>CAYQEB010000048.1:15249-28191 GCA_964416395.1 uncultured Caldilineaceae bacterium | reverse complement strand
CCTGGAAGCCGTCGCTGAGGGCCGGGCGGTGGACGGTCCGTTCCTTCAGGACGCGCTGATGGATCTGGGATGCGGGCGATGTCGTTGACGCAGCCGGGTGGCGCCCCGCGAGGGAACCTGGGGCGCGGAGGCGAGGAAACCGGGAGGGAAACAGCGGACGGCGGAGGGGTCAGGGCAGAGAGGCCAGGAGGAGCTCCATGCGGAAGGGCGCAGGTGCAGAAGAAACAGGGGAGACCTCTGCACCCACGCCCTTCACCCAGATGAACGAAGACGGAAGCGGTTTTCAAGCAGGCTGTGGCTTGCGCGCGCAGCGCGAGCAGTGCGAAGGGATCCTCAGCGGGGCACCACCACCAGGTTGCCGTTCACCACTGAACCGGAGAAGGTCACGTTGTCGAAGAGCTGCCCATCCCCCAACAGGGTCAGGGACCAGACGTCCGGCGCCTCCTGTTCCGTGCGGTCCACGATGACCACCACGTAGTCGTAGAGGGCGTCCTCGGGCATGTCGCCGTTCTGGATGGTGATGACCCGAGCCTTGCCGGTCTGGATGAGCATCTGGCCCAGCCCGCCGGCGCTGGAGAGGGGCAGGGTGGAGTCCACCTGGGTGCTCTCCACCAGGACCGCCAGGTTGTCCGGGCCGCCCAGGTCCTTGCCCAGGGAAAGGGCCCAGAAGAGCCGCTCCTCGCTGATCAGAGCGAAGGCCGGCCGTCCCACCATGTCCGCCGGCGCGTCCAGCTGGAGGATGATCTTGCTGGGGGCCAGCTGCACGTTGGCCGTCTGGCTCAGCCCGGCCACGTCCACCGCGGCAGGGGCCTCCTCTGCCGGGGCCTCTCCCTCCGCCGGAGGCTCCTCCTGGGGCAGGGCCATGGCGAAGGGGTCTTCCGCCTCCCCGCCCATGACCTGAGCCGGGGCAAGGACCAGACCCAGAACGGCCACCAAGACGACTGCTGCCAACAGGTTACGCCATCGCATTTTTCCGCTCTCCTCTCCTTTGTGGGTTGAATCCTTTGTGGGTTGAATCCCTTGTGGGTTGAATGGATCTACGAACTGCGAACTGCTGGGATGGCCTCCGGGGAGGCGTGCAGGGGGCGAGAGGGGCTGCGACGAGGGCTGCAGTGTGGAGTTCGGGGGGGGTGGATCCATTATATCATATTCGGAGAGGGAGAAGCGGGCTGGTCCACACCGCCGGGCGGCCAATCCATGACGGTTGTCCCACGGGAAACCGTCAACTGATCGACGTCCTGGGATAGGCCCTGGGGTGAACCCTGGGACAGGCATTGGGCCATAGAAAACGCACCCTCCCCCGGCTCGTTTCCGCTCCGGAGGAGGGTCCTGGGGAGACATAAATGTGCCGCTGCGCAACATTTATGTGGAGGAGAACAGCGGGGAAGGGAGAGAGGAACGTAGGATGTGATAGTGCCATGGTAACAAGGGGAGCGTTTCCAAAGCGTTGCTTGCGGGGCCATGTAAGCTAACCAAGTGTAAAATCTTGGCCTCTGGGATTTGCGCTTCCCTGAACGCGCCCCCAAACACCGCCTGGACTGGGGAGGGATCCCAGATCATCCCAAAGCTAGCCCACCCCGCCCAGGGGATCGTCCAGGATGGAGGAGCGGGAAGCCCGAGCTCGCTCCTGGGCCTGGCGGAAGCGGGGCTGGGGCATGGAGGCGGCCAGCTCCTCCAGCAGGCCTCGGGAGCGCTCCCGGGCTTCCTGGGTGGCGCCGGCGTGGCGGACCACCTGGGTGAGGAGCTCCACCGCCGCCTCGGGCTCGCCCATCTGGATCAGCAGGGTGGCCAGGCCCACGTTCACCTCCATGATCAGGGGCTGGGCGTTGATGGCCGCGGCGATCCGAAAGGCTCGACCCAGGTTGAGACGAGCCGCCTGGTAGTCCTCCTGAAGCAGGGCTGCCTGGCCCAACAGGCTGTAGCTGAAGCTTTCCCCCCAGCGGTAGCCCACCTCCTGGCAGATGCGCAAGGCCTCCTGGCAGAGCTCCTGGGCCGCATGCAGGTTGCCTTCGGCCAGGGCCACCCGCCCCAGGGAGATCATGGAGATGCCCACGCCCAGCTGGCTCTCCATCTCCCGGTAGAGCTCCAGGGCCTGGCGAAAGCGCCGGGCGGCCTGGGTCTGCTCCCCCAAAGCCCGGGCGATGTCCCCCAGGTTGCCCAGGGCCACCGCCGCCCCCCGCTGGTAACCGATGGAGCGGAAGATGGCCAGCCCTTCCTGGCAGAGGGAGCGAGCCTGGCCGTACTCGCCCTGCTCCAGGAGGGTGGCCCCCATGCTGACCAGGATGTAGGCCTCCCCCTCCTGGTCCCCGATCTCCCGCCGGATCTCCAGGCTCTCCTGGAAGTAGGCGTGGGCCTCGGCGTAGCGGCCAGTGGCCTGGGCGATGCGGCCCAGGTTGCCCAGGCTCTGGGCGGTGCCGAAGGGGTTGTCCATGCGCTTGTGGATCCGGTAGCCCTCCTGGTAGCGCTTCCACGCCTCCTGGTAGTAGCCCTGGTTGTGGGCCACCACGCCCAGGCTGTTCAGCACGTGGGCCACACCCTCCTGGTCCTTGAGGGATTGGTAGATGCCCAGGGCCTCCTGGCCCAGGCGATGGGCGGTGGCGTAGTCGTCCCGGGTGCGGGCGATCTCGGCCAGGCGGCTCAGATTGAAGGCCGTCTCCTCGGCCAGGTGGAAGCGCTGGGAGCGTTCCAGCGCATCCAGGAGCAGCGCCCGAGCGGCCTGGCTGTCCCCTGTGAGCAGGAGGAAGAGGGCCTGGCGAGAAAGGAGCTGGCAGGCGATGCGCTGGGTCTCCGCCACCTGGGCTTCCGGCTCCTGGAAGTGGGGGGCCAGGCGCTCCCAGGCCTTGCGGAAGGTGTCCACCCCCTCCTGGAAGTAGCTGCGGGTCTCGTAGAAGCGGCTCAAGCCGTCGGCGGCCTTGTAGATGCAGTTCAGGAAGCCCTGCTCCACGCTCCACTGCCAGGCGGCCCGGATGTTCTCCAGCTCCGTTTCCACCCCGCGCAGGGCTTCCAGGGCCCGGGCGTCCCGGATGTCCTTGCAGTAGCCATGCACCAGATCGGTGAAGTAGCGGGTGTGGGCGCGCCGGGTCCGCTGATGCTCGTCCGGGTGTTCCCGGAGCTTCTCCCCGGCGAACTGGCGCAACAGGCCGTGGAGCTGGTAGCGCCCCATGCTGGTGCGCTGGACCAGGGACTTGTCCATGAAGGAGACCAGGGTGTAGAGGGAGGCCCCGGCGATGGCCTCCCCGGCCTGGCGCTGGAAACCGCCTCGGAAGACGGAGAGCCGGCGGAAGACGGCCTGTTCCTCCGGGGTGAGGCGCCGCCAGGCGTGCTCGAAGACGGCCCGGATGCTGCGGTGCCGGGGTTCGATATTCTGGAGGCTGGAGGTGAGGAAGTCCCAGTTGCGCTCGATCTCGTCGGCGATCTCCTGGCAGCTGAGGAGCTGAACCCAGGCCGCGGCCAGCTCCACGCCCAGGGGCATGCCCCCCACCAGGGAGCAGATGCGCAGCACCGCGGCCAACTCCTGGCCCGAGGCCCGGAAGCCCGGATCCACCCGGCGGGCGCTCTCCAGGAAGAGGCGCACCGCGCTGTACTGGTGCAGCTCGTCGTCCTGGGAAAAGGGCTGGTCAAAGTCGGGGATGCGCAGCCCCTGCAAGGGGAAGAGCCACTCCTCCTGCAGGTTGAGGCGGATCTGGGAAGTGACCAGCACCTTGACCCGGGGGGCGTGCTGGAGGATGGCCGGAATGAGCCCCGCGTGGGCCAGCAGGTGCTCGAAGTTGTCCAGGATGAGCAGGAGCTCCCGTTCCCGCAGGTAGTTGAGGAGCTGTTCCCGGGGCGCCTCGCTGCTCTGGAAGGCGAAGCGCAGGCCCCGGGCGATCTTGGAGACCAGGTGGTGGCCCGAGGTCACCGAGGCCAGGGGAGCGAAACAGACGCCATGCTCGAACCGCTCCAGCCGCTCCCGGGCCACCCGGATGGCCAGCCGGGTCTTGCCCATGCCCCCCGGCCCGATGATGGTGATCAGGCGGCAGTCGTCCCGGTCCAGCAGCCGAGCGATCTCGGCCACCTCCCGGCGGCGGCCCACGAAGGGGGTCGTCTCCGCGGGCAGGTTGTTGTGGACCAGGAAGGAGCGGACATCCCGGAGCTGCTGGTGGAGCTCCTCGGTTTCCGGGCCGGGGCCCACGCCCAACTCCTTCCGGAGCATGCGAGCGCACTGACGGTAGACGGCCAGCGCGCCGGCTCGGTCGCCGCTGGCTGCGTAGAGGCGCATGAGCCGGCGATAGGCCTTCTCGCTCAGGGGATCCAGCTGGAGCAGCCGCTGGGCGTAGTGGATGGCCGTGCGCAGCTCCTCCCGCCTGCACAGCAGCTGGATCAGCTCCACCAGGGCCCCCTGCACAGCCTGGTGCAGCTCCTGGCGCAGGGGTTCGATCCAGGCGTCGTAGCAGGTGGGGAGCAGCTCCCCGGTGTACATGTCCACCGCGGCGACCAGCCGCTGATGGCGCTGCTCGTCCGAGAGGTCCGGAGCTTCCTCCAGAGCGGCCAGGGCTCGCCGCAGCTCCAGCGCGTCGCAGCGAAAGGGAGCATCCCCATTCCACTGGACGGTCTGCCCGGCGATGAGGAGATAGCTCTCCGGGAGAGCCCGGCGGAGCTGGAGGAGGAGCTTGCGCAGGTTGGTGCGGGCCTGGGATTCGGTGGAGTTCGGCCAGAGTTGAAAGGCCAGATTCTGGCGTGGCTGGGGCGTCTGGTGGTATAACAGGAGATAGGCCAGCAGGGATTGCAGGCGGGGAGCCTTCACCGCGGTGATCGGTTGTTCCCCCTGGGCAATATGGAATTCGCCCAACAGCTGCACGTGGAGCGTCACAGCCCTACCCATCCTTTTCCCGGCGAGCCAAGGGCATCCGCCTGCTGGCAACAGCGCAGACCGCGGCGCACATGAAGGTGCACACGGGCCCGGCGCATCGTCTGTTGAGAGGCATGGAAAGTTGCAAGCCCGTCCATGATAGCACGCCTGCCCGGCCGGTGCAACCGATCTGCGCCAGGCGGGATGCGGGCGAGAGAGGCCCTCGAGGGCAACAGGTCGAGTGTAACAGAATGGGCAGCGCGAGAATCCAAACCAGGGAGGCCACACCGTCAGAGCGCTCCTCGGGCCTTGCGTCCGGGCAGGCAGCCATCCGTCAACAGCAGGTGCACCAGGGAAAGGACAGGAATCCATGAGCAGACCCATTGTCATCATCGGCGGAGACGCCGCGGGGATGAGCGCGGCCAGCAAGGCCAAGCGACTGAAGCCCGACCTGGAGGTGATCGTCTTCGAACGGGACCAGCACATCAGCTATGCCGCCTGTGGCATGCCCTACTGGCTGGGTGGCGTCATCGACTCGGACGAGAAGCTCAAAGCCCTGCCCCTGGAAGTGGCCCGGAAGAAACGGGGCATCGACGTGCGGATCCGCCACGAGGTCACCGCCATCGACCTGGCCGGCAAGCAGGTCCAGGTGACCAACCTGGAGACGGGCGACACCTTCGCCCAGCCCTACGACAAGCTCCTCATCGCCACCGGCGCCTCCGCGGTGAAGCCCCCCATCCCCGGCCTGGACCTGCCCGGCGTCTTCACTCTGCGCTCCCTCACCGACGCCCAGCGCATCCACGCCTACATACAGCGCACTTCGCCCCGTCGGGCTGTGGTCATCGGCGCCGGCTACATCGGCCTGGAGATGGCCGAGGCCATGCGGGACCGGGGGATGGAGACCACAGTGGTGGAGATGCTGCCCCAGATCATGCCCAACTTCGACTCGGACATGGTGGGGGAGGTGGCGGAGCACCTGGCGGAGAAGGGGGTGAAGGTGCTGGTGGAGACCCGGGTGACCGGGGTCCAGCAGGTGGGGGACCGCCTGGAGGTGGCCACCAGCGCCAGCCCGGAGCCCATCCCCGCGGACATGGTCATCGTCTCCACCGGGGTGCGGCCCAACGTGGCCCTGGCCAAGGCCGCCGGCATACGCCTGGGGGAAACCGGGGCCATCTGGGTGGACAAGCAGCTACGCACCAGCGCGCCGGACGTCTTCGCGGCTGGGGACTGCGTGGAGTACTACCACCGGGTCCTGGAGCGGAACGTCTGGATCCCCCTGGCTCCTTCGGCCAACAAGGGGGGACGCATTGCCGGGGAGAACATGGCCGGCGGCCATGCGGAGTTCCCGGGCATCCTGGGCACGGCCATCGTCAAGGTCTTCGACGACACCATGGCCCTCACCGGCGTCACCGAGAGGCAGGCCCGGGAGAACGAGGCCCTCTTCGGCCCGGTGGCCAGCGTGGTGATCCGGGACCGGGACCGGGCCGGCTACTACCCGGGCGCCCAACCCATCCAGGTGAAGATCGTCTTCCAGCGCCAGGGCGGCCGCATCCTGGGAGCCCAGATTGTGAGCAAGGGCATGGCCGGCAAGCGCATTGACACCTTCGTGGCCGCCATCACCGCCGGCATGACCCTGAGCGAGTTCGCCATGCTGGACCTGGCCTACGCGCCCCCCTACTCACCGGTCTACGATCCGGTGCTGGTGGCGGCCAATGTGGGTCTGAAGAAGGTGGAGTAAAGGCAGGGGCCCCGGGCCCTGCGCCCGGGAAAGGAGGCCGGCTGGGGAATTCGCGTGCGGAGGCCGCGGCGTTCACCCTGGGACGGCCGCAGCTGTGAACTCTGTGAAACCCGTGCATCTTCGGGGCGCCATCCGTGCGCCCCTATTTTTCTCCCCGGCGCAGCCACCAGAGAGAGCCCCCGAAGATCACCGCGCCCAGCCCACCCAAAAGGCTCAGGAGCAGGAGCGCCCCGGGCTCCTGCTCGCGAACCGCGCGCACCACGCTCGCCTGAATGGGCAGCGGGGTGGCCGTGGCGCCAGCCGTGGCTGTGGGCCAGGGGGTCCAGGTGGGGGTGACGGTGGGAGTGGGCGTCTCCGTGGCCGTGGGTGACGGGGTGGCGGTGGGGGTCTCCGTGGGCGTGGGGGTGGCGGTGGGCAGGGGAGTGGGCGTGGCCGTGGCGGGGATCGGGGTGAAGGTGGGCGTGGCAGGGACCGGGGTGGGGGTGGCCGTGGCCAGGGCCGGCGCGCTCTCGTCCGGGTAGAGGGCGATGGCGTCCACGTAGATGACGTTGTCCCCGGTGCTGCGGGGATGGTCCGCCAGGAAGAAGACGGTCATGAGGTTGCCCTGGGCCCGAGCCCGCACGTCGATGTTGGGCCCCTTGCCATCGGTGTAGTTGAGGATGCGGCCCGGTCCCCAGTGCATGGGCCCCCAGATCACCGTGGGCGCGTTGGGGTCCGTGCCCCCGGTGGGGTCCAGCCCCAGCTGACGGCCGAAATTGTCCGGGTCGTTGGGCGCGGCCCAGGAGACGCTGGCCCGGTAGCCCGCGCCGGGGGTCACCGCCACCTGGGTGTAGATGCCCGCCTTGAAGGTGCCGCCGTTGCTCCACATGCGCAGACTGGGCGCGCCCCAGTAGGTGTCCACGTCCTGCATGAAGGTCAGGTCCCCGCTGAGGACGAAGGCCGTCCAGCCGTTGGGCAGCTGCCGGGGCGGGGAGCCGTAGAAGCTGTCGAAGTCGCAGACCTCCCGAGGGATGACGTTGGGCGGGTTGCAGGGCTCCGAGGCGTGGAGGGCGGCGGGGAGGAACAGGGCCCCGAGAAGGGCCAGAATCGGGACGAGGGACGAAAGGCGGCGGACGGGGGCAAGCCGTTGGGGCCTCGCGAATGCCACAATGGGCAGGGAGAAGCTGCGCGGATTGCACAGCCTGGGTGCTGTCCGGTCTTTGGCGTTCGGATCCATGGGAGATGTCGGGGGAGAAGTCACGAGAGAAGTCACGGGGAGGTCAAGGGGAGGTCACCGCGCAGCGGAAGCCCAGCCAGGGATGGGCCTCGTCTGCGGGGACGAAGAGACGGGCAGAGGGCTCCAGGCGCTCCGGCCCGTCCAGGAAGGAGCCCCCTTTGACCACCCTGGCGCTCGGCGACTCCCCGGGGGTGGCCGTCCACTCGGCCACGTTGCCAGCCATGTCCGCCAGGCCGAAGGGGCTGTCCCCGGCCGGGCTGTGGGAGCCCACCTGTTCCGTGTCGCCGATGCCCAGGGGCGCGCCGTTGGCCAGGGTGCGGTCGAAGAAGTCGCCCCAGGGGTAGCGGAAGCGCCGAGGCGCGGTCTGGGCGGAGGCCGCGGCCACCTCCCACTCCTCCTCCAGGGGCAGGCGCATGCCGGCCCAGGCGCAGAAGGCGTCGGCCTCGGCCCAGGTCACGTGGACCACCGGATAGTCATCGAAGGCTGGGTCCAGGAGGTAGTTGGGCCGGGTCATGCTGGAGACGATGCTCGGGAGAGGGCAGCCGCCCTCTTCGTAGCAGGTGCGGTAGGCCCGGTTGGTCACCTCTGTGCGCTGGATGGTGAAGGCCCCCAGCCGCACCAGCCGATCCTGATCCGGGTTGGCCGGGTCGCTGATCAGGTAGATGCCCGAGGGCACGGTGACCAGTTGGCGCGCCTCGGCCTGCTGCTCCCAGGCGCTCCAGAGCAGGATCCCCACCCCGACCAGGGCCAGGAGCAGGGCGGCCCACCCCAGGAGGGTGGCGGTGCGTCGTCGCCACTTCCCCGACCTTCGACGCCGGACAGCCGAGCCTGTCTTCCGGTCGTACTGGGCCGGGGGAAGCCAGGGGCCCGGCTCCAGGGGCACGCCGCCCTGGAGGTGCAGGATGGCGGCCTGGGCCAGGGTGCGGCGGGGCTCCAGAGGCTGGGCCGCCTCCGTCTGCAGGGCCAGGATCAGGGGGTGACGCCAGCGCTGGCTGTCCGGATCCCGCTCCAGCAGCTCCTTGACCTGTTTGGGGGACATGGGCCGTTGGGGGTTCAGGAGCATGTCCACCATGATGGCGGCGATGCGCTCGGGATCCGGCTGATGGGCCAGGGCGGTCAACATGCCCTTGCCGTGGAAGAGGGCGGCCCGCAGGAGCAGGCCCCGCTCCGCCTCGCCCAGGGCCACCCCGGCCTCCAGGGCCAGGAGCCCATCCCGCAGCAGGGCCGGGGAGGGCAGCACTCCCTGACGCCACCAGGCTTCCAGGGCCTGAGCCAGCTGGGCCTGGACGGGATGGGGCGGCTGGGCTGGCCCCTTGGTCCCCGGACCGCTTGGGTGCTCCACCACGCCATGGAGCACCCGCCGCCGGGAAGGGCCCTGGGCGGAGGTCGATTGGCTGGGTGTGCGACGTCCATGCGGGAAAGACATGCCGCTATTCTACCACAAAAGAAGGAACAGGAAAGCTGGAGGAAGCGCGTTTTTCCAGGGCGCAGGGGCGCTCTGAACCTTGACCTCGAGCCAGAGGCCATGCTATCATGGGGACATGGTCCAGACAGTTCAGCACAGCAGCGCGGTCACCCACACCTACTCGTATCTGGGGGGCGCAGGGCGCCCCAGAACTGCTTGTGCGCGACGTCTGACCGGATAGCAACCAGCCCAGAAGAGCAGGACTGACTGGAACGCGTGGCGCACGTCACGCGTTTTTTCGTGTTTCCGCCCAGAGCGCCCCGGTCCAGCCGGGCAGAGCCACGACTGTTCAACCGGAAAACCATCACCCAGCCGAGACAGGTGAAGACGATGACCATGGACAACACTCGACAGCAGACAACGAACGCCAGGACAGACTCCGTCCCGGAGGCCCCCGCAGTGCTGAAGCCTCCCCGCACCTTCCCGCCGGTGGAGGAGCAGATGCGCATCCTCATGCGGGGCGTGGATTTCGGAGACGAGCAGACCCGAATCAACATGGAGAAGGAGCTGCGCCAGCGCCTGGAACGCAGCCGCCAGACGGGCAAGCCGCTCCGGGTCTACTGCGGCTTCGATCCCACCTCCACGGACCTGCACCTGGGCCACACCGTGCCCATGCGCAAGCTGCGCCAGTTCCAGGAGCTGGGCCACGAGGTGGTCTTCCTCATCGGCACCTTCACCGGCACCATCGGCGACCCCAGCGACAAAGAGGCGGCCCGACGTCAACAGACCCTGGAGGAGGCCCTGGAGAAGGCGGAGAGCTTCAAGGAGCAGGCCTGGAAGATCCTGGACCCGGAAAAGACCATCGTGAAGTACAACCACGAGTGGCTGGCCAAGCTCACCTTCCCGGACGTGATCCACCTGGCCAGCCTCTTCACGGTGCAGCAGTTCCTGGCCCGAGAGAACTTCACCCTGCGCTACGAGAAGGGGGATCCCATCTGGCTGCACGAGTTCTTCTACGCGCTGATGCAGGGGTACGACGCGGTGGCCCTGCGCACGGACGTGCAGATCGGCGGCACGGACCAGCTCTTCAACCTGATGGCCGGCCGCAAGATCATGGAGGCCTTCGGGCTGCCGCCCCAGACGGTCCTCACCTTCCCCATCCTGGTGGGGACGGATGGGGTGCTGCGCATGAGCAAGTCCACGGGCAACATCATCGGCATCAACGAATCCCCCGGGGTGATCTTCACCAAGGTGCTGAACCTGCCGGACACGGTGATCCGCAACTACGCGGAGCTGGTCACCCGCTGGAGCCAGGAGGAGATCGACGCCATGATGGCGGCCCTGGAGCGGGGCGAGCTCACGCCCCAGGAGGTCAAGCGACGCCTGGCCTGGGAGATCGTGAGCATCTTCTACGGGGACGAGGCCGCGGACCGGGCCGCAGAGGACGCCCGGCGCATGTTCGAAGGCGCGGCCCCCAGCGACGCCCCTATCTTCGCCCTGGCCGAGGAGATGCCCATCCTGGAGCTGCTGGCCAAGGCCCGGCTGGTGAGCAGCAAGAGCGAAGGACGGCGGCTGATCCAGCAAGGGGGCGTGCGCCTGGACGGTCAGCGGGTGACCGACGTGGGCGTCTTGGTCCGGGTGGCCCCAGGCCAGGAGCGGGTGATCCAGGTGGGGAAACGAAAATTCTTGCGGGTTGTGCCCGCGGCCTAGGCGACCAGGCCAGGCGATCCCCGGCCAGAGGACAAGCGGGAAACGACGAGAACAGGCCCGGGAATGCGGCCAGATGGCTTGCGTTCCCGGGCCTGTGCCGCGTTCGATCCCGACCAGCGCGGAACAGGCCGAGGGCCAGCTCCATCCACGAAAAAAGCCGCCTCGCGGAACAACGAGGCGGCTCTGGGAACAATTGCGGCCAAAATTGGGCAAAAGGAAGAGGGGCCGGATATCACGCTTCCCCCGATAGTGGCTTCCAACCACAACGTAATATCTCAACCCCTCTTGGCAAGTAGGATATCACACTATTTAGCCCTTGTAAACCCTCAATTTCGAAAAAATCCGGGCCAATTTGGAGGATTTCGGCGCCACGCCTTACAGCAGTTTAACACGGCCTGCAAAAAACCTGTAAACCTTTTCAATTTGGGGGCTTCGTGCTACACTAGATGCCCCTGGAGCCCCCTGGTGGACGCCTTGGAGGCTTGCCCCCCGCTCCTTCTCGGCATGGGCCCCGAATTCCAGGCGATCACATTTCACCAAAGATTTTTCCAGAGATTTTCCAGAAGGAGGAGACGACCATGGGACTTTTCTCGGGCAAAAAGGGCCTGATCTTCGGTGTGGCCAACAAGAACTCCATCGCCTGGGGGATCGCTCAGGCCCTCCATCAGGAGGGCGCGGAGCTGGGATTCAGCTACGCTGGCCAGGTGTTGAAGAAACGAGTGGAGCCCCTTGCCGCCAGCATCGGCAGCGATTTTGTGGAGGAGTGCGACGTGACCGACGATGGGGCCATCGACCAGCTCTTCGAGAAGGTGGCCCAGCGTTTCGGCGCCATCGACTTCCTGGTCCACTCCATCGCCTACGCTCCCCGGGAAGAGTTGGGCGGCCGCTTCGTGGAGACCAGCCGGGAGGGCTTCCGCATCGCCCTGGACGTGAGCTGCTACAGCCTGGTGGCCCTGGCCAAGCGAGCTCGCCCCCTGATGCCCAACGGCGGCGCCATGATGGCCATGACCTACTACGGCGCGGAGAAGGTGACGCCCAACTACAACGTGATGGGCGTGGCCAAGGCGGCGCTGGAGGCCACGGTCCGCTACCTGGCCTGGGACCTGGGCCAGGACCAGATCCGGGTGAACGCCATCAGCGCCGGGCCCATCAAGACCCTGGCGGCCGCCGGGGTGAGTGGCTTCCGCAAGAGCCTGAGCTACGTGGGCGCGGTGGCCCCCATGGGCAACGTCACCCAGGAGGACGTGGGCAACGCGGCCAAGTTCCTGCTCAGCGACTGGGCCCGGAAGATCACCGGCGAGGTCCTCTACGTGGATGGCGGCTACAACATCATGGGTGCGCCGGATCCCAGCACCATGGATGTGTGAATGGATGTGTAGAATGGGTGTGTGAACGGACGGGTGAGGGCCAGGGATCCGGCCCGATGACCGATATACAGCTTCCTGGGGTGCGGTTTCGGCCGCACCCTGTTTTTTGTCTCCGCCTGTGTATCCTATCCCTGGGTGGCTGCATCTAATCCAGGAGCCCGCGGTCGCGGACTCGGGGACGCGACGGCTGACGCCCCAAACGCACCCATTCACCGATTTTGGAGGCAACCATGAAGATCGCACTGGTTTCTGACGACGGCGCCCAGATCGCTCGCCACTTTGGCCGGGCCCCCTTCTACGTGGTCATCACCCTGGAGGAAGGACGGGAAGTGGCCCGGGAGACCCGGGAGAAACCCACCCACAGCCATGGACATGGACACCACCACGAACATGACCACGACAGCATCCACCAGGCCATGCTGGCCCCCATCCAGGACTGCCAGGTCCTCATCGCCGGGGGCATGGGCATCCCCATGGAGAAGATGGCGCGGCGTCAAGGCATGGAGGTGGTGCTGACCCGGCTGCGCTCGGTGGACGAGGCCGTGCAACAGTACCTGGCTGGTCAGCTGGTCCACGAGGCTCGCCTGGCTCACATGCCCGGCCGCCATTGATCCGCCACTGAAGTGCCACTGATGTGTCACTGAACCGGCCTGAACCATCTCGGAGCCCCCGCTCGGG
>CAYQEB010000048.1:0-15149 GCA_964416395.1 uncultured Caldilineaceae bacterium | reverse complement strand
GGCGTGGCCCAGGTCCTTCCCCAGATGTTCACCGCCTATCTGCTGGAGGACCGTCCCCGCAAGAAGCCCTACCTGCTCTGGATCATCACCGTGCGCTGGATCTCCTGGCTGGTCCTGGCCTGGCTCACCTACGCCTACGGCGACCAGCGCCCCCAGCTTGTCCTGGGGGTGTTGGTGGCCCTCTTCAGCCTCTTCTCCCTGGCCGGAGGCATGGGTGCGGTGGTCTACGCGGACGTCTTCGCCAAGGCCATCCCCGCGGAACGACGAGGGCGCTTCACCGGCCTGCGCCAGCTCATCGGCTACGCCCTGGCCATCGGAGCCGGCTACGTGGTGAAGCTCATCCTGGGCAACCCGACGCGTTTCCCCTACCCCAGCAACTACGCCCTGATCTTCCTGCTCAGCGCGGGGACCCTGCTCATCGCCTTCACCGGCTTCGCCCTGATCCGAGAGCCGGTCTATCCGGTGCAGCGGGTCTCCCGCTCCTTGGGGGAGTTGCTGCGCCGAGCCTGGGGACTGGCCCGGATCAACGCCAACTTCCGCCGTCTGCTCTGGGCCCGGGCTCTGGTGACCGCAGGCCTGGCCCTGGCCCCCTTCTACGCGGTCTACGCCAAGCAGTCCGTGGGCATTGACCCGGGGACGGTGGGCCTCTACCTGGCCGCGCAGATGGCCGGCGCGGCACTCTCCAACCTGCTCTGGGGATGGATGGGGGATCGTTTCGGCAACCGAACCGTCGTCCTGGGGACGGCTGTAGCCGGCGGGCTGGCGCCGTTCCTGGCCCTGGTCGCCCCCAGGATCAGCCCTGCGCTCTTCCTGCCCGTCTTCCTCTTCCTGGGGGCCACCATCAGCGGCATGCGCCTGGGCTTCCCCAACCTGCTCCTGGAGATGGCCTCGGTGGAGCTGCGGCCCACCTGCGTGGCTCTGCAGAACACCCTGCTCACCCCCGTCACCCTGCTGCCCTTGCTGGTGGGCAGCCTGGTCTCCTCCGTCTCCTACCCGGCGCTGCTCCTCAGCGGAGGACTGCTCATGGCCGCCAGTCTCTGGGTCGGCCTGGGCCTCCAGGATCCTCGGCATGGCGGGGAAGGCGCCTGCCTGAGCTGACGCCCCGCCTCCTCGAACTCCCCGGCCTCAACCCTGCCCGAACGCATCCCGGAACGCTCGCACCGCCTTCCCAGAGTCACCAGACGCCGAGGTAGCCAAGCCAGAAGCGGGCCACGGCCAGGAGCAAGATCCCGCCCAGGAGACGGCGCAGGGCCTGGCCAGAGAGGTAGCGAGCGCCCAGACGGCTCCCGGCCAGGGCGCCCACCAGTCCCACGGGCAGCAGGGCCGCGCCCATCAGGCCGAAGACGAAGTTGCCGCCCAGGATCCGGCCCAGGACGCCGCTCACCGAGTTGACCACGATGAAGCCAGCGGAGGTGGCCGCGGCCTCCTTGGGCGTGCCCCACCCGGCCAGGATCACCAGGGGCGAGAGGAAGATGCCGCCCCCCAGCCCCACCATCCCAGAGACGAGGCCGATGATCCCGCCGCTGACCAGCACCAGGGGCCAGGGCAGGGCCTTGGCCCGGGATCCCTCTGCCCGCCCCAGGCTCTGGAAGAAGAGCAGACGCACCCCCACGTAGGCCAGGGCTGTGTAGAGGAGCATGCGGTAGATCTCCTCGTCCACCCGCAGGTAGCCCCCCAGGAAGGCCGCGGGCACGGAGGTCAGCAGGAAGGGTCCCAGGAGCCGAGGGGAAAAGTGGCCAGCCCGAGCGTAGGCCAGGAAAGCGATGGAGGCCACCAGGATGTTCAGGGTCAGGGCCGTCCCCGCCATGAACTGAGTGGAGAGGGCGAAGAGGCTCATGGCCGCCAGATAGCCCGAGGCTCCCCCGAAACCTACGCTGGAGTAGAGGAAGGCCACGGCGAATACCAGTGCGGTCAGTTGCCAGGGGGGCAGAGTGTTGGGGTCGAGCATGGGCAAGGGCCTGGACGATGGAGTGGAGGTAGGTGGGCGTCAGGGAGCGCCGCCCACGCGACGGGGACGGCGCCCCGGGCCGCCGGGGTTTCTCATGACGGGCCTCCGCCCGAAAGCGTGGGCGTCATCTCCTCCATGGCCGGTTGGGGCTCCTTCACCGAGGCCAGCAGGCGATAGTAGCCCTCCCCGGCACAGGTGCGGCAGAGCACCTGGCCGTCTCGGTGGATCTCCCGCTCGTTGATGATCTCTTCGCCGCAGATCTGGCAGTTGGTGCGGATCACCGGTCGGCTGACGATGGCCTCCACCGGCGTGATCAGCTCCACATCCTGGAGCATGAGCAGCTCCGGGTCGGGCATGATCTGGTAGGCCTTGAGCTGGGCGAAGTAGTGGCGTCGCTCCTCTGGGGCGTAGGCCAGGGCTCGCTGGCGCACGTCCAGCCGAGGGGCCACCCGGACCGCTCGCCCGCTCTTCACGTCGATGAAGGTGGCGGCGATCTTGCCCAGATCCTCCACCCGCAGGGTGCGATGGCCCACGGTGGCGCCGGTGGCCACCTCCACCCCATCGGCGAAGCAGCCATCGGTTTCCAGGATGACGAGGAGTCGTTTGTCCTTGCGGGGAACGTCCAGGCCGAGAGCGGCGGCCCCGGCCAGTCCGATGCGCACGCCCAGCACCTGGCGAGGACAGAGGTGGCTGTGGCGGGCGGCGGAGAGCTGCAGCAGTGCTTGGATGTCGGTCATGAGATGGTGTCCTTTCCAATTCGGTTGTCCACCCCCAGGGCTACACCGGCCCAGCCGGGCGGAAACGTCGGGAGGCCGCTGGGTTTCCCCAACGACCCTACGCTTTCCCAGAGGCTTTGGCAGCGGAAACGGCGGGAAAGCGCCTCGCAACGGCGAGGTCGGCCATGTCGCCCTGGCCGGGCGGCTGTAGGCGGCATGGCTCGGAACCGTCGATATTCGGTTGTCCTGCAACTTCGTTACACTTCTTTGCTCACTCTTCTCTCTGCTCGCACTTCGCCATTATAGGCCAGCTGGGGGCCTTTTCGCAACGATGCCTCCAGTTTGACCGGTGGCCGTCGGTCACAGCGCCCAAGGGGAAGGGCCAGGAAACCCGCCTCCCGGCCAGGTTCACGGCTTGCGGGCGGTGACCCACATCATGAAGCCCCGCTCTTTGCCCGGCCGGCGATGCACCTGGAACCCCTCCAGCCCCACCTCCTGGGTCATCTGGGCCAGTTCCTCGGGGGTGTAGGCGTGGGTGAAGGGGCTGACGAAGAGGTGTTCCACCAGCTCGAAGGGGCGGGCCATCCAGTGGTGGCCGTCCACGTCGGCCAGGAGCAGCATGCCCCCAGGGCGCAGCACCCGGGCCGCCTCGGCCAGGACCTGCCGGGGCTGGGGCAGGCAGTGGAAGGTCATGACCAGCACCACCGCATCCATGCTGGCGGTGGCCAGGGGCATGGCCGGGGCGGTGGCCTGGATGAACCAGGGGCGCTTGGGGCCAAAGGCCAGCTGGTCTGGCTTGAAGCAGCTCAGGTCGATGTCCAGGCTGACCACCTGGGCCCCCGGCAGCTCCCGGCTCAGGAAGGCCGCGCCGTGGCCCTGGCCGGTGCCGATGTCCAGAACCCGGGGCTCCGGGGGCAGATCCAGGAACTGGAGGCCGAACTCGTAGGCCCGGGTGGAGCGGGCCATGGGCGTGCGGCTGAAGATCTGTTGGAAAAGAGATGGCATGGCATCCCCCTGCACCTTCCCCGACGCTGCCGGACAATCGGCTGTCGGGCAATCGGCTGCTGGACGATCAACCGCAGCCGCCGCCGCCTGTCGGGGCCTTCTTCTCGATCTTCACTTTGGGCGTGTACTCGATGCCCTCGTCGTGTTGGCTGGGCTCCGCCACCGGATCTTTGTCCCCCAAGGCCGCGTGGAAGACGTAGCGCAGGGTCTCGTCACCGCCTGTGGCCAGGGGCTCGTGCTCCCCTTCCCCGTAGACGGCCAGCCAGTTGTTGATCCCGCCCTCCAGGATGTAGACGTTGGGCACGCCCAGGGCCACCAGGCGCTTCCACCCTTCCGTGGCCCAGGTCTCGTCGTTGCTCATCAGGACCACCACCGTTCCTTCCGGCGCGTTCTGGAGCTCGGGCACGATCTCCTCCAGCTTGTCCAGATCCACCCGGCGGGCGTCCTTGATGTGGAAGATATTGTAGTCAGCTTCGTCCCGCACGTCCAGCATGATCAGGTTGACCTGGGGGTCGTAGTAGAGCTTGCGCAGCTCCGCCGGGTGGATCTGCACCTCTCGGTTCGCCAACAGGGGCTCCTTCTCCGGGGCCACCCGCTGCCAGAGATCCTCCACCGTGGGCTGGCCGATGACCATGACGCCCACGGCCATCAGGGCCAGGACGCCCGCGCCCAGGAAGTGGGCAGGGGTCAGGTCCGGCTTCAGCTTCTTCTTGGGATCGTAGATCCGCTCCACCAGGTCCGCGCCCCAGAGCAGGAGGATGGCCACCAGGACCGTGCCCAGCACCACCGCTCCGGTGCTCACCCCCAGCAGATCCGGCAGGGTGAAGCGGCCCATGTAGCTGGAGTTCCAGAAATGGTCGAAGAAGCCCAGAGATTCGCCGAAGACGATGATGCCCGTGAGGATGCCCCCGACGAAGAACATGGCGTCGATCTTGCCCGTGGCTGCGGCCATCACCGAGGTGCCGGGGCAGAAGCCGCCGATGATGAAACCCACACCGATGAGCAGCCCGCCCAGGGTCCCTGGCCAGAGATAGGTGGGGGGCACCCAGATGCGATTATAGTCCAGCATCCCCAGCCCCGTGGCGCCGAAGACCAGGACCATGGCCACGATGACGCCGGTGAACATGACCTTGAAGACGGTCTGGTCCCGCATGTAGAACTGGCCGGTCAGCTTGGTGGAGAGGGCGAAGCCGGACATCTCCAGCACCGCGCCGAAGGAGATGCCGATGAGCAAGTAGACCACGTAGGTCGCGAACTTGCCGATGAGATCGAACAGTGGGAAGGGTGCCATGGTCGCCTCCTGTGGGTGACCACCCGCTGGGGTGGATGGCGAGCTAGTTCCAGAGCCGGCGCACGAAGTAGGCCAGGCCGTAGCCCCCGGCGAAGAAGGCCAGGAGGAAGGCCCAGCTCCCCACCGAGAGGGTGGCCGAGCCGGAGAGGCCCTGTCCGGACGTGCATCCCCGGGCCAGGCGGGCGCCGAAGCCGGTGACGATGCCGCCCAGGTAGGCCAGGAGCCAGCGCTGGCGCACGGAGACGCGGGGCCCCCGGACCGTCTCCAGCTTCACCCGGCGGCCCAGCCAGCCCGAGATGAAGCCGCCCAGGAAGATGCCCACGGTCATGAGCACGATCCAGTGGTCCAGCGCGTTCTTGTCGCCCCCCGCGTAGTGGAGCAGGTAGGAGACCCGATCCACGTGCTGGGGGGCCACCAGGTCGATGACCCAGATGATCAGGCGGTTGAGCCCGCCCGAGGCTCCCAGGCCGTTCCCGGTGAGGAAGAAGGCCAGGAAGAGGACGATGCCCAGGAGCACGCCCCCCACGTAGGGGTTCACGTAGGGCTTGGGCTCGGAACGGCTCCCGACCTTCGTCATGGGTTTGGTGTGAGCCAAGGTTGTCATAGCGGAGCAGCCTCCTTGGAAAAGATGCAGGAGCGGATGCTGGATGGGTGCTCAGGTCCGATCCATCCCGGCCCACCGAGGGTTGCAGAGGCTCCTCGATGGGCCGGCGTTGCCGATAGCGCCTCAGTCTCCGGTCTCGGCCGGACGGCCCGCGGCCACCTGGGGATGTTCATGCGTCTCCACCTCGTCCCAGCCCACGGTCATGGCCTTGATGGCCGCCAGGGGCGTGTGCCCGGTGGTGGTCAAGTAGACGTGCAGGACCACAAAGCTGGCGAAGAGCCAGGCGATGAGGGTGTGGAAGGGCGCCAGCCAGGGCAGCCCGCCCAGCCGGGCGGTGATCTCCGGCCAGCGTTGGGCCCCCCACATGGCCAGCCCGGTGACGATCTGCAAGGGCAACAGGATGTTGAGGATGGCGAAGTAGGTGGCCTGCTGGAGCGGGTTCAGCTTGTGCTCCGGCGTCTTCTCGAAGGGGTGGGGCTCCCCGCGGAAGATGCCCCGCAGATAGTACTCGGCCTGGATCAGGGCCTGGCGGAAGTAGCCCCGGGGCTCGGGCAGGTACTGTCGGATCTCACCGCTGGCGAAGTGGTAGAAGGCCGCGAAGACGGCGTTGGCCAGGAGGATGAAGGCCAGCACGTTGTGGACGGGCACGGCCCAACCAAAGTCGGCCCAGCCCAGGGCGTCCGGCCGATGGATCACGATGCCGGTGGCCATGAGCAGCAGGATGGTGAAGGCCTGGAGCCAGTGCCAGAAGCGCTCGTACATGGTGTACATGTAGACCTTGCGCACCGCCAGGTCGTTGTGGTGGTTGTGGGCATGGCGGGCCGCCTCGTAGACCCGCAGACCGCCGTGGAGCACCACGCCCCCCAAGGTCCCCAGGAACATGAGCCAGCCCAGAATGTTCACCCAATCCACCCGGTCATGGCCGGGCACGTAGAGCCCCTCCCCGGCGGTGTCCGCCTGGTAGTAGAGCCTGCCCTGGTCGTCGGTGTAGACCTGCCCGCTGGGGCGAACGTTGGGGTTCTCCAGGAACTGGGGCGTGACATTGCCGGGCACGTAGGAGGCCAACAGGAAGGGGCGGGTGATGCGGGAATCCTCGTTGTGGCAGGTCTCGCAGTCCTTGGTGGCCCACTCACCGTAGGTCACGTCGTGGTTGATGCTGTAGGGCTGGATCTCGCCACGGATGCGGGGGTTCACCAGGCCCAGGCTCTCCAGCCGCGCTTTCACCACCTGGACCTTGGCGTCGCTGTCCAGCCGCCGCTCGGACTCGTCCAGCTGGCCGTCTTGGTCGGCGTCGAAGGCAGCCAGGATCTCCGGTCGGTAGCCGCCGTTCTCGTCCAGGTAGGCCCGCTTCAGGTCCTGGAGGCGGACGGGCCGCTCCGGGTCGCCCTGGACCCAGTACCAGGAGCTGATCAGGTTGAAGGGGGCGAGCAGGGAGCGGCCCTCGATATCCCCGCGCCAGAGGAGGACCGGCTCGTAGCCGGTGACCAGGGAGTGCACGTCGTTCACCGGGCCATCCACGCCCCGGTAGCTCACCTGGGCCGTCCCCTCCGGGGTGATGACGGTCCAGTCGTTCTGCTGGATGGCTGGCTCGTAGAGCTGCGGGATGTGGCAGGTCTCGCAGCTCAGGGTGCTCATGTGCAGGTCCTTGTAGGGGAGCCACTCGTGGGTGGTCTCGGTGTTGTGACAGGACTCGCAGCGGCGCATGGCCTCCTTGTACTGGGTGCCCGTGGCATGCTGGGCCGCGCTTCCCTTGGCGAACTGGTGGCTGGGCCGCAGCAGGTACTCGCCCAGGTCCAGCCGCCGGGGGTCGAACTCCAGGTACTCTGGGCGCTCGCTCTGGGCCTCCTGGTAGTAGACCGGGTTGTTCACCGAGTAGTGGCAGTTGACGCACTCCAGATCCCGCTCCGCGTGGATGTCAAAGGAACGACCCAGGTCGTCTTTGCCGGCCAGATTGAGCCCGGTGTCCTTCAGCCGCTGGCCAGAGAAGAGCTGCCCCGTGCGCTGGGTGTGCCAGTCGTTGGGCTGGACCGCGCTGGGGGGCATGGGCTCGCTCCCGGTGTAGACCGTCCCGTGGCACTGGCCGCAGTTCTCCGGTCCGGGATCCTGGATGGTCACCCGCTCCGGCTTCAGGCTGCCATCCTCCTGGAAGGCCTCCCGGTTCCACTGCCAGCCCTGGCCCGTGCGCTCCACCAGGCCAGCCCCCTGCAGGGTGGCGGTGTTGGCCCATTGGAAGCGCCCAGCCTGGAGCTCCTCCGTCCGGGCCTGGTTGTCAGGGTTCGGCAGGTGGCAGAGGAAACAGTTCATCTCCTCCACACCCGAGGCGTTCCAGTCCCAGGGCTGGGGCTGATCGGCCTCCGGATCCAGGCTGTGGGTGGTGGGATCGCCTGGCTCCACCACCACGTCCGGGAGGGGCGTGCCGTCCGGGGCCACCATGGCCGGGCCGCCACCGGGATGGCGGACGCCCAGGAGCATGAGCCAGTCCGGCGTGCCCAGGTCAAAGCGCTCATCCCCTTTGGGCGTGAGGTAGCGATAGGTGATGGGATCCCAGCCGCCGAAGAGGCCGGTGCTCATTTCCCAGGCCCGGCCCCTGCCCACCTGACCGGGCTCGGTGAACTGTTCCAGCCCCACGGTGGCGTGGAAGCTGTGGCTGGCGATGTACGCCGTGTCGTGGCAGGAGCCACAGGTGGCCATGGTGGAGACCGGCTTCCCCGACACCAGCACGTTCACCCCATCCTCGTCCAGCAAGGGAAAGGTGGGATGGATGGGGGAAGTCTGGGCCAGGACCACCCCAGCCCCCAGGATCCCGGCCAGGAGGAGCACCAGGATGGCCACGGTCAGGGAACGCGCGTGCGGGAAAGCACGGGGCAAGCGGGTCATTTGTTGCCTCCCATGCTGACTTGGTCGTCTGTGATGCCGAGCTGCTGCTCCCGTCCGCCGAAGAACATAGGATCACCCTGGTAGCCCAGGGCCTGCCAGTCCAGGCGACCGATGCCGTCCTCCACGTGGCAGGCCTCGCACTGGAGGGCGTCGTCCTTGGGGGCCACCATGTGGGTGGTGGGCCAGTACATGGCTGTGGGAGCGAAGCCGTACTCGCCGCTGTAGTCCAGCCCCACCAACTCCGAGCCCAGCCGGGCCGCCTTATCCCAGTCGAAGTCGGTCCAGTAGCCCCCTTCGCCGAAGGTCTTGGGGCTGAGCAGGTACTTGTTGACCTTGTCGTAGATCTGGTCCGCCCGATGCACCTTGAAGGGGAAGATCTTGGCCGAGGGGTCCTCGATGCTGCCGTTGGGCGGGTTCAGGACCGTCTCCTTGGTGGGGTCGATCTTGTCCCCCAGGATGTAGCGGCTGGCGGTCTCGTTGTACCAGGCGTAGGTGGGCACCACGTTCTTCTCGTAGACGAACTTGCCCTTGATCTTGAGGTACTCGTGGGGGTTCTCGGGCAGGTCCTGGCCCGCCTGGGACCAATACCACTCGGTCTTGGTGGCCTCCTTGCGGGCGAACTCAGGGATGTGACAGGTCTGGCAGGCCACCGCGTCCGTGTGGTCGTTGAGCCGGTCGTCGTCGTGGGGTTTCGCCGAGTGGCAGTCCGTGCAGTAGACCTGGTTCTCCGCGTCCATGCTCACGGAGATGGAGCGGCCGGCGATCTGGTGATGCTCCGTACGGTGGCAGTCGATGCAGGTGAAGTCGTACTTGCCCATGTGCACGTCCAGCTCCTCGCTGGGATGGAGCAGGGAGTTGTCCAGGTCACCGTGCTTCACCGCGTCGCCGCCACCGCCTCGGAAGTGGCAGCCGCCGCAGTTTTCCCGGGTGGAAAGCCCCACGCTCTCGGCCACGGCCACCAGGTCCACGCTGTCCGCGGGGTAGCCGGCGTTCTTCTTGACGTAGGCCCCGGAGTTCTCGTGACAGACCAGACAGTCCACGTTCTCCTCTGCGGAGAAGTCGAAGTTCGCGTCCTCCCAGCCGTAGCCCGCATGGCAGGCGGTGCAGGGGGGCCAGTTGCCGGTGATGCCGATGCAGAAGTTGTTGATCACATGCTTCTTGCCGCCGTAGACCGGCTCGTCCCGGCCCGGCAGCTCGTAGGGGCCGTTCTCCCAGGTCCAATGGGCCGTCTGCATCACCTCGGCCGCGGCGTCCGGGTGGCACTCCAGGCAGGCCCGGGTCACGTCCTGCCCTGTCTCCAGAGGCTCGGTGAAGAGCCCTGTGTGGTCCGTGTGCTCCGGGTACTGGGGCATGTGGGACCAGGGATCCTCCTTCTCTCCTCGGAGCCCGGGCACGAAGAACCAGATGGGCGCCACGATCACCAACAGGGTGACGATGGCGCCAAGGATCCAGTAGCTCTTGAGTCGGTTCATAGGCCACTTGTCCAATCAAAACAGGTGCAGCGGACGGATGACATCGATAGAACAGCAACGGACTGGACAACAACAGATGCGCAAGACCAGATGAGTGGATGCACGCAACAGCAAAAGCGAAAAGGGCGCTCACTCGCCCTTCATTCCGACCGAAAAGCCGAGAAGAGATCCGCCTGGTTTGAAACGTGGTCGTCCAGGATCCCCCGCAGGATGTCCAGGGCCTGGATCACCCGATGGTCCTTGAGCAGATAGCAGACCCGACGCCCCTGGCGCTGGAAGGTCACCAGCCCGGTGGCGCGCAGGACGGCCAGATGGCGCGAGACGGTGGATTGAGGCAGTTGCAGCTCCTCAACCAACTGGGTGACGGTGCGTGGGTTTTCGTCCAGGGCGTAGAGGATAGCGATCCGGGTGGGGTCGGAAATACCCGAACAGAGCTGGGCGTGTAGGCGGTCGATCTCGGAGCGTGTCGGTGACACAGGAACCTCTAAGGTTTTGCCAGCATTGTATCCGGATAAGCGGATATATTCTGGCTCCAATTGTCGCGCCGAAGCCATTAATGAGCAATTTCACAAATGGCCTAAACCCCGATTTTCGGGGCTTTTTCCTAGGACAAATGCCCTGAAAAGAAGGGAAGAATGTCCCGGTTGAATCCAGAGGACGGTTCCAGGACCCTCCAGCTCCCTGGTTTGCCCCGGTATGCCCTGGTTTTCCTCGTTATGTAGGTTCACCTACCAAACTTTGCTGGGGCCCGTGATAGAAAAGGGTGATTCCTATGGTCTCCCCCTGCCGGCCACCCCGCCGGGACCAAGCCATCCTGTGCTGCACCCGTTCTCACACCCCAACCCCACGCAAGGAGAAGGAGGAACGCCTATGCAACGTCCACGCTTTGTCGGCTTTGCCATCCTGTTGACATTTACTCTCCTGTTGGCTGCCTGCGCTCCGGCAGCCACGCCAGCCCCCCAGGCCCAGGAGCCAGCGCCCACGGATACACCTGCTCCGCCCCCTACAGACACACCCGCTCCGCCCCCCACGGACACGCCTGAACCGCCCACTCCCACGCCCGAACCGGAGATGAGTGAGGCGGAGAAGGCCGCTGTGCAGCTCTGGGAGGAGCTTCAGGCGGCCAACTACCAGGAGAACTGGGCCACCGTGCCGGGCAAGGGCACCCTCTACCGAGGCCAGGGGCCCCACGGCATGCTCCTCTCCACCTACCTGAACGAGTCCGCGGCCGGCGCCATGGAGTCCAAGCCGGGCGTCATGCCGGACGATGCCATCATCGTCAAGGAAAACTACATGCCCGACGAGACCCTGGCCGCCATCACCGTGATGATGAAGAAGCCCGGTTTCGACGAGAACCACAGCGACTGGTTCTGGGCCAAGTTCGGGCCAGACGGGACCATCCAGGCCGCGGGCAAGCCGGTGGGCTGCATCGCCTGCCACGGCTCTGTCCGCTCCAACAACTACATCTTCACCTTCCCCATCGCCCCCATCGCCGCCCCGGCCGTGGACACCACGGATGAGATCACGGCCATGGCGGAGCAGCTCTGGGAGGAGCTTCAGGCGGCCAACTACCAGGAGAACTGGGCCACCGTGCCGGGCAAGGGCACCCTCTACCGAGGCCAGGGGCCCCACGGCATGCTCCTCTCCACCTACCTGAACGAGTCCGCGGCCGGCGCCATGGAGTCCAAGCCGGGCGTCATGCCGGACGATGCCATCATCGTCAAGGAAAACTACATGCCCGACGAGACCCTGGCCGCCATCACCGTGATGATGAAGAAGCCCGGTTTCGACGAGAACCACAGCGACTGGTTCTGGGCCAAGTTCGGGCCAGACGGGACCATCCAGGCCGCGGGCAAGCCGGTGGGCTGCATCGCCTGCCACGGCTCTGTCCGCTCCAACAACTACATCTTCACCTTCCCCATCGCCCCCATCCCGCCGGAAGGCCCCCCGCCAGAGGTCATGACCCCGGGCGGCACAGGCGAGGAGAGCGCCATGGAAGGCGGCAAGGAGGAGAAGGAGGGGATGGCCGAGGAGATCCCCCCCGCGCCGGACCAGGAGACCGCGGTGGCCCTGATCAACAAGGGCGGCTGCGCGGGATGCCACACCATCGCCGGCGTGGAAGGGGCCATGGGCTCCCTGGGGCCGCCCTGGTGCGTCCCCGCCCAAAAGGTCCAGAGCGGCGCGGAGAACCTGGACTACCTGCGCACCGCCATCGTGGATCCCAACGCGGTGATCGCCGAGGGCTTCCCCGCCAACATCATGCCCCAGAACTTCGGCGAGCTCTTCACGCCGGAGGAGGTGGAGACCCTGGTGGCCTTCATCGCCAACCTGCAGTGTGAGGGCGAAAGCTAGGCCCATCCAACGCCTGAAACGCCCTCGCCAACCCTGTTCCCAGATCGGGGAGATCCGTGACCCATCGCGGATCTCCCCGATTTCGCATCGCCCAGCCTTGCATCCCCGAAAAAGACCCGCGAAGAGGAGCGGGCCCAGAATCCCCCAGAATCCCGCCGAAGGATCCCAGGAGACACCCCGGAAACCAGGGTTTTGTGAGCGAGCCGCCTTCCCTGTTACAATGTCCACAGAAGAGTGCCCACAAGAGAGTGCTCACAGAAGCGCTTCACCGCCGCAGCTCGCAGAGGCGGACCGGGCGGGCTTCACAGGACGGACGACCGCCAGGGCAGGCTACAGGATCACCTGGGACGACATGGATCTTCTCCCTTCCCGCAACCGCGAATGGATGGCGCTGGTGGAGACCATTCACCTCCACCACCAGGCGGCCCTTGCCCGGTTGAGCCATCTGGCCCTGGCGGACGTGGAGATGGACCAGCTCATCCGCCAGGCTGTGACCCTGGCCCAGGAGACGCTCCAGACCAGCTCCTGCCAGCTCCTGGAACACCTCCCCCAGGAACAGCGCTTCCGCCTCCGGGCCGAAATCCCTCCCACCTCCCTCGTTGACTCCATCCTGCCCGAGAACGACACGCCCCTGGCCGCCTTCACCCTGGCCCAGGCCACAGCGGTGACCGTGCTGGAGTGGCGGACCGAGTCCCGCTTCCCCTGGCCGGCCCGGCTGGCGGAGCGGCAGGTGGCCAGCAGCCTCAGCGTGCCCATCCCCGGGGAGGCCGGCCCCTGGGGCGCGCTCCAGGCCCACGAGAGCAGCCTGCGTCTCTTCACCGAGGACGATGTGAACTTCCTCCAGGCTGTGGCCAATCTCCTGGCCGTGGCCCGGCAGCGCATCCAGGGGGAGCAGGCTCTCCAGGCCAGCGAAGCCCGTTTCCGCACCTTGATGGAGACCGCCCCCACGGCCATTCTCATGGTGGACCGGGAGGGCCGGATCGTGGGAGCCAACCAGCGGGCCGGGGCCCTCTTCGGCTATCCCCGCCAGGAGCTGCTGGGCCGCCCCCTGGCTCACCTGCTTCCCCCGGAGCTGCGGGACGCCCACGCCGCCCACATGGCCGCCTTCTTCCAGGCGCCCCGGAGCCGCCCCATGGGCCAGGAGCTGGAGCTGATGGCCCAGCGGCGGGACGGCGCCCGCTTCCCGGTGGAGGTGGGCCTGAGCCACATGACCGTCCAGGGAGAGACCCTGGCCGTCGCCTTCGTCACCGACATCACCGCCCGCAGGCAGGCAGCCCAGGCCCTGCAGCGCCAGGCCGCGGAGCTGGAAAGACGAGTGGAGGAGCGCACCCAGGAGATCGAGCGCCGACGCCAGGCCGCGGAGGGCCTGCGGGAGATCCTGGCCGTTCTCAACACCAACCGCCCTCTGGACGAGATCCTGAGCCGGATCCTGGCCCAGGCGGAACGGCTCATCCAGGTGGACGCAGCGGCCATCTACCGCCTGGAGCGAGAGGGAGGCCCCCTGCGCCTCCAGGTGGCCCTGGGCTTGGACCGCACCTTCGTCCATCACCTGACCGTGCCCCTGGGCTGGGGCGCGGTGGGCCGGGCCATCCAGGAGCGGCGGCCGGTGATCATCCCGGACAACAGCGCCCTCTTCGCGGAGATCGTTACCCAGACCAACCCGAACGCCCACCCCCACCTGCGGGATTTCCTGGTCCGCCACGCCATCCGGTACCGCTCGGTGCTCTCTGTGCCCATCATCACCCAGAACGGGATCTACGGCGGCCTCTCCCTCTACCAGGAGCGCTCCCGCCATTTTTCCGAGGAAGAGGTGGCCCTGGTCACCTCCTTGGCGGACCACGCCGCGCTGGCCATCGAGAACGCCCGGCTGCGGGAGCAGGCGGAGCTCAGCGCGGCCGCCGCGGAGCGCAGCCGCCTGGCCCGGGACCTGCACGACGCGGTGACCCAGACCCTCTTCTCCACCAGCCTCATCGCGGAGGTGCTGCCCCTGCTCTGGGAGCGGAACCCGGACGAGGGCCGGCGCCGCCTGCAGGAGCTCCGGGAGCTGACCCGGGGCGCGCTGGCCGAGATGCGCACCCTCCTTCTGGAGCTGCGGCCCTCCGCGCTCATCGAGGCCCACCTGCCAGAGCTGCTGCGCCAGCTGGCGGAAGCCATCACCGGACGGGCCCGGGTGCCCATTGCGGTGACGGTGGACGGCGAAGGGCAGCTGCCCTCGGAGGTGCGCATCGCCCTCTACCGCATCGCCCAGGAGGCCCTGAACAACGTGGCTCGCCACGCCAACGCCAGCCAGGCCTGGGTCCACCTGCGCTATTTCCATCGGGGCCGCCCTGGGCAGCCGAAGGACGCCACCCGGGTGGAGCTGGTGATCCAGGACAACGGCAGCGGCTTCGAGCCCAGCCAGGACCGGCCCGGCCACCTGGGGCTGAAGATCATGCGGGAGCGGGCCCAGGACATCGACGCCGTCCTCATCCTGGCCAGCCGCCCCGGGGAGGGCACCCGGATCACCGTGCGCTGGCCGAGCTTCCTGGAGGGCGGGCCTTCAACCCACACAGGCGAGAAAGGGCAGGTGCAGGATGACAAATGAACGGCCCATCCGAGTCATGTTGGTGGACGACCACGCGGTGGTGCGCAGCGGCCTGACCGCCTTCCTCTTGGCCTTCCCGGACCTGGAGCCGGTGGGGGAGGCCGGCAGCGGCGAGGAAGCCCTGGCCAAGGTGGAGCAGCTGCGACCGGACGTGATCCTCATGGACCTGGTCATGCCTGGGATGGATGGAGCCGAGACCACGGCCCGCATCCGGGAGCGCTATCCCCACATCCAGGTCATCGTCCTGACCAGCTTCCCGGAGGAGGAGCTGGTGCAGAAGGCCCTGGAGGCGGGGGCCAT
>CAYQEB010000047.1:10055-28674 GCA_964416395.1 uncultured Caldilineaceae bacterium | reverse complement strand
TCCTCCCGTTCCAGGCTGAAGATGACCAGGTTGGTCTCCACCGTGGCTGGGTCGATGGCGATGCCCGGGAGCTCCGCCAGCCCCTGGGCCAGGCGCTGGGCGTTGGCGTGGTCCTCGGCCAGGCGCTCCACCATCTCCGTCAGGGCCACGATGCCCGCGGCGGCGATGACCCCGGCCTGGCGCATGCCGCCCCCCACCACCTTGCGGTTGCGCCGGGCCTGGCGGATGAAGTCCGCGCGGCCCACCACCAGGGAGCCCACCGGCGCGGCCAGCCCTTTGCTCAAGCAGACGCTGGCGCTGTCCGCGGACTGGAGCAGCCGGGCCGGGGAGACGCCCAGGGCCACCGCCGCGTTCCAGATCCGGGCCCCGTCCACGTGCAGCCCCAGCCCGTGACGGTGGGCCAGCTCCCCGGCTGCGTCCATGTAGGCCACGGACTGCACCCGGCCGCCGCAGCGGTTGTGGGTGTTCTCCAGGGCCACCAGCCGAGTGACGGGGAAGTGCTCGTTGTCCGGGCGGATGGCCGCCTCCACCTGGGCCAGATCCAGGCTGCCGTCGGGCTGGTTGGGCACCGGCCGGGGATGGACGCCGCCCAGGGCCGCGGATCCTCCCTGCTCGTAGACGAAGATGTGGGCGTCCGCGCCCAGGATCATCTCGTGGCCTCGGCCGCAGTGGGTGAGGACGGAGACCAGGTTGCCCATGGTGCCGCTGGGCACGAAGAGGGCCGCCTCCTTGCCCAGCATCTCCGCGGCCAGGGCCTCCAGTCGTTTCACCGTGGGGTCGTCCCCCAGGACGTCGTCCCCCACCTCGGCCTGGGCCATGGCCTGGCGCATGGCCGGCGTGGGCTTGGTCACCGTGTCGGAACGCAGGTCGATGATGCCTTGGGGTGTGCTCATGCGGACAGCCTTTCTCTGCTGGGAGGGATGGTTGGCGGTTGGGTGGCAGGGGCCGGGCTAGGCGATGAGGGTCCCCTTGGTGCTGGGCACATCCTGGCGGCGAGGATCCAGGCGGGTGGCCCCGTCCAGGGCCCGGGCCAGGGCCTTGAAGAGGGCCTCGGCCTTGTGGTGGTCGTTGCGGCCGTAGAGGACCTGCGCGTGGAGGTTCAGCCGGCCGTGGATGGCCAGGCTCTCGAAGAGGTGGAAGAGCAGATCCGTGCCCAGCTGGCCCAGGCGAGGGGTGACGAATTCCGCCTGGAAGACGCAGTAGGGGCGTCCGCCCAGATCCACCACCACCCGGGCCAGGCTCTCGTCCATGGGCACGTAGCTGTGGGCCGTGCGCACCAGCCCTCGCCGGTCGGCCAGCGCCTGGTCCAGGGCCTTGCCCAGGCAGATGAAGACATCCTCCGCGGTGTGGTGCTCGTCCACCTGCAGATCCCCTTTGGCCTTGACCCGGATGTCGAAGAGGCCGTGGCCGGCCAGCAGGGTCAGCATGTGATCCAGAAAGCCGATGCCGGTCTGGACCTGGGCCTCGCCTCGACCGTCCAGGTTGAGGTAGACAGAGATGCTGGTCTCTTTCGTGGTCCGCTCCACCTGTGCCTGACGCATTGTTCCCCGCCTTCCGCCTGTGATACCATGTGAGCCGAGTCGCGCCCGTGGGGGCGCCCGTTTCCGGCCATTTCTACCCGTTCATTCTACCATTCTGCTCGCCCGTCCATTCTACTCGCCCGTCCATTCTACTCGAAGGAAAGCCTCCATGTCGAACAGAAAACCATCCCGAGGGAAAGGCCGCAGTCCCTGGACCCTCCTGGCCGGCCTGGGTCTGGTGATCCTGGTCACCCTGGCCACGGGCCAGCTCCCCCAGGGGCTGGTGGAGGAGCTCACCGGCCCTGCTCCGGTGACGGCCATCGCCCCGGCTCCGGAAGCGTCCGCGCCTGGGCCTGGCAGCTCAGAGGCCAGCCCGGCGATCACGGCTCGGCCCACCTCCGCCAGCGGCCTGCCCGCGATCCGGCTGGACGAGCTCCCCCCAGAGGCCCGGGAGACCATCCGGCGCATCCGCCAGGGTGGCCCCTTCCCCTTCCGCAAGGACGGCTCGGTCTTCCAGAACCGGGAGGGGCTGCTGCCCTCCAAGCCCCGGGGCTACTACCGGGAGTACACGGTCATCACCCCTGGGGAGGACGACCGGGGGGCGCGGCGCATCGTGGCCGGGGAGGGCGGAGAGCTCTACTACACCGAGGACCACTACAACAGCTTCTGGGAGGTGGTGGAGCCGGCTGAAGGGACTCCGGCTGAGGGAACCAGGGAGGGGAAACCATGAGCAAAGTGCGTCGTCTGTTGCGGGGAGAGCGGCCGCCGGGTCTCTACCGCCTGGACCAGCGGCTCAACGCCCGGGCGATCCTGGCGGAGGTGGAAGCGGCGGGCTGGCGGGGCTTCCACCTGGACGGCCGCCGGGTCAGGGACAAGGAGAGCTTCCTGGCCGAGCTGGCCCGGGCCATGGAGTTCCCAGACTACTTCGGCCACAACTGGGACGCCCTGGACGAGATGCTCCAGGACCTCTCTTGGACCCCGGCCAAGGGCTACCTGCTCCTCTACGACCACGTGATCCACTTCGCCCGGAGCCGCCCCGCCGAGTGGCGGATGGCCCGGCAGATCCTGGAGGAGGCGGTGGCGTTCTGGCGGGGGGAGGGGACGCCCTTCGTGGTGCTCCTGCGGGGAGCCGAGCGGGCCGCGCCGGACGTCCCCTGGCTGTGACAGGGCCGGTCGCCCCTCAGGCCAGGCCGCGCAAGACCTCCAGCAGCCGGTCCGTCTGCTCCGGCCGGCCCACGGAGATGCGGATGCAGTTCTCCAGCCCGGGCTTGCGGTAGTAGCGGACCAGGATCCCCTGCTGCTCCAGGTCCCGCTTCAGGGCCGCCGCGTCCCGGCCCACCACCTGGCAGAGGATGAAGTTGGCCTGGGAGGGGACGGGGCGCAGGTAGGGGATGGCCTGGAGGGCCTGGAAGAGGCGCTCCCGCTCCGCCTTCAGCCGGGCCACCACCGCCTGGATCTTCTCCTTGTGGCGCAGGCTGGCCAGCCCGGCCACAGTGGCGGCCACGTTCACGTTGTAGGGCTGTTTGAAGGTCCACAGCCGGGGCATGAGCCACGCGGGGAAGACGCCGTAGCCCAGGCGCAGGCCGGCGATCCCCGCCGCCTTGCTGAAGGTGCGCAGGACCACCAGGTTGGGGTGCTCCAGGACCCAGGGCGCTCGGCTGGGATGGTCCGCGAACTCCACGTAGGCCTCGTCCAGCACCACCATCACCGGCAGGGCCAGGAGCTGGCGCAGATCCGCGTCCGGCAGCCAGGTGCCTGAAGGGTTGTTGGGTGAGGTGAGGAAGAGGAGCTTCAGCCGGGGCTGGTCCGGACGTTCCTCCTGGAAGAGGGCCTGGACGCCGGCCACGTCCACGCTGTGATCCGCGCGCCGGGGCACGTCCACCACCGCGGCGCCCTGGAGCCGGGCGTCGAAGCTGTACATGCCGAAGGTGGGCGGGCAGTTGACGATCCCGTCCCCCGGGCCCAGGAAGAGGCGGCAGAGCAGGTCCAGGAGCTCGTCCGCGCCGTGGCCGGGCAGGATGTTCTCCGGCGGCAGTTGGAGGAAGCGGCCCAAGGCCTCCCGCAGCTGGCCCTGCTGGGGATCCGGGTAGATGTGGTAGTGGGCGTACTCGGCCAGGGCCTCCGCCACCTCGGGGATGGGGCCGTAGGGGTTCTCGTTGGCGTCCAGCTTCACGATCTGGCTGGGAGGCAGGCCCAGGCGCTGGCTCAGCACCTCGAAGGGCTGGATGGGCGTGTACTCCTCCAGCCGGGCGATGTGGGGGTTGAGGAGGGAGCGGAGCTGGTCCGGTGAGTGGGTCATGTGGTGTTCGGGTGCTCTGATGTTTATCGCTCTAGCCGGCGGGTGACCGCCGCGGCGTGGGCGGTGAGCCCCTCGGCCCGGGCCAGGGTCTCCGCGGATGGGCCGATGCGGGCCACGGCCTCCGAGTTGAGGCCGATGACGCTGACGATCTTCACGAAGTCGTTGACGTTCAAGGGGCTGGCGAAGCGGGCCGTGCCCCCGGTGGGCATCACGTGGCTGGGGCCGGCCACGTAGTCCCCCAGCACCTCGAAGCTCTCCTCCCCCAGGAAGACGCCCCCCGCGTTGCGCACCTGGGAAAGATGCTCCCAGGGCTTCTCCACCAACAGGCAGAGATGCTCCGGCCCGTAGGCGTTGGCCAGCTGGAAGGCCTGCTCCAGGCTCTCGGTGACCACGATGCCCGAGCTGTTGGCGAAGGAGGCGGCGATGATCTGGTTTCGGCTCAGGCTCTCCATCTGGGCTAGGACCTGGGTCTGGACCTGCTGGGCCAGGGCTCGGCTGGGGGTGAGGAGGATGGCGCTGGCCAGGACGTCGTGCTCCGCCTGGGCCAGGAGATCCGCAGCGGCCAGGGTTGGGTCCGCGCTGGCGTCGGCGATGACCAGGGTCTCCGTGGGCCCGGGCAGGCCGTCGATGCCCACCAGGCCAAAGAGCTGGCGCTTGGCCAGCGTGGTGAAGAGGTTCCCCGGCCCGCAGATCTTGTCCACCGCCGGGATGCTCTCCGTGCCGAAGGCCAGGGCCGCGATGGCCTGGGCGCCCCCCGCGATGTAGACCCCGTCCACCTGGGCCACTCGGGCCGCGGCCAGGGTCACCGGATGGGGCAGGCCTGTCTCCCGCTGGGGCGGGGTGATGGCCACCACGTGGGGCACGCCGGCCACCCGGGCGGGGATGGCGGTCATGAGCAGGGTGCTGGGCAGGGGGGCGGTGCCTCCGGGGACGTAGACCCCCACCCGGTCGATGGGGCGGACCAGCTGGCCCAGGGTGCCGTCCGGTCCGTTGTGGATCCAGCTCAGGGCCGGCTGGCGGCGGTGGAAGTCCCGGATCCGCTCCGCGGCCAGGGCCAGGGCTTCCCGCACGGCCGGGTCCACCTGCTCCCAGGCCTGGTCCAGCTGCTCCGGGCTCACCTGGAGGGCCGGCAGGGTCACCCCGTCGATGCGCTCTGTCCACGCCCGCACCGCCGCGTCCCCTTGCTGGCGCACATCGGCCAGGATGCGCCGCACCGCCTCGTCCGGGCCGATGGGCTCGCCGAAGATGGCCCGGTTGCGCTCCAACAGGCTGGGGGGCACGGAGAACTCGTCCCAGGCCCGGCGACGCAGGATGGATTCCTGGGCCTGGGTCACGTTCAGGATGGGAATTGGTTCGGTCATGTTCGAGCTCATTTTCGTGTTCGGTTCATTCGCTCATTCGCGTAGTCGCTCTGCGTCCTCGATGCGCCCCAGGACCACCAGGATGTCCCCTTCCTCGATGCGGAAGTTGCCGCTGGGGCTGACCACCAGCTCGTCCCCTCGGCGGATGGCGATGACCGTCAGGTGGTAGCGCTGGCGCAGCTCGCACTCGGAGAGGGTGCGGCCCCAGAGGCTGGGCGGGGCCAGGAACTCCACCACCCCCACGTCTCGGCTCACCTCCAGGAAGTCCACCAGATGCCCCGCGGCCAGCTTGCGCCCCAGGCGGCGGCCGGCCTCGTGCTCCGGCAGGATGACCTCGTCCGCGCCCACGGTGAGGAGGATGTTGCGCTGGGTGCGGGTGCGGGCCTTGGTGATGACTCGCTTCACCCCCAGCTGGCGCAGGAGCACCGTGGCCAGGAGGTTGGCTTCGAAGTCGGTGCCGATGCAGACCAGGCCCGTGTCGAAGCTTTCCACCCCCACCTGGCGCAGGGCCTCGATGTTGGTGGCGTCCAGCTGCACCACGTGGGGCAGGACGGTGCTCAGCTCCTGCACCCGGTCCTTGCTGGCGTCGATGGCCAGCACGTGACGCCCGGCCTTGACCAGGGTGGTGGCCACGGAGGTCCCGAAACGGCCCAGGCCGATGACCACGAACTCGTGTTGCTCGGCGCGGAAGGGGCGGTAGCGGGCGGATTCCTGCTCTTTCGGGGGGGCTTTGGGCTCTGTTCTCGTCTCTTTGGCCAGGGCGGGCTCCCCTGCAGCCAGGGGGTGTCGCCGAAGGAGCCAGCCTCGCAGGCCTCTGCCCAAGGTTGTCAGTGCGTTCATGGCGTGGATGCTTTCTTGGTGGGTGACGGTTCTCGGACGGGGCCGGAGAGCGGCCCGGTCCGGGCTCAGCTGGCAGGGACGTGGAGGCCGCTCTCCTCCTGGATCTGGCCATCGGGCAGGTAGAAGACCACGTGGTGGCGGATGAGCTGGCCTGCCTGGTAGATGAACTTGGCCGAGAAGAAGCCCGGACGCTCCAGCCAGGGCAGGAAGATGCGGTCCCCGGGCCAGAGGTTCAGGCTCAGGAGCTCCCGGTCGTCGATCCAGGCCAGGACCCCCTCCGGGGAGTCGATGAGGCTGCCCTGGAAGTCCGAGGCGGTGAACAGGTAGGTGTACCAGTCGTCCACCCCGTCGAAGGCGGGGAAGGTGATGATGCCGTGGAGCCGCAGGCTGCGGACCTGGAGGCCGCTCTCCTCCTGGATCTCCCGGACGGCGCACTCCTCCGGCGTCTCTCCGGGCTCCAGCTTGCCGCCCAGGCCGTTCCACTTGCCGGCGTGCATGTCGTTCTCTTTTTTGATGCGGTGCAGCATCAGGGTCTTTCCGTCCTGCTTCACGTAGCAGAGGGTGGCCAGCTTCATGCCTGCCCTTTCGCGATGGGTGCTGTGTGGCTCCTGTGGCTGGGGATAGGGCTAGTAGGCGGCCAGCTCCCTGGCGGCCTGGTAGATCTTCTCCGCATTGGGCCGGTAGGCGTCCTCCAGCGGGGGGCTGAAGGGGACGGGGGTGTCCAGCCCGCCCAGGCGTTGGATGGGGGCGTCCAGCCACTCGAAGGCCTCGTCCGCGATGGTGGCGGCCACCTCCGCGCCCACGCCCAGCATGCGGTTGGCCGAGTGGACGATGAGCGCCTTGCCCGTCTTGCGCACCGTCTCCAGGATGGCGGCCTTGTCCAGGGGCTTCAGGGAGCGCAGGTCCAGCACCTCCGCGTCGATGCCCTCCTGGGCCAGGCGCTGGGCCGCGGCCATGGCCTCCTGGACCTGGGTGCTGTAGGCGATGATGGAGAGGTCCTGGCCCACTCGGGCCAGCCGGGCCTTGCCGATGGGCACCAGGTGCTCCCCTGCAGGGACGTAGCCTTTCATGGAGCGGTAGAGGGGCTTGCTCTCGAAGTAGATCACCGGGTTGTTGTCCCGGATGGCGGCGATGAGCAGCCCTTTGGCGTCCGCGGGGGTGGCTGGGGCCACCACCTTCAGCCCCGGGGTGTGGACGAACCAGGCCTCCGGGTTCTGGCTGTGGAAGGGGCCGGAGCGGATGCCGCCGTCACAGGGGGCCCGGATGACCCAGGGCACCGGTGCGCCCCAGCGGTAGTGGTTGGTGGCCGCGAACTGAACGATGCTGTCGAAGGCGGAGCTGATGAAGTCCGCGAACTGCATCTCGATGACCGGTCGCAGGCCCATCAGGGCCATGCCTGTGCCCATGCCGGTGAAGCCCAGCTCGCAGAGCGGCGTGTTCATGACTCGCTTGTCGCCGAACTCCTCTGCCAGGCTCTTGGTCACCTTGAAGGCCCCGCCGAAGCGGCCGCCCACATCCTCGCCCATGACCAGCACCCGGGGATCTCGGCGCATCTCCTCCCGCAGCGCCTGGCTGATGGCGGCGATGTAGGTCATCTCCTCCTGGTCCACTTCGGCCTTCACGTCCAGGTCCGAAAAGCCGAAATTGGTGGCGATTTCGCTCATCTTCGCTCCTTTCCTCTCGGAACCACGCCTGCGGCCTCGTCACCGCAGAGCCTCCACACGACGCTGTGCTCGGGTGCCCTATTCTACCACATTTCGGCCTTCCCTGGCCCATCGGGCGGGCTGGCCAGAGGAGGGGGCGGGAATGCAGGCTGTTTAATTTGATTGTCAGCCCCAGGGGCTTGACAAGCCGCCGACTCTTCGGTAGCGTTGAGATGGTGCGTGGTTTGGCGTAGCCTTTGAGCGCGCCGCAGCTGCAACCGATCCTCATCCGCCACTTTTTCTCGCATCATTTCTCACACCGTTTCTCAATCCATTTTTCTCAGCTCATTCGGGTCAAATCGATTTTGTGTCGAATCGATCGCCTGGTGCAAGAGCCGTCTCATGCCGCCTTGCCTCTGGACGAATCCAAGCCTGTTTCCCCGGGCAATGACTCCCCGGACAATGATTCCCCGAGCAAGTTGTCTTTCCATTCTAGTTCGTGCCTTCCAGCGAGAGAATGACGTTTCTCACAATCCACATCCCCACCCACCCACATCCTCATCCAACCACATCCTCACCTACACTGAGAGCCTCAAAGGAGAGAAGCGATGAACAGAGATCGGATGCGATGGACCGGTATCCTCCTGGCGCTGTTCCTGCTGCTAGGGCTGGTCGGGCAAGGCGCTGATCTGGTGGCCGCCGCGCCCCCGGCTGCCCCCGGTGGGACCAGCGTTTTCATCAACGAGCTGCACTACGACAACAGCGGCGCGGACACGGGCGAAGGCATCGAGGTGGCCGGCCCAGCCGGCACAGACCTGAGTGGCTGGAGCCTGGTGCTCTACAACGGCAGCAACGGCACGGTCTACAACACGGTCAACCTGAGCGGCGCCCTGCCGGACCAGGACAACGGTTTTGGGACCCTGGCCTTCTTCATCGCCGGGATCCAGAACGGCGCCCCGGACGGGGTGGCCCTGGTGGACAACAGCAGCGCGGTGGTCCAGTTCCTGAGCTACGAGGGGTCCTTCACCGCCGCGGCCGGCCCAGCCGCGGGGATGACCAGCACGGACATCGGCGTCGCGGAAGGCTCCAGCACCCCTGCGGGGGAATCCCTGCAGCTCACAGGGACGGGCACGGTCTACGAGGACTTCACCTGGGGCGGGCCTGTGGCCAACACCTTCAACGCGGTGAACAGCGGCCAGAGCTTCTCCGGCAGCGGCGGAGGCGGTGGCGGCGGTGGCGGCCCGGTGAACGTGGCCATCAGCGAGATTCGGATCGACCAGCCTGGGGCGGACAACGACGAGTACTTCGAGCTGGCTGGGGATGCGGGAGCGTCCCTGGACGGTCTGACCTACCTGGTCATCGGGGACGGGGCTGGCGGCAGCGGCGTCATCGAGGCGGTGGTGGATCTGACGGGCCAGAGCGTGGGTGGCAGCGGCTTCTTCGTGGCTGCGGAGAGCACCTTCAGCCTGGGTGCGGCGGATCTGACCACGAACCTGAACTTCGAGAACAGCGACAACGTGACCCATCTGCTGGTGCGGGGCTTCACTGGTGCGGACGGGGACGACCTGGACACGGACGACGACGGCGTCCTGGACGTGGCGCCCTGGTCGGAGCAGGTGGACTGCGTGGCCCTGGTGGAGACGCCCGGCTCGGGGGACCAGATCTACTGCAGCACCACCGTGGGGCCGGACGGCAACTTCGTGCCCGCGCACAGCTTCACCTGCAGCGATGGCTGGCACATCGGCCTCTACGATCCGGCCGGTGGGGACGACACCCCGGGTAGCCCCAACGCCTGTCCCGGGCCGGCGATCTCCATCAGCGAGATTCGGATCGACCAGCCTGGGGCGGACAACGACGAGTACTTCGAGCTGGCTGGGGATGCGGGAGCGTCCCTGGACGGTCTGACCTACCTGGTCATCGGGGACGGGGCTGGCGGCAGCGGCGTCATCGAGGCGGTGGTGGATCTGACGGGCCAGAGCGTGGGTGGCAGCGGCTTCTTCGTGGCTGCGGAGAGCACCTTCAGCCTGGGTGCGGCGGATCTGACCACGAACCTGAACTTCGAGAACAGCGACAACGTGACCCATCTGCTGGTGCGGGGCTTCACTGGTGCGGACGGGGACGACCTGGACACGGACGACGACGGCGTCCTGGACGTGGCGCCCTGGTCGGAGCAGGTGGACTGCGTGGCCCTGGTGGAGACGCCCGGCTCGGGGGACCAGATCTACTGCAGCACCACCGTGGGGCCGGACGGCAACTTCGTGCCCGGCCACGTCTATCTCTGCCAGGACGGCTGGCGCATCGGCTCCTTCGATGTGAGCGCGGAGGACACCCCGGGCGAGGCCAATGCCTGCGAGGCTGGCGGCGGTTTCGGCGCTTGCCTGGACGGCACGGCCACCCTCATCCACGCCATCCAGGGGCCCGGTGACTTCAGCCCAGAAAACGGCAACACCCACGTCATCGAAGGTGTGGTGGTGGGCGACTTCCAGGACACGGCCACAGAGCTGCGGGGCTTCTTCCTCCAGGAAGAGGACAGCGATGTGGACGCGGATCCCCTGACCTCCGAGGGCATCTTCGTCTTCGACAACGGCTTCGGCGTGGACGTCAACCCCGGGGACGTGGTCCGGGTGATGGGCACGGTCCAGGAGTACGAGACCAGCTCGGGGAGCGGCGTCTTCCTCACGGAGCTGGCCAGCGTCACCCAGCTGGAGGTCTGCGCCACTGGCGCTTCCGTCACCGCCAGCACCCCCACCATGCCCGTGAACGACCTGGGCGACTGGGAGCGCTACGAGGGGATGCTGGTCACCTTCCCCTACGAGCTGACGGTGACCGAGAACTACAACCTGGGCCGCTACGGCCAGGTGGACCTGTCGGTGAACGGGCGGCTCTTCAGCCCCACCCAGGTGGCCTCTCCCGGCCAGCCAGCCCTGGACGTGCAGGCAGAGAACGACCGTCGGCGCATTATCCTGGACGACGCCAACACCCAGCAGAACCGGGATCCCATCGTCTACCCGCCGCCGGAGCTGACCGCCTCCAACACCCTGCGCACCGGGGACACGGTGAACGGCCTCACCGGCGTGCTGGACCAGCGCTTCAGCGCCTATCGGATCCAGCCCACCCAGGAGGTGACCTTCACCCACAGCAACCCCCGGCCGGCGGATCCGCCCTACGTGGGCGGCAGCCTGCGGGTGGCCAGCTTCAACGTGCTCAACTACTTCAACGGCGACGGCATGGGCGGCGGCTTCCCCACCTCCCGGGGCGCGGACACGCCGGAGGAGTTTGAGCGCCAGCGCACCAAGATCATCAGCGCCATCACCAACCTGGACGCGGACGTGGTGGGGTTGATGGAGATCGAGAACGACGGCTACGGCCCGGAGAGCGCCATCCAGGACCTGGTCAACGGCCTGAACGACGCCACCGCGCCGGGAACCTACGCCTTCATCGACCCAGGCGTGCCCCAGATCGGCAGCGACGAGATCGCTGTGGGTCTCATCTACAAGACGGCCACGGTGAGCCCGGTGGGCAGCGCCGCCATCCTGGATTCCTCGGTGGATCCCCGCTTCGTGGACACGAAGAACCGCCCCACCCTGGCCCAGAGCTTCATGGAGAACAGCACGGGCGAGGTCTTCACCGTAGCGGTGAACCACCTGAAGTCCAAGGGCTCGCCCTGCGACGACATCGGCGACCCGGACCAGGGAGATGGCCAGGGCAACTGCAACCAGACCCGCACCAACGCGGCCATGGCCCTGGTGGACTGGCTGAGCACGGATCCCACGGGCAGCGGCGACCCGGACTACCTGATCATCGGTGACCTGAACTCCTACGCCCTGGAGGACCCGGTGACGGCCATCAAGGACGCGGGCTACACCAACCTGCTGGAGGCCTACCTGGGTCTGGAGAGCTACTCCTTCGTCTTCCGAGGCCAGGCCGGCACCTTGGATCACGCCCTCTCCAACCCGGACCTGACCGAGCAGGTGACCGGCGCGGCCATCTGGCACATCAACGCAGACGAGCCTCGGGTCCTGGACTACAACGAGGAGTACAAGTCCCCGGACCAGATCAACAAGCTCTACGCGCCGGACCAGTACCGGGCCTCGGACCACGATCCGGTGCTGGTGGGGCTGAACCTGGACTCCACGGCCTACATCACCATCGTCAAGGACGCCCGACCGGACAGCCGGCGCAACTTCCGCTTCTACGGCGACCTGGGCAAGTTCAAGCTGGACGACATCACTCCCCAGGACAACGATCCCTACGACAGCTCCATCACCTTCGCGGTGGAGCCGGGCAGCTACGCGGTCTTCGAGAAGGTGCCGCGCAGGTGGCACCTGACGGACATCGTCTGTGACCCGGCGGGGGCTGGCGCCGTGGATCTGGCCAACCACGGGGTGACCATCACCGTGGCGCCTCGCCGCAGCGTCACCTGCACCTTCGTGAACCAGAAGGGCAGCCGGGTGCGGGTGCGCAAGTACTACGACCTGGACGGCAACGGTCAGCGCAACTGGGAGCCCGGCCTGCCCGGCTGGGAGATCCGCCTGTACGACTCCCAGGGCAACCTGGCGGCCAGCAAGGTGACCAACGGCTGGGGCAAGGCCAACTTCCGCAACGTGAAGCCGGACCAGTACACCGTCTGCGAGGTGATGCGGGACGGCTGGTTCAACACCCAGCCCGGCACGGTGGATCCGGTCTACGGCCAGCCCTGCTACAGCCTGGACGTGGGCCCGGCGGAGACCTGGATCGTGCCCTTCGGCAACCACAACAACCCGGCCCTGGTCTCGGGGGCGTCTGGCGAACCCAACACGGCAGGGCTGCGCGTCCAGCCGGATCTGGATGACGATCCCGACGACGCAAACTACGAGGATGACGGCACGGACGTGGACGAGGACCTGGAGCGGCCTGCCATCTCCGGTTCCATCTACCTGCCCTTCGTCACCCGCTAGCAGCAAACCGGAAGGGCTGGGTCAAGCTTCGGGCTGAACCCGGCCCCTTTCCGGAGACGCGAAAAGGCCACCTGCCTGGGTCCATGACCTGGCGCAGGTGGCCTTTTGTTTTGGACTGTTCTCACAGCTGTTGGTGCGGCTGTTTCTGCAGCTGTTTCTGCAGCTTGTGGGGGACGCGCCGTCCTTCTCTGGCCTCAGCCTTTCGTCGTCCTCTCTGCCTGCCCGTCTCCTCCGCCTTCTCTAGCGCACTGCCAGGGGCAGGAAGACCAGATGCCCGGGCGAACCCATGGACACCTCCTGGACGCCGCGCATCTCGTCCAGGGTGACCTCCACCGTGTAGCCTGTCTCATCGCTGATCTGGTAGGCGCCGTAGGGCAGGCTGGGGAAGATGAAGGTCCCATCCTGGTCGGTGATCACCCGGGCGCTCATGGCGCCGGGCGCCGGGCTCACCTGCTGCAGGGTGATGGCCATCCCGGCCATGGCCGGCTCCTCTGGCTCCCGGATCCCGTTGCGGTTCATGTCGAACCAGACCGTTCCGCTGATGGAGCCCAAGGCGGCCTGGGCCTGGGCAGTGGCCGGGGCGGCTCCCAGGCCCAGCTGAGCGGCCAGGAGGACGGCAGCCAGCAGGAGTAGCCTCTTTCGGGAGAGAAGCAGGGCGGGGACGCAGCGGGTCAAACGGACTCGGACGATGATCATCGGGGGACCTCACAGTCGTGAACGTGCTTTGGACGGGTGCGGTGTGCTTCAGGTCCAGGATAGCACGGGAATATTACGGTTTCTGTTAAGCTGTTCACAGAAGAGCCATGTGGAAAGCGCGTAACAGGTGCGTTGCGGCGGTGTGGCGGGAGTAGGGGCGAGGTGAGGCGTCCAGGCAGGATCGGAGCTGGAGAGTGGCAAGCTTGGCCTGGGTAAACCGGGCCCTGGCGGAGTGACGGGAGAAGAGTCTGGGGAGGGGAAGAAGGGCTCCCCCGGGCGGTGAAGTGGAGAGTGATGGGAGGGAGCCCTCGGCATCCTGCGTCTGGGCCATCCCCGGCCCCGAATGTTCGGGAGCGTTGCGGTTCCGAAGGGTGCGGTGTGGTGGTTCGATTGAAACCAGGGTGATGGAGGCGGTGGCGAAACGGGATGGCCCGGCGCAGGTTTACCGCATAGCAAGGGGGAGGAACACCTGGCGAGGTGCGACCGGCAGGTCCACCGTCACGGCGCCGTTGACCTCCCCAACGGTGATGGACATCCCCGTGCAGCCGTCGCAGAGGAGCAGGTACTCCCCGGCAGCCAGGTTGTCGAAGACGAAGGCGCCGTCGTCCTCGGCTTCCACGGCTATCACGGCCTGGCCCGTCACGTCCGGGCCCACCAGCTGAAGGTAGACAGTGCGTCCGCTGGCCACAGGCTCGTTTCCATCCCAGATGCCGTTGCGGTTGAAGTCCACGTAGGCGGTGCCCGCCACCAGGCCGTTGTTGGCCAGGGCGCTGTCGGTGGCGGCGGCCACAGGCAGGGCCGTCAGGGCCGCCAGGATGGCTACCAGGATCAGGGCGAAAACTTTGCGCTGGGGAATGCGAACGTCCATCAGGTGTCTCCTCTGCCGGGGGCTAACGTCTCGGTGCTTCGTGCTCAGTATACCCCGAGATCGGACCAGGGAAGCTGTCAATCGGGTTACGAAACGTCCAGAAAACATCATATCAGTGAGGGGGAGAAAATTCTTCGGGGAAAAGGACGGAATTGCCCCTCTGCCCCTGGCCCCTGTGATATACTGACCTTGGTCCCCGAACAGTGCAATCCAAAACAGCGTAAGCCAAGCGGTTCACAAGATCCAGCTGTCGCCTGGGGTGACAAGGCGGCGGCTGTCATTGGAGGTGACACCCCATGGCCAGTTTGCCGCGGCTCACCAAGAGCCAGATCCGTCACTGGACCGACGCTCGCTCCTTCAGCAAAGGGGAGCGCTACTACCAAAGCGGCCGCATCCTGAATCCACATATCCAGGGCAACACCTTGAAGGCCCAATGTCGAGGCTCCCGGCCTACGCCCTACCGGGTGGAGATCACTCTGGACGCCCAGGGCATCCTTTCCGGCCACTGCAGCTGTCCGGTGGGAACCGGCGGCCACTGCAAGCATGCCGTGGCTCTGCTCCTCACCTGGCTGCACGCGCCCGAGCGCTTCACGGAGGTGGAGCCTGTGGACACCGCCCTGGAGCAGCGGAGCAAGGAGGAGCTCATCGCCCTGATCCAACGCATGCTCCAGCTCTATCCCGACCTGGAGAGCCTGTTGACCCTGCCTCTGCCCGGCGCAGGCCAGGTCGCTGCGCCAGTGGACCCTGCCGCCATTCGTCACCAGCTCCAGGGCATCCTCGGCGCCCTCTCCGGTGAGGGATATTACGACTGGCACGAGCTCGAGAACATCAGCACCCAGCTCTCGTTCCTGGTGGAGACCGGGGACGCGTACGCCCAGGCAGGGGAGTGGGAGAGCGCGGTCACGGTCTACGACATGGTGATGCGTGCCATCCTGGAGGTGTATCCGGATCTGCACGATAGCGATGGGGTTATCGCCATGGTGGTGGACGAGTGCGCGGCCGGCTTGGGCCGCTGCCTGGCCCAGGTGACAGACCAGGCCCTGCGGGAAAAAACCTTAGCCAGCCTCTTCCACGTCTATTGCTTTGATGTGGAGATTGGCGACAGAGGCATCGGCGCCGAGGCCGTGGATATCCTCCTGGAACAGACCACGCCGGAGGAGCGTCAGCTCGTGGCCGGATGGGTGGAGGAGGCCATCCAGGAAGCGGGCCGTTCAAAGGATAAGTACTGGTCCCAGTGGCGCCGCCAGACCTTCGGCGGGTTCCTGCTCGCCCTCCAGGGAGACCAGATGGACGATGAGGCCTTCCTGGCCCTCTGCCGCCGGACGGAACGGCACGGGGATCTGGTGGCCAAGCTCCTGGAGCTAGGGCGTGTGGAGGAGGCCAGGGAGGTGGCCCAGGCAGCCTCGGACTACGCGCTGATGGGCCTGGCGGACATCTTCTGGGCCCAGGGGCATCGGGAGCTGGCCGAGGAACTGGTCCGCGAGCGGCTGCCCCAGACCCAGGATATGCGTCTGCTGGCGTGGCTGGCCCAGCGAGCGGAGGAACGCCAGGATCTGGCTCAGGCTTTGAAATATCAGGAAGAGATCTTCTTCCGACGTCCGAGTCTGGAGGGCTACAGGAGGATCCGGGAGCTGGCCCAGAGGCTGGACGCCTGGGAGGATGTGGCGCCCGAGTTGCTCAGCCGACTGGTGAGGACGAACAATTTTGCCGTGCTCACCCGGATTTTCCTGGAAGAGGGGGAGGTGGAGCAGGCCATTGAGGCCCTGGCCTACCTCCGGAAACATCAGCGCTACGGCTACGGTTGGGACGGCGGTTCTCTGGATCTCCAGGTGGCGGAAGCGGCGGAGAAGGAGTTTCCCCAGGAGGCCATCCGGATCTACCTGGCCCAGGCGGAGGAGCTCATCGCCGCCCGGGGGCGGCAGAACTACGCGGCCGCGGCTCGCTACCTGAGTCGAATTCGAGATCTCTACCGGCGTCTGGGCCAGGAAGACGCATGGCAGGCTCTCATCACCCGCATCCGAGAGGAGAACAAGACCCTGCGGGCTTTGAAGGACGAGCTGCAGAAGGCGAATCTGTAGCCGACCCCAGCCAAAGCCTCGCTCTGTCACCTGCTGGGTCTGTCGCCTGCTGGGTCCGTCATGTGTTGGGGAGGAGGCGGCGCAGCGGACCCAGGGGCAGGGCCCGGGCCAGGATGGCCATCTCCTCTCCCTGGAAGCCGCCCAGCAGGATCAGCGCCCCCAGATAGACGCCCCAGCCCAGGATCACCGCCAGAAGGCGATCCCCCCCCAGGTTCAGCACCCCCCAGATCACCCCGCCCATGACCCCAGTGGCCAGGATGGGCCGCCAGGCCAGCCCCAGCCAGGGCACCCGCCCCACGTGCCGGCGCACGCTCCAGTAGAAGGGAACCAGCAGACTGAACTCCGAGAGGATGGTCACCACCGCGGCGCCGATGTAGCCGAAACGGGGGATCAGGAGCAGGTTCCCCACCACGTTGAAGACCACGCCCAGGACGAAGGCCTTGGTCAGGTAGCGCTGCTGGTCCACCGCGATGAGCACGTACTGGGTGACGCTGTTCACGAAGCCGATGGGCACGCTCCAGATGATCACCTGCAGGGCCAGGGCCGACCCGCCCCGGTAGCTCACGGTCCGACCCAGGAGCTCCACGCTCTCGGGCACGTGCAGGAACTCCGCGCCGCCCAGGATGTAGATGAGGGGCTCGGCCAGGGCGGTGATGGTCATGGCCAGGGGCAGGCTGACGAAGAGGAGCAGCCGGATGCTCAGCAGGTAGGAGCGAAGCAGGGCCTCCCCCTCCCGCCGGGCGTAGCGGCTCATCAAGGGGAAGAGGGCGAAGGTGAAGGTGCTGGGGATGATGTTCAGGCCGTCCAGGTACTTGAGGGCGGCGCTGTAGAGGCCCACGCTGGCCGCGCCGGCCAGGGGGCGCAGGATCCAGAGGTCGATGCGCCAGAAGATGGTGGCCAGCAGGTGGTTGATCATCAAAGGGCCGCTGGCCCCGGCCATCCACCGCTGCAGGGACCAGTCCCAGCGCCACTCTGGGTGGAAGAGGGTGTTGCGCAGGAGAATGTAGAGCCAGAGCACCTGGACCAGGTTGATGGCCAGGGAGACGCCGGCCAGCCCCACGAATCCCCACCCCAGGAGCAGCACCAGCGCGCCCAGGGCCACCTTCAACAGGGCCGCCGCGCTGCTCAGCCCCGCGGGGTACTCCATCTTCTCGAAGGCGTAGAAGACGCTGCTCAGGCCGTCCGCCCAGTTGGCGAAGAGCATGGCCACCCCCAGGAGGGCCAGGGCCTGGAGCTCCTCCACGCCGATGCTGCCGGTGAACCAGTAGACCCCGGCCACCAGGGCCAGGACCGGCATGCTGGCCGCCCAGAGCAGGGTGCGCAGCCCCAGGACGTTGGTCAGGTAGCGGCTGGACTGGTTCTTGTCCGCGGCCACGTCCCGGGTGAGGAGGGTGCCCAGGCCGTAGCGGCTGACGATCTCGAAGAAGCCGTAGACCGCCACCACGAAGGCGTACTTCCCCGTCCCCTCCGGCCCCAGGATGCGCACGTAGAGCATGGCGAAGGCGAAGTCGATGGCCTTGTTGGCCAGGCTCAGCCCCATGGGCACCAGGGAGTTCTTGGCCACGGTGCGCACCTCGTCCGTCTCCAGCTCCGGCCGGTAGTAGCGCCCCCAGCCCCACCAGAGGAGGAGCAGCAGGCCGGTCATCCCCGCCAGGAAGCTGACGTAGAGGCCCAGCTTGAAGCTCATGGGGCTGTAGGTGAAGCGGACCGTCCACTGGCCTTGCTCGGGGATGTAGACCGTGCGGAAAGCGCCGTCGGCCCGGTAGATGGGCAGCTCCACTTCCTGGCTTTCGTCCCCGCCGAAGGGGCGCAGGAAGGCCTTCCAGCCGGGGAAGTAGGCGTCGGTGAAGACCAGCCAGCCCCGGTCGCTCAGGTTCAGGTCCACGAAGGCGTCGTTGGCGGTGTAGCGGCTGATGCGGGCCTGGGCCACCTGGGGGCCGGCCGGGGTCAGCCCCCGAGGATCCGCCGGAGACTCCTCGATGAAGACCACCTGGTCCAGGGGGGCGGTCAGGAGGGGCTGCTCCTCTGGGGGCGTCACCTGGGCCTCTGGGACGATGAAGACCCGGGGCAGGACTTCCCGGTTCTCGTAGACCCGCATCCCCCCCTGGTCGTAGACCAGGACCCAGTCGGGCCGGGGCGGGAGAAGCTCCTCCGTGAGCAGGAAGCGCACGTTGAGCAGGTCCAGCAGGGGGTTGTCCAGGACAGCGAAGTCCCTGCCGTCGGTGTAGAGGGGCGCGATGCGGTTGTAGAGCAGCTCGCCCCGCTGGTCCGCCAGGCGGTTCATCAGGGCCACGTACTGTTTGGGGATGATGGAATCGTAGCCCCGGATGTCCTGCCAGCCGTAGTACATGCCCACGTTGGCGTTGAAGGTCTTGGC
>CAYQEB010000047.1:4819-9955 GCA_964416395.1 uncultured Caldilineaceae bacterium | reverse complement strand
GAGAGGAGATTGGAGATTCGAGAGCAGAGATCGGCTTCCCTCGGCCCCACTCTCCGCTCGCCAATCTCTGCTCTCCCCATCTCTGTTTTCAGTCTTCGATCTTCGATCCTCGAGCCTCTGCAACCCGATCCCCGCCAGGATCGCCATGCTCACCGTGAAGGGAAAAACCCAGCGGAAGGGGCTGTGCAGCTGCTTCCAGCCGGGCAGGCCGTAGAAGAGCAGGGCGTAGAGGGGGGTGCCGAAGGCGAAGAGCAGGGAGACCAGGGCCAAGCCGGTGAAGATCCAGGTGGGGACGGCGTAGCGCCTGCCGAGCCCCGAGGAAGGCGCGTACGCGGGCCTTGCCCCCTTGCCGCTCCGACTCCAGATCTCCCCGCCACCTGCCAGGATCGCCACCGCGGCCAGCAGCCAGGTGAGGATCCCCAGGTAGTTGCCCCCCTCCACGTAGTTCTTGACCCCCCAGAAGATGGTCTGGATGGGCTCCCCCAGGGCGTTGACCCGGACCGGCTCCCAGCGCAGGTTCCAGAGATCGAACCAGGCGTGGTGGCTGGGGTTGCCGAAGACGTCGGGCAGGAGGAAGGTCAACAGATGGCGGACGGGCCAGGCCCAGCCCACCACCTGCTGGTAGGAAGCGGAGCCCTGGCGGAAGTTCAGGGTCACCAGCTCGTAGAGGGGGATGAGCTGCACCGCCCCCGCTCCCAGCCCCAGGAGCGCCATCACCAGCAGCCAGGCCGCCAGGACGCTCACCCGGCGCAGGGCGGGCATCCGGCGGTTGGTCGATTGGCTGGCCGGGCCTCCGCCCTCCTCCGTCCGCAGCCGTCCCCAGGCCACCGCCAGGCGCACGGCCGCGTACATGCCGGTGACCAGCAGGGTGTAGTAGAAAAATTCCGGGTGGCCGGCCAGGGTCATGACGCCCATGACCCCGGCCCCCGCCACCACGTAGGGCACGGGCCGGAAGCTGGCCAGCCCCTTCTCCTCCTGTTTGCGGATCACCTGCTCCACGATGGCCAGGAGCAGGGGCAGCCAGGCCGCGGCGGCGATGACCATGGTGAAGACCACACTCACGATCATGAAGCCGCTGAACATGAAGACCACCCCGCTGAGCAGGGCCGGGATGGGGCCCAACCTCAGGGTGCGCCCCAGGATGTACATGTTCATCCCGGCGATGGCCAGCTGCAGGGCGGTGAACCAGCCGTAGGCCGCTTCCAGGGGCAGGATGTAGAAAAGGAGGCTGAGCGGGTAGAGGACGCTGGCCTGCCCCGCGGCCAGGAAGGGGATGCCGGTGAAGATCTGGGGGTTCCACAGGGGGAGCTGCCCCTGGGCCAGGGTGCGGCGGATGTGCAGCTTCCAGACCGCGTTCTCCAGCACCAGGTCGCTGAGCAGCCCGTTGTGGGGGACGAGGCCCGGCCGCAGGCTGCGCCAGGGCTCGAAGGTGTAGAGATTGTCGAAAGGGAGCAGGGTCTTGCCCAGAAAGAGCACCGGCGCGAACCAGAGCAAGGGCAGAAGCAGCAGCAGGGCCAGAGCCAGCAGGTCCGCCCGGCGGTGGGACACTCCTCGGAGCAGTCGCTTCACGCCTCACGCCTCATGTCGCATGGTCTCCGAGCCTGGGAGGACCGTGGGTTCGGGCAGGGGAGCCACCCGCTTGCGGTGACGCCAGCGCAGCTCCCACACCCGCCAGGCCGACTCCAGCTTCACCGGCACGTCCATCTTGCTCTGGCCGATGCGCCGGTCCTCGAAGTGGATGGGCAGCTCGATGATGCGGAAACCCAGCTTCTCGCTCAGGTAGGCCATCTCCACCTGGAAGACGTACCCGTTGCTGCGGATGCTCTCCAGCCCGATGTTCAGCAGAGCCTCCCGGCGCCAGAGCTTGAAGCCCGCGGTCATGTCCCGCACCCGGATGCCCAGGATGGCCCGGCTGTAGAGGTTGGCCCACCAGCTCAGAAAGCGGCGCCACCAGCTCCAGCCCTCGTCCAGGCTGCCGCCGGGCACGTAGCGGCTGCCGATGATCACGTCCGCGCCGCTGGCCAGCATGACGCCCAGCATCTGGGGGATGTAGCGGGGCGAGTGGCTGAAGTCCGCGTCCATCTGGACCACGAACTGGGCGCCGTCGGACAGGGCCCGGTTGATGCCCGCCACGTAGGCGGTGCCCAGCCCCTTCTTGCCCTGGCGGTGGATGACCGTCATCCGGGGCCGGCCTCCCTGATTGAAGCGCTGGGCCAGGGCCTCGGCCAGCTCGCCCGTCCCATCCGGGGAGCCGTCGTCCACCACGATGAGCTGCAGGTTGGGCAGGGGCAGGCGGAAGAGCGCGGAGGTCATGGCCTCCAGGTTCTCCGCTTCGTTGAAGGTGGGGATCACCACGGTGAGGGCGGTGCTGCGCCAGCCCTCGGGCAGGGCTGCGGCGCGGGATTCGTCGGGCAGCATGGTCGGCGTCGCTCCTGGATGGGAAGGGGGCGAAAACGCCCCCACACAGACGCGAAATTCTAGCACGATTGGGACTGGAGGGCCAATCTGGAAAGGGGGTGCGGCGCCTGGAAAAGGGGCGTGCGGCCAGGGATTTGACCGCCCATGGGCCAGGCCGGTAAGATGGGAACAGGGGCTGTCATGGGGAAACGGAGCCAGAAGGGGACCCCGCGAGACAGCCCCCTTCAGCCAAGGAGGTTCCATGATGAAACGCACGGGAAAAAGCCATTTCCAGCGGTTCCTGGCCGCAGTGGCCCGGGGGGACGACCAGCGGGCCGAGGAGCTGGTGGCCCTGTTGACGCCCCAGGACGCGCCCCGGCTCCTGGAGCTGGCCCAGGCCGAGGATCCGGACCGGCGCTGGTGGGCTCTGCGGGCCCTGGCTCGGGTGGGGGATGGGGACGCGGCTCCGGCCCTGGCCGCGGCCCTGGCGGACCCAGAGCCGGCCATCCGGGCCGTGGCGGCCATGACCCTGGCGGCGCTCTGCTCCCGGCAGCCCCAGGCGGTGGAGCCGCTGCTGCCTCGTCTGCTCCAGCTCCTGGCCGACGACGACGGGTTGGTCCGCCAGACCGCGGGGGACGCCCTGGCCCGCTGCGGGGAGCTGGCCGCGCCGCTTCTGGCTCAGGCCCTGGACAGCCCCCAGGAGGGGGTGCGGGTCCGGGCCGCCCATGCCCTGCACCGGCTCCGGGCCGTGAGCACCGCGCCCGCCCTCTTCCGCCACCTGAACGACCCCAACCCCCTGGTTCGCCACCACGTCACCGAGGCCCTGGACGAGATGGGGCTGCTGAACAACCTGCTTTTCACGCGGTAGACAGCGCCTCACCCCTCCCCCCGACTCGCAAAGCTCGCCATCCCCCTCCCCTCTCCACCGGTGGAGAGGGGAGGGGGAGCCATGCAGTGGCCGGGGAGGGGTGAGGCGCCCAATCTTCGAGCTTCAATCCCCTCTCACGCCCAGAGCGCCGTTCCGTCGTCCTCCCGGGGCGTCTCCTTGGAAACGGGCAGCTCCTCCTCCCGCTTGCGGGCGATCTGCTCCCCCTGGAACCAGCGCCGCCACTCCGCGGGGGCGTCGATGTCCTCGCCGCCGTGGTCCGTGTGCCGCTGGCGCACCTTGAGCAGCACCGGCGTGTTGACGCTGGCCCCGCTCACGATCACCTGCCCCTTGCTCAGGGCCGGCAGCTCCTTGAGCAGATCCCGCCCCACGCTCTCCACCGACTCCGCGATGCGGTTCTGGTCGATGGGGTTGACGATGCGCATGATGCACTGGGTCATGCACTGGCTGAGCACGTCGCTGTCCAGCTTGCCCGGCCGCTGGCTGATGAGGCCGATGCTCACCCCGAACTTGCGCCCCTCGCTCAGGATCTGCTTGAGCACGTCGGAGCTCACCGCGTCCGCGTTGGCCGGGGCGTAGTTGTGGGCCTCCTCCAGCAGGCAGAAGACGGGGAAGGGGATGTAGTTGCGGTCCCCTCGGTCGGCTCGCTGCTTCACCGTGGCGATCCGGGCCTGGTAGACCCGGCGCAGGAGGGTGGCGGTGATGACTTGCTGCTCCCGCCGGTCCACCTCGTTGAGCTGGATCACCGTGCACTGGCCCGGCTCGAAGAGCTCCCTCAGCTCCAGGTTCTCCAGGTCGTGGAAGATGCGGCTGCCCCGCAGGGCCGAGTTGATGCGCCAGACGAGCCCGCCGGTGGTGGGATCGTCCTCCTCCGCCTCCTCGTCCCCCTCCTTGCGCCCGTCCGCCACCTGGCGCACGGCGTAGAGGAGCTGCTCCAGGGTGTAGCCGTTGCGGAAGCTGCGCTGGGCGAAGTTGTAGGCCCGGGTGAGCTGGTAGTGCATCTTCTCGGAGAGGTTGGGCAGGAGGTAGCGCAGGTCGGCCAGGGTCAGGCTATCGATGCGGATGCGGATCTGGTCCGGCTGGAAGATGCGCACCCGGGGTTTGTAGTTCCCCTCCCGGAACTCCGGCCGGTTGGCCATCTGCTGCAGGGTGTTGTACTCCCCGTGGGGGTCGATGACCATCACCGCGGCCCGGTTGGTGGGCTTGAGCAGCTCCTCCAGGAGGACGCCGGCCAGGTAGCTCTTGCCGCTGCCCGTGCTGGCGATGATGGCCAGGTGGGTGCTGGTGAAACCCCGCACGTTCAGGGCCACCGGCACCGCGCCCGGCTCCCGGCTCAGGAGGTCCCCGATGTAGGCGCTGCCCGGCTCGCCCTTGCGTCCCTGGCTCAGGACCTGGGCCAGGAGCTCGTTCTCGGCGATGTAGACCGGCGCGCCGCCCAGGGGAGGCACCCGGGGGTTCACGAAGTCCTTCAGCCCCGGGTCGAAGTAGCCCAGCACCGTCACGGTGATCTGGAAGAGCTCCCGGGCGTCGCTGTCGTAGCCCAGGAGCCTGGCCACCGTCTCCGGCGGCACGGCTGGGTCGGCCATGAAGCTGTCCGGGAAGATGCGCACAGGCTGGCGGCCGGTCACCCGGCCCAGGATGGCCCGCTCCTGGCCGTCCGCCTGGGCCAGGAAGTAGACGAACTCCCCGTGTTTCACCCGGCGCTCCGGGTCGGGGGCGATGAAGGTGTACTCGTGGGGGGTCTCCCCAGGGCCTTTGACCGTGCCCACGCAGGTCCGTTCCAGGGGGATGTTGGCTGTCATGGCGTCTATCCTCAGGGTCTCGTTCCAGCGTCCAGATTCAGTGTCCAGATT
>CAYQEB010000047.1:0-4719 GCA_964416395.1 uncultured Caldilineaceae bacterium | reverse complement strand
GTCCAGATTCAGTGTCCAGATTTCAGTGTCCAGATTTCGGTGTCTAGATTTCAGCGCCTATCCTGCAGGCTGAACGATGCTCTTCCAGGCCAGGTTGTTGCGGAGGACGGCCAGCTGCCGGGCCTCCTGGGGGAAGAGGCGGGTGAGCCGGTCCACGATGCCCAGGAGGAGCTGGGGGACCAGGGGGTTGTTCAGCCCCAGGAGCACCGGCGCGTAGCGGAGGCGCAGCCGGCCGGCTGGGTCCTGGTGAAAGGCCTGGATCGCCGCCTCCTCCATGCGCTGCACCGGCGCGTCCACGGCCGCGGCCAGGCCCGGCACCCCCTGCTGGTAGCGGCCGTCCGCGCCCTGCCAGCCCAGGGTGATGATCCCCACCAGGGTGGCCGTCTCCACCAGGTAGTCCGGGGTGAAGATCTCCTGTTCGCTGCGGGGGCTGAGGCGAGGGCCCAGGTTGCCGAACTCGGGGTTCAGGAGCAGGGTGTTGTAGATCACCCCGACGAGCTGGCCTGGGCTGCCGCCCTGGCTGTCCTGGAGGGCGATGGCCACGAACTCGCCGAAGGCGTAGTCCCCTAGCTGGGGCTCCTGGGGCGCTTCGCCGGGTCCATAGACCTGGCAGACGTAGTCGATGTGGGTGTTGGATTTGACGATCTTGCCGATGGGTTTGCCGCTCATGGTGGGTGTTCCTCTGTCTGGGGAAATGGGTCTGGGGAAATCGACGGCGCGTCTCTATCTAACCAGAAAGTTTGTTCGAGTGCAAGCCCGGGAAGAGGAGTTCGGGCCTGCGAGGCCGGGGACCGGACCCGCCTGCCCACGGGGCTTCTCGAAATCCCCTTTGTGCAAACCTGGGATCGAGGTTAAAATGAGGACGACCATCCCCCTGGATCCCCGGGCTGCTGTGGAGCAGCTATCGATCCACCAACCCCCCGTTGTTCCGTGCGTCCTTCCGTTCGGCCGGCGCTCCAGCCCGTTGTTGACCGTGTGCACTGACCTGTCTGCACTGATCTGTCCACACTGGGCTGCCCGCACTGGGCTTCACGACGCCATTCCCAGGCTTCAACCGTTCCACCTCAGCCACACTGGCTCTATCGCCATGCCTTAACCACCATACCTCAATACTTCAATCGCACTGTCTCAAACCACACTGTCTCAAACCACACTGTCTCAGGAGGAAAAAATGCAACCGAAACGTTCGCTGATCTTCGTGACCATCCTGTTGATCCTGGCGGTGATGGCCGGGGCCTGCGCGGCGCCGGCCGCTCCTGCTGGACCCGCAGGCGGGCCCACCGTGGTGGAGAAAGAGGTGCAGGTGGTGGTCACCGCCACGCCCACGCCGGAGATGGGGCCCCAGAAGGGGGGCACGCTCATCATCGGCAAGGCCCGGGAGGCCGTGGGCCTGGATCCCCACCTGGTCACCGCCCGCTCCTCCTTCGAGATCATCCGTCAGGTCTACAACCAGCTCGTGGACTTGAACGACGACTACGCGCCCATCCCCGAGCTGGCCGAGAGCTGGGAGAACCCAGACGACACCACCTTCATCTTCCACCTGCGCAAGGGGGTGAAGTTCCACAACGGTCGGGAGATGGTGGCCGGGGACGTGAAGTTCAGCTTCGAGCGCATCGTGGACCCGGAGGTGGGCTCCCCCTGGTCCTCCCAGCTGGAGCTCATCGAGAGCATCGAGACGCCGGATGACTACACCGTGGTCATCAACCTGAGCAAGCCCTTCGGCGCCTTCATGTCCACCATCGCCAGCGCCTGGGCCGCCATCGTGCCCCCGGAGGAGGTGGAGGCCAACGGAGATCTCCAGCAGGTGATGGTGGGGACAGGCCCCTTCATGCTGGAGGAGTACGTGGAGGAGACCCGGACGGTCCTGAAGGCCAACCCGGACTACTTCGAGGGCGCGCCTCTCATCGACGGCATCACCTACCTGATCATCCCGGATGAGGCGGCCCGCATCGCCGCCCTGCGCACCGGGGAGATCCACATGACCGGGCTGAGCGATGCGGCCTCCGCGGGGCTGGCCGCCCGCAGCGAAGGGGTCTCGGTGAAGAGCCAGCAGACCACCGACTACTACCTGCTGGGCCTGAACAACGCCCGGGAGCCCTTCAACGACGTGCGGGTGCGCCAGGCCGTGAGCCTGGCCATCGACCGCCAGGCCGTGGTGGACTCGGTCTTCTTCGGCGAGGGCCTGGTGAGCGGCCCCATCGTCCCCACCCTGGGCGACTGGGCCGTGCCCGTGGAGGAGCTGCCCTTCTACCAGCCGGACATCGAGAAGGCCAAGGCGCTCCTGGCCGAGGCCGGCTACCCAGACGGCTTCCAGACCACCATCACCGCCTCGCCTCGTTTCCCCCAGTTCACCAGCATCGCCCTGGTGCTCCAGAACCAGCTCAAGCAGGTGGGCATCGAGGCCTCCCTGGACCAGGTGGAGTGGGGCACCTTCATCCAGAAGTGGAAGGACCGGGACTACGACACCTTCGTCAGCTTCAACGGCAGCGGCAACGACCCGGACCGGGCCCTCTACCCCATGCTCCACACGGGCGGCTCGGTGAACGCCTTCAACTTCAGCGACCCGGAGATCGATGCCCTGCTGGAGGAGGCCCGGACCACGGTGGACCGGGAGAAGCGGCTGGAGCTCTACCACCAGCTGGCGGTGAAGATCGCTGAGCTGGCTCCCCTCATCTTCCTGAACACCCGCACCGAGTACATCGGCGTGCGGGACAGCGTGCACGACTTCGTTCTCTCCCCCGTGGATCCGTACCGTTCCCTGAAGCAGGTCTGGCTGGAGCAGTAGCCGGCCCCATCCGCAGCATCGTTCACAGCATCTATCCACACCGCCCAACCACCCGCCTTCCCTGGCCCGCCGACCCGGCTCCCGTGAGCCGCCGGCCGGGCCGGGGAAGGCCCGCTCCCTTGCCCCATGATCGCCTATCTGCTGCGTCGCATCCTTCTGGTCTTCCTGCCCACCCTGCTGGGGATCTCCCTCCTGGTCTTCACGGTGATGCACCTGATCCCCGGCAGCTTCGTGGATGTGCTGGTGGGCATCGGCACGGACGTCACCCCGGAGCAGCTGGCCCGCATGGAACAGCGCTACGGCCTGGACAAGCCCCTGCCGGTCCAGTACCTCTACTGGCTGGGCAACCTGCTGCGGGGGGATCTGGGCGCCTCCCTGCGCACGGGCAACCCGGTCCTGTCGGAGATCCTGGGCCGACTGCCCGTCACCCTGGAGATCACCCTCTTCGGGGTGCTCATGGCCCTGCTCCTGGCGGTGCCGGCCGGGGTGATCTCCGCGGTGCGGCCCAACGCGCTCAGCGACCTGGCCGCCCGGCTCCTGGCCCTGGTGGGCCTTTCCGTGCCCAACTTCCTCATCGCCACCCTGCTCATCCTCTTCACCTCCCTCTACTGGCCCGTCTTCCCCACCACCGGCTACAAGCCCCTCTCCGAGGGCCTGGGCGCCAACCTGCGCTCCATCATCCTGCCCAGCGTCTCCCTGGCCCTGGCCATGAGCACGTCGGTCATGCGCATGACCCGCTCTTCCCTCCTGGAGGAGCTGGGCCGGGAGTACGTCCTGGTGGCCCGGAGCAAGGGGCTCTCGGAGCGGGCGGTGGTCTTCCGCCATGCCCTGCGCAACGCCCTGATCCCCGTGGTCACCGTGGTGGGGATCCGCATTGGCTACCTCCTGGGTGGCACGGTGATCATCGAGGAGATCTTCTCCCTGCCCGGCATCGGCCGCCTGGCCCTGAACGCCATCTACCAGCGGGACTACCCGGTGGTCCAGGGGACGGTGCTCTTCATCGCCTTTGCCTTCGTCCTGGTCAACCTGCTCACGGACCTGGCCTACAGCATGCTGGATCCCCGCATCCGGCAGGAGGCGTGAGGGCATGAAAGTGCTGCGCTATCTGGTTCGTCACAATCGCATTGGGCTGCTGGGGGGGCTGCTGGTTCTGCTCTTCGTCCTGGTGGGCCTCTTCCCCCAGCTGGTGGCCCCCCACGACCCGGTGGCCATGTTCCCCACGGCCCGCATGGCCCCGCCCGGGGGCGAGTTTCCCCTGGGCACGGACCGCTACGGCCGGGACATCCTGAGCCGCATCGCCTACGGGGCCCGCATCTCCTTCGAGACCGGGGTGCTCTCGGTGCTGGTGGCGGGGATCCTGGGCAGCGCCCTGGGGCTCCTGGCCGGCTACTTCCGGGGCGCCACGGACTACCTGATCATGCGGGTCATGGACACCATCTTCGCCTTTCCGGCCCTGCTCCTGGCCATCACCATCGCCGCGGTGATGGGCGCGGGGCTGCGCAGCGTGGTCATCGCCATCGGCATCATCTACATGCCCATCTTCGCCCGGGTGGCCCGGGCCCCCACCCTGAGCGTCAAGGAGCAGGAGTTCGTCACCGCGGCCATCGCCACCGGGGCCAGCACGCCCCGCATCCTCCTGCGCCACATCTTCCCCAACGTGGTCACCTCCATCATCGTGCAGATGACCCTCAGCCTCTCCGGCGCCATCGTGGTGGAGGCGGCCCTGAGCTTCCTGGGCCTGGGCACCATCCCGCCGGCCCCCTCCCTGGGCTCCATGCTCAGCGAGGCCCGGGCCTTCATGGAGCTGGCCCCCTGGACCGCGCTCTACCCGGGCCTGGCCCTGGCCGCCATGATCCTGGGCATCAACCTCTTCGGCGACGCCCTGCGGGACCTGCTGGATCCCCGGCAGCGCAGCGGCGAGACGCCGTGAGGCG
>CAYQEB010000046.1:21993-29075 GCA_964416395.1 uncultured Caldilineaceae bacterium | reverse complement strand
CATTCTTGAAAAAGCCACTATAATTTGAAGTTGATTCTGTCAACGCTTCTGGCCTGCTTTTTTGACCGCGTCTGTTCCACAGGAATGCCCCCATGACTGATTGGAAAAGCCTCGTCCGCAACGAAAACAGCCGCTTGGGCATCACCACGGCGCTGATCCTCCTCATTGGGGCAGCCATCGCTGCCCTTGTTTTCACTTTCCGCATGCCGGCCACCGAAAAAACGACAATCCAGAAGCTGCCCTACAGCTTTGCAGGGGAGTTCAGCTATGTAGCACACCTGAAGCCGAACACCATCTTCAACACAACCACCCTGGAATCCGGCGCCCGAGATCCTGTGCTCTTCACCAAGCTGATCGACCGGTTCGATTTCACCTATTCCTTCCAGACGAAAATACCGGACTCGGCCGCGGAACAGCCTTTGGAGTACGAGATCGTCGGGATCCTCAGCCCGGATCAGACCAACTACAGAAAAGAGACAATCCTTGTCCCGCGCAAGGCCGCCAACGGCACCTTCAGTCAGTCTTTCAGTGTGCGTCTGGCGGATGTGTTCCAGGATCTGAACTCCCTACGCCAACAGACCGCTATCTCCGCTGAGAAGTCGAAATACAGCATCGAGGTCCGGGTCTACCCGCAGATCCCCACGGAATACGGGATCATCAACGACAAATTCGTCCACACACTGAACCTGACCCTGGGCAGCTCGGAGATCACACTTTCCAGCCGACGGCGCGAGGTGAATGACAGCCTGGTCCAAGTGGAAGAGGTGGCGAAGAAAGATGTGATCCTCTACCGCACCCTGGCGGTGATCGCTTTCATCGTGGTGTTCGTCCTGGCCCTGGCCTGGGCCTGGATCGTGCACTGGGTCAATCAACAGTCTTTCACGGCAGAGGATTTCCTGGCTACGCTGCGCCAGAACCACGGTGACGTCATCATCGAGGCAGTTCGGTTGCCCCCTTCCAAGCCGGACCAGGCCGTGGTCCACCTACGCACCATCGACGACCTGATCCGGGCTGCGGACAGCTTGATGAAGCCCGTCATCGCGGTCCGGGAAGACAATCGCTATCTGCTGCTCACCGTCATCGACAACATGGACGGCGTGCGCTATCAGCTACGCGCCTCCTTGAACGGGGCCACTGCCCCCGTAGCCGACCTGACCACACCGCCGGAATCCGATCACCCTAACGACGAGATTGTGTCCATGCGCGTGAATCCGAGCTAGCCGGCTTCCCCCGTAGGTGAACAATGAACAGGAAAACTGTGTCTGCAGTGCGTCGGTCACCCTGGTGGACGACGTTTTTTATTCTACTCTTCTTGCTGATCCCGGCCGGCTGTGTGAGCCTGGCGGAGACCTCGCCGTCCAGCGCGGTCCGCTCGCCCCAAGGGAACGCTCCGGCCCCCGCGTCCCTGGCCCCGACGCTCCTGGAAACGTTGCGTCAGTACGAAGGACAGATCGCTTTCAAGACCAACCGGAACGGCGAGACCGAGCTCTTCGTGATGGGCCCCAACGGCGAGAACCAGCGGCCTTTGCAGGATCCGGAGATCTACCGGGAAGTGGCGCAGCTGGAGGGCTTCTCTCCCACCCAAGATCACCTGGCAGAAACCCGGGAACTGGGCGGAAAGTTCTACATCGTCGACCGCGACCTGGTCACTCAGGTAGAGAACCAGATCTCCTTCGGCGGGGCCGACTACGCGCCGGCCTGGTCGCCCACAGAGGATCGGATCGCCTACACCTTCCAGCGAGGGGAAAGCTCGGTCATCTTCCTGGTGCGTAGCGATGGCGCCGAGTCCCGCCCCCTCACAGAGTTCGACGGGGCGGAGTACAAACACCCGTCCTGGTCACCGGACGGGCAGCAGATCGCCTTCTGGTCCAACCGGAGCGGGCGTCGCCAGATCTGGGTCATGGACAAAGATGGGGCAAACCTGCGCAACATCAGCAACTCGAATGCCGACGACTGGGACCCGGTCTGGATCAAAGCGCCCCGGCCAGTTGCTGGAACCAGCACCCCCACCCCGACACCAGGCGGCGCCGCGGATCTGGATATCGGCGTGCTTGTGGCCGACTGCATGCTCGACCTGACTGTGGTGGATCGCAGCGGGGCTGTGCCCATCAGAGAGGTCCAGGTGCTTCTGGACGGCGAACCTTTCGCTGGAGAGAGCAACATCGACCACACTTTCTACAACACAATCCTCCAGATCCCCCGCAGCCCCCAGGAGCAGGCGATCGAGATCCTGGTCTGGAACGACGGCTACTATGCCCGCAAGCCGCTGCGCCGGACAGTGACAACGCTCTGCAGCCGAGAGACGGTCACCCCGGTGGGACCCGATGTTTTGCCCACAATCCTTGTCACGGCCACGCCAACCCCAGAGAACGAGGTCACCGCGGTGGTGCTGAACCTGGAAGCCACGGCCAAGGCCAAGATCTACGGCACACCGACCCCCTTCCCGACCAACGTGGTCATCGCAACGCCCACACCAGTGTTCGTGGTGGTCACGAATACGCCCACCCCCAGGAACGAGGCCACAGCTGTGTTCCGGGAGGCATTGGCCACAGCCCGGGCCGCCACAACCGGCACGGCCACCCCCCTGCCCCCCTGGATCGTGACGGCCACCAACACCCCCACGGCGACGCCCACACCCACCATCACGCCTACGCCGCCGCCGACCCCGACGCCGGAGGTCATCCCCTGGACTCCGCCACCGCCCGTGGCGCCTACGCCAGAAAAACCCATCCCAGAGATCTTTGTGGGCAAGATCCTGTTCAAATCGAACCGGGATGGCGGCGAGGCCATTTTCGTCATGGATCCGGACGGATCGAACATCGGCAGGCTCACCGCGCCTTGGCCCTACCAGCGAGCGAAGAACCAGGAGGTGTTCGACGCCCAGCGGCAGTTCATGACGTTCGTGCGGGAATCGGCCAACGGGACCCAGATTTTTGTCCGGGATTTCCAGTTCAACACGGACCTGGAAGTCACCCGCTTCGGCTCGGGCACGTCCTGGGATCCAGCCATCACCCAGGATGGCTGGCGTATCGCCTTCGTTTCCAATGAGCCAGGCAACGACGAGATCTTTGTGGTGAACCGGGATGGCAGCGGGCTTCAACGCCTCACCTTCAACGACTGGGAGTGGGATCGGCATCCCAGCTGGTCCCCGGATGGCTCGGAGATCGTCTTCTGGTCCAATCGAGAGGGAAGACGGCGCCAGCTCTACATCATGTCCGCGGACGGTACGAACGTGCGGCGTATCAGCGACGGCTACGCGGACGACTGGGACCCGGTCTGGGTGAAGTCGCGTTAGTTTCGCCAGACCCGCACCGAGACAGTTAAGCCTAAACGCAAGCTTCTTTAACCGAAAAGGCCCTTGGATCCAGCGAAAAGGCGTAGGATCCAGGGGCCTTTCTCCGATTCATGTCGTATATTGCTCTGTTCTTCGCTCATCCCTTCCTGACGCCCCCTCTATTCCATATAGAATTTTAATTTCTTTCTTATTCGATTCTCGGACAATCCCGGTACACTATTCATATACGGATTACTGGATAAAACCACTACGCCCCGGGCAGACGAAGCTTCACCTGACTTGCCCACCGCTTTGACACCATCTCTCGGCACCGGAATCAGCCTTCTCTTTGACTGCCCCATGCCATGGACAACTACTTTCAAGCACCACGTGGGAGCGCAACCATGACCAACGCCGTCCGAATGACCCTAGACCGATACGAGAACATCATCGACGACGAGAAACTGATCCTCGTTGTGGACGATGAGGCCGACCTGCGCCGACTGCTGCGAGTCTCCCTGGAGTGGGTTGGGTACAAGGTGATCGAAGCCGCCGATGGGGAAGAGGCGCTGGCGAAATTCGACAAGTACTCTGTGGATCTGGTGCTGCTGGACGTCATGATGCCCAAAGTGGACGGCCTACAGGTCTGCACCGAGCTGCGCAAGCGGTCCAATGTGCCCATCATCATGCTGACAGCCCTCAACGACCAGGACAGCGTCGTGCGTGGCCTGGAGATGGGCGTGGACGATTTCATCGGCAAGCCTTTCATCTTCCGCGAGCTCATCGCTCGCATCCGGGCCATCCTGCGCCGGGTGGACTGGCTGAAGAACCAATCCACTTCCAAGATCATCGCGGTGGGGGATGTGGTTCTGGACAACGAAGCCCATCAGGTGACCGTTCGGGGCGAAGCGGTCTACCTCACCCCGACGGAATATCGGCTGCTCCAGTACCTGATGAGCCACCCCAATCAGCCTGTCAGCAAAAGCGTGCTCTTCCAAGAGGTGTGGGGATACGAATACACCGGCAGCACCAATCTGGTGGAAGTGACCATGCGACGGCTTCGGGAGAAGATCGAAGAGGATCCGTCGAAACCTTCGTACCTGATCACTGTCCGGGAAGTGGGCTACAAGTTCCATTCGCCCAACAGCGCTCACCAGAAGCGGCGAGCGAAGAAACCTTTGACAGACCAACCCCGAACCTGGATCTTCGAACGGGTCGACTATGCCAGCCCAGTTCGGGAACGGAAAATGTAACAGGACATCCTTGGATGGATTGTCGCTATCAAGCCATTACCCCCAACAGGCGCTCCACTGAGTTGGTAGAAGGGTCGGGGACCGTGCTCCAGGAGAGGCGGTCCCCGACCCTTTTTGTCCATTCAGCCTAACGTGCAAACACTAACCATCTCGTGCAAACATACGACCTCGTTCCACAGCCTATTTGTTGTATAATTTTCTAGATGGGTCTCACCGCATGGTATACTACTCGTGCGATCCTCTCACCACCGCTCGCTATCACCGACGTCGCTAGGCTGTAAGGTTTGCCCAGCCCCAAACACTCTCCTCCCAGGTCGGGCCGATCTTACAGCGGCATCCAGGGTGCGCACTATGCTCCACAGCCCAAAGATGGACGCTCTGTCTCGTGGACCCACCTCACCGATCCCCCAAGGCGCCACGCGACTTCTCCTCATCGAAAAAGACAGTCGACAGGCCTACCTCATCCGCGAGCAACTCATGGCCCGGGCGGATTTCTCCTTCGAGATCCGGGAAGAGACAAGCCTGGAGGAAGGCCTGCGCTGGCTCGAGCAGGAAAGCTACGACGTGGTCCTGCTTGACCTCTCCCTGGTGCAGCCTGATCAAGGACAGGCCATCACCCAGATCGTGGAACGCACCTCCGGCGCGGCCCTGATCGTCCTCAGCGAGCTGGATACGGTCCCCCAGGCGATGGAAACTCTGTCTCAGGGGGCGGTGGACTACCTGGTGAAGCCCCAGATCGATAGCCGCCTCCTGGCCCGGACCATCCGCTACGCTCTGAGGATCAACCGCCTCCGCTGGGCCCTGCGAGAGAGCGAAGAGCGGTACGCCCTGGCTGCGGAAGCCACCAACGACGGCCTCTGGGACTGGGATCTGCGCACGGATGAGATGCGCTTTTCCCCCCGCTGGTGTCAGATGCTGGGCTACACCCAATCCGAGCTCAGCACCCGGCCCTCGGAATGGTTCGACCGCATCCACCCGGACGACCGGCAGGCGGTGATGGAGGCCATCGACACCCACCTTCGGGGTGGCACCACCCATTTCAAGAAAGAGTACCGCATCCGCCACCGGGACGGAAACTACCGATGGATGCTGGGCCGCGGCCTCGCCCTCAGCTCGCACCAGGGAACGGCCTATCGAATGGCCGGCTCTCAGACGGACATCACCGAACGCAAGTTGACCGAGGCCCGACTCCTCTACGAAGCCTTGCATGACACCCTCACCGGGCTGCCCAACCGCACCCTCTTCATGGAACGCCTGGAGCACTCCATCAAGGAAGCCAACAAACAGGGGAAGCACGATTTTGCAGTGCTCTTCCTGGACCTGGATCGGTTCAAGAACATCAATGACAGCTTAGGCCATCTGATCGGCGATCAGCTCCTGACCAAGATCGCCAAGCGCTTGGAGAGCTGCATCGCCCCGCTGGACGCGGTGACCCGCCTGGGAAACGGCGAGATCACCGACCTGTTCCACGACATGCACTATTTCGCCCCCCTGGACACCATCTCTCGTTTCGGTGGCGACGAGTTCGCCATCCTGCTGCACAACATCACGGAAACCAAGCATGCCACCACGGTGGCAGAGCGGATCCTGGAAGCTCTGGAGCGCCCATTCCGAGTGCAAGAGCACGAAGTTTTCTCCTCGGCCAGCATCGGCATCGCCTTCAGCTCTCCCATCTACACCCGGCCAGAGGAGATGCTCCGGGACGCGGACACGGCCATGTACCGGGCCAAGGCCCAGGGGCGAGCGCGGTACGAGATCTTCGACGCCGCCATGCACGCTCGGGCCATGGCCATCTGGCGCCTGGAGACCGATCTGCGTCGGGCCCTGGAACGCCAGGAGTTCCGCATCCACTATCAGCCCATTGTCTCCTTGGCCACAGGCAAACTGGCCGGCTTCGAAGCCCTGGTGCGCTGGCAACATCCAGAACGGGGCCTCCTGCACCCCCAGGAGTTCCTGGACCTGGCCGAGGAGACCGGCCTCATCGCCAGCATCGACCGTTGGACCATCCGCACCGGCGCGCTGCAGTTGAAGCTCTGGCAGACGCTCCGGCCCCAGTCACCGCCCCTCTTCCTCAGCGTCAATCTCTCCGGCGCCATCCTGGGCCAGCCCGATCTGGTGGAATACGTGGCCATGGTCCTGGAGGAGAGCGAGCTGGATCCACAGACCTTGAAGCTGGAGATCACCGAGAATGTGGTCCGGGAGAACGTGATCAACATCGCCCGTACCCTGGCCGCCCTGCGGTCCCTGAAGGTGCAGCTCTGCATCGACGACTTCGGCACCGGCTACTCGTCCCTAAGCTCTCTCCACTATTACCCCATCGACACCCTGAAAATCGACGCTTCCTTCGTCAAAGAGATGACTGCAGAAGGAGGCAACACGGAGATCGTGCGCACCATTGTCACCCTGGCCCATGATCTGGAGCTGAATGTGATCGCCGAAGGAATTGAGACACCGCAACAGCTGGCCCGGCTCCGGGAACTGCAGTGCGAGTTTGGCCAAGGCAGCCTCTTTTCCCAGGCCATCGACCACCGCTCCACTCGCTCCTTGATCGTCCA
>CAYQEB010000046.1:0-21893 GCA_964416395.1 uncultured Caldilineaceae bacterium | reverse complement strand
CGCTACCTGGTGGACCGGGGCTGCGAACCGGGCAACCGGCTCCCCACGCTGCAGCAGATCAGCCGGGAGATCGGCATCGGCGTGGGCAAGCTCCGGGAACAGCTGGAGGTGGCCCGGGCGTTGGGTTTGGTGGATGCCAGCCCCCGGCGCGGAATTCGTTGCATGCCTTACAGTTTCGCCCCTGCGGTGCGCCTAAGCTTGGTGTACGCCATGGCTCGGGATCCCCAGGCCTTCATCGCTTTCGGCTCCATGCGGGCCCACCTGGAGGTGGCCTTCTGGGAGGAGGCGGTGGCCTCCTTGACCGAGGAAGACAAGGCCCATCTCCAGGAACTGGTGCAGCAGGCCTGGGCAAAACTGAACCAGGAGCGCATCCAGATCCCCCATCCGGAACACCGGGAGTTCCACTTGACCATCTTCCGCCGCCTGGAAAACCCTTTCGTGTCCGGCCTGCTGGAGGCCTACTGGGACGCCTACGAGGCAGTGGAGCTCAACACCTACGCGGACTACAACTACCTCACCGCGGTCTGGGAGTACCACGACAAGATCGCCCAGTCCATCCTGGAGGACAAGATCCAGGAGGGCAAGGAGCTGCTGGTCGCCCATATGCACCTGCTGGACAAACGCGGCGTCTCGCTGGAGTCCCCTTTGGCTGAACGCGACGGCGCCACCGCCCCCACTCCCTGAGCCCGCCAGGCCCGGGAGGACGAGCCATGCTTCCAACTGAAGGAAAGGAGCCACGCCCCTGCCAGATCCCCAGCACCCATCCGTGACGCCATCCCTGAGGGCCGAGCCCGAAGACCGCAGGGCCGCAATCTTTGGGAAAACTGTTCTCATGCCTAGCTTTCCGCTACTAGCGACGATCGACAACCCAGCCTGAACCAATTGCCTGATGCTGAACCCGAAATTCCAGGAGACAAAGCCATGAGCGTAATCACGCAAGAACAACCAACCCAAGCCGGTGAGCGGGGCGCAATCGTCAACGATTTCGCCATCAACGTGGCCACGGTGAACGGATCGGGGAGCCAGAGCAGCAACGGTGTGCTGATCCGTTCCCTCTTCAAGATGGGCATTCCCGTCACCGGGAAGAACCTCTTCCCCAGCAACATCCAGGGCCTGCCCACCTGGTACATCATCCGGCTGAGCAAGGACGGCTACCTGGCCCGCCGAGAGACCACGGAGGTGCAGATCTGCATGAATGGCCGCACCGTGGCCGAGGACATGGCCCAGGTGGCCCCAGGCGGCGTGGTGCTCTACGACGACACGCTGCCCATCGCCGCCCGGCGCAAAGACGTGACCTACTACCCCATGCCCGTGAAGAGCCTGGTCAAGGAGGCCCACCTCCCGGCCAAGCTCCGGGACTACGTGGCCAACATGGTCTATGTGGGCGTGACCAGCTGGGTGCTGGGCATCCCCCTGGAGCAGATCGAGGACGCCCTGGGCTGGGTTTTCCAGGGCAAAGAGAAGGCCGTAGCCCTGAACTTGGACATGGTGAAGCGGGCCTACGACTGGGCCGAGGGCAACTTGACCAAGGAGGATCCCTTCCGAGTGGAGCCCATGACCGGCTTCAACGAGGGCAAGATCCTGGTGGACGGCAACACGGCAGCCGGCTTGGGCGCCCTCTTCAACGGTGTGCAGATGGTGGCTTGGTACCCCATCACCCCTTCCACCAGCCTGGTGGAGACCATCATCAAGCATGGCCCCAAGCTGCGCACGGACCCTGACACGGGCAAGGCCACCTACGGCATCGTCCAGGCCGAGGACGAACTGGCAGCCATCGGCATGGTGGTGGGGGCCGGCTGGGCCGGCGCCCGCGCCATGACCGCCACCAGCGGCCCTGGCATCAGCCTGATGGCCGAGATCGCCGGCCTGGCCTACTTCGCGGAGGTGCCCTCGGTCATCTGGGACGTGCAGCGCATGGGCCCCAGCACAGGCCTGCCCACCCGCACCTCCCAGGGCGACATCCTCAGTGCCTACTACCTGAGCCACGGAGACACCCGCCACGTGATCCTCTTCCCCTCCACGCCCAAGGAGTGCTTTGAGTTTGCCGGCACGGCTTTCGACCTGGCGGAACGACTCCAGACCCTGGTCTTTGTTCTCAGCGACCTGGACCTGGGCATGAACATGCACATCACCGACCCCTTCGAGTACCCGGAGAAGCCCATGGACCGGGGCAAGGTGCTGACGGTGGAGGATCTGGAGAAGATGGGCGCATCCTGGGGCCGCTACAAGGACGTGGACGGGGACGGCATCCCCTATCGGACGCTGCCCGGCACCAAGCACCCCCTGGCCGCCTACTTCACCCGGGGCACCGGCCACAACGAGTACGCCCAGTACAGTGAGCGGCCCGACGACTGGGAGCGCAACCTGCAGCGGCTGCACCGCAAGTTCGAGACGGCCCGCACCCTGGTTCCGGAGCCGATCCTCCACGAGGAGGCCGAGGCCCAGATCGGCATCATCAGCCTGGGGACCAACGACCCCGCCGTGCAGGAAGCCCGGGATCGCCTGGCCGACGCCGGGGTGGCCACCAGCTACCTGCGGCTGCGGGCCCTGCCCATCAACGGCGCCGTGCGGGAGTTCATGGGACGCTACGACAAGGTCTTCGTGGTGGAGAACAACGCGGATGGCCAGCTCTGCCAGATCCTGCGCACCGAAGAGCCAGCCCTGGCCGACCATCTCATCTCCGTGAGCAAATGCGACGGGCTGCCCCTGTCGGCCCGCTGGATCACCGAAAGCATCCAGGCCCACCTGGATTGACCTGCCGAGCGGCAGCCCCGTGACGCCAAGAACCACCCGAACCGATAACTATCCACGTTCCCAGGGAACGAGGCAAGGAGCATAGAACAATGAGCACAGAAAAGAAACCCGCCGTGAAACAATCCACTGGTAAGCGACCCGCCGTCAAACGTCCCGTTGTCCCCCGGGCCCCCAAGGTGAACATCCTGGGCCTGGAGAAGAGCGCCTACAAGGGTGGGCCTTCCACCCTCTGCAAAGGCTGCGGCCACGACAGCATCAGCCAGCGCATCACCAACGTGGCCTGGGAGCTGGGCCTGGACCAGACCCAGGTGATCAAGATGAGCGGCATCGGCTGCAGCAGCAAGACCCCCGCCTACTTCCTGGGCTGGAGCCACGCCTTCAACAGCGTCCACGGACGCATGCCCGCCCTCACCACTGGCGCCCTCGTGGCCAACCGGTCCCTGAAGGTCATCGGCATCAGCGGGGATGGGGACACCGCCTCTATTGGCGTGGGTCAGTTCAAGCACGCGGTGCGCCGCAACGTCCCCATGGTCTACATCGTGGAGAACAACGGCGTCTACGGCCTGACCAAGGGGCAGTTCAGCGCCACCGCGGACGAAGGACAGGTGTTGAAATACCACGGCGTGAACCACCTGCCCCCCCTGGATATCTGCATCGAGGCCATCGTGGCCAACGCCACCTTCGTGGCCCGCTCCTTCGCCGGAGATCCCAAGCAGGTGGAGGCCTTGCTGAAGGCGGCCCTCAGCCACCACGGCATCGCGGTCCTGGACATCATCAGCCCCTGCGTGAGCTTCAACAACCACGAGACATCCACCAAGAGCTACGCCTACGGCAAGAGCCACGAGATGCCTCTCCAGCAGCTGGACTTCATCCCCTCCTTCGAGGACATCGAGATCGAGGAGTATGAGGACGAGCTGGAGGTGGAGATGCACGATGGCTCCATCCTGGTGCTCAAGAAACTGGCCGAGGACCACGATCCCACGGACCGCTACAAGGCCCTGGAGACCCTGGAGAAGGCCCGGGCCGAGCACAAGTTCATCACCGGGCTGATCTACATCGACGAAAACCGACCGGACTTGCCCGAGCTCCTGCACCTGGTGGACACGCCATTGAGCCAGCTGCCCGAGGAGAAGCTGCGCCCCAGCCGGGAGTCCCTGGCAGAGCTGGTGGCCACGTTCTAGCCCCAGCCCAATGGAGGGGGAAGCCATCCGAGAGAGCCCCCCGAAAGCACCCTTGCCAACAGCAAGAAGCCCGATCCTCTGCGGATCGGGCTTCTTCGTTCTCCCTCGATTGAACCGTGAGTGACTGAGCCGTGAGGCCAGACACAGCGACAGGGGCGGTCCCCTGTCGGGCCGGCTCAGCGCTCCACCGGCAGGCGCTCCCGGGCCCAGGCGATCATGCCCCCCACCATGTTGGTCACGTCCTCGTAGCCGGCCTGGTAGAGCTGGTTGGCAGCGATGTCGCTGCGCCGTCCGCTGCGGCAGATGCAGACGATGGGCCGATCCTTGGGCAGCTCCTTGATCCAGAGCCGGATCTCGCTCAGAGGATAGGAGACCGCGCCAGGGATGTGTCCCTCCGCGAACTCATCCCGCTCCCGCACATCCACCAGCAGCGGTTTCTGCCCGTTGGGCGAGCGCAGCATCTCCTGAACTTCCTTGGCGCTGGCCTCGTTGACGTTGCTCTGGGGCGCAAATAGCCCGGAAAACCAACTCATATCCCTCCATCCTTTCTCTTCATGGCGCCGACGCCGACCAGCGAGGTCAGCCACCTGCGCCTTTCCAAACACTTCCTCTCGCAATGAGCGGGCCGAGGACAGCCTGACCAGTGGCCTGCACGCCTGGCCCGCACTCTCTGCTTGGATGCAAGGCGTCCCTTCCAGGTTACAGCGCTCTCTCCAGGGACCCTGCCTCGGTCACGCCTGGGGAAGGGCCTGGGAGCTCTGTGGCTGATCTGCGTAGATCCCCCGCATTTCCGGCGGCAGGAGGGCAGCGATGCGCCGCATCATGCGCTCCACATTCTCGTGCACATCCTCGGGGCTCTCCACCCTCCCTTGGGGCATGAAGGGCTCCCCAAAACGCACGGTCACCAGGGGCCGCCGCAGCTGACGGTAAAAGCGCTTGGGGGCCTCGTAGGCGCCGATGACCCCGGCGGGAACGATGGGCGCCTGGGCGGCCATGGCCACCCGCACCGCGCCGGACTTCCCCCTCCGCAGGGAGCCGCCGCGGCTGCGGGTCCCCTCGGGGAACATGCCCAGCACCTTGCCCGAGCGCACCACCGCCACCGCCTCCTGGATGGCGTGGACATCCCGCTGCCCCCGGCGCACCGGGAAAGCCCCAGCCGCCCGGAAGTAGGCGGAAAGCCAGGGGTGAATCTGGAAGAGCTCCACCTTGGCCATGTAGTAGAGCTGACGGGGGCTGGCCAGGCCCAGGGCGATGTAGTCCACGCCGCCCGGATGGTTGCAGACGATCACTGCCCCGCCCCTCAACGGGACCTTCTCCCGACCCTCCACCTGGAGGCGGAAGATGGGGCGGGTGGCGATGGCGAAGGCCACGTAGGTGATCTTCCAGACAGTGGTGGCGTCGGCGGGGACCTGGTAGACGGACACAGCTTACTCCTTGGTTGAGACGGGCTTTTGCACGCTAGTGGACGGGATCAGGGACTGGCGGCGAGATTGCCGCTGGATCTCCTGCTGGAGGATGCGACGCAGCACGGCGATGGACGTGGCGTAGGTGGCGTCCACCCCGAAGTAGCTCATGCTCTTGCTCAACAGGGTCTGCCGGCGGCTGATGGGAGTGTCGCTAGCGTAGTGGAGGATGCCGATGTCGTAGGGGGCATTGATGAAGAGGTTGACGATCTCATCCACCGGGTAGCGGCGAGGGTAGATGTTCTCGTAGATGCCGCTCAGATAGGGCCCCGCCTCCATCTCGATGTCCGTGTAGCCCTCCTCGTAGAAAACGTGCATGAACTCCCGGTTCTGCAGGAACGTGCCCCGCACCGTCACCGATTTCTGGTTGTCGAAGACGGTGCCGTAGTTCAGGTAGCCGCCCACGTCCGCCGCGGTGAAGCAGTTGCGGTAGAGGAAGGTGTTCCGGGAGTGCTCGTCGTAGACCACGTTGGGGATCATCACATCCCCCACCCGGCCGTTCAGAGTGGCGGCCTTACCCAGGATGTAGACGCCCAGGAGCTCCTCCACGGCCGTGCTCACCTGGCTGAAGACGTGGTAGGCGGCCATGCCCAGGGGATAGTCGATGTTGAAGATGAGGGCGTCGCTCTGGGCCAGGAGGGCCGCGTCCGTGGCGGAGAGCCCCAGCCGGGGGTCCAGCCATTCGGGCTTGATCCGAGAGAGGTCGATGATGTCCGCTTCCACGTCCAGGCAGTGGGGATTGCTCACCCGGTAGATGCCCACCTGCTCCTCGTGCTCCCGGGCCTTGCCCTCCGCCTCCTCCCGGTAGCGGGGATGGGCCAGGTAGAGCCGGGAGGAGTAGTAGAGGAAGTTCCCGAACTGGTCCATGTCCTCCGCTCGGATGCGCCGGTACTCTTCAGCCAGGTTCTCTGGATTCTCCCGCAGGACGAAATCCACGATCTCCTCCTGGTGGGCCCAGACGAAGCCAGACATGAGGTTGATCAGGCTGTGGGTGTTGCTGCTCACAAAGTAGACGGGACGCTCCGTCACGTCCACCGGGGGCGCCTCCTCCAGCTTCTGCCACCAATGCTGCACGGCCCGGCGATAGTCGCTGAGGCCTCCGCCCAGCACGTTGACCCGCACGTCCAGCCGCTTCCGGCCGGCCAGCTGCAGGTTGCGCACCAGCTCCGCTCCTGGCCAGACCTGGGTCAGCTTGCGCACGTCCGCCGCGGTGATGCCCAGCGCCTCCTGCAGGGTCTCCATGAGCTCCAGGGAGATGTAGCCGTTCTCCTCCGGGTTGATCTCGTCCAGCTCCTTGCGCACCTGGTTCATGTTCAGCTTGTCGTGGAGCTTGTTCCACTCGATCTGGTAGGCCACCATGGCCGGGATCATGTCGTCGATGTCGCTCACGCTGGCGATGAAGGCGGCCAGGATGCGCCGCTCCGGCTCGTAGTAGAACTTGCGCCGACGGGCCCGGGCCTTCACCGGCTCCCAGGTCTCCACCCCCGCGTACCCTCGACGCCGGAAGACGTCCTCCATCTGCCCCATGAGCACCAGGGAGACCTGGGGAAAGACCGGCGGCAGGCGCAGTGCGCTGTAGGTGAAGGCCGTGATGTCCAGCTCCGCCTCCCCAGCCCGGTAGTGGAGGTGGGAGTTCATGGCCACGTGGGTCTCTTCCAGGCTCCGCAGGCGGATGGGGGCGCTGCTCCGCAGCAGGCTGTAGTAGGTGCGAATGTAGAGTTCGATCTCTTCGTTGGCAACGGCAGGGGGTGTGCGGTCCATGGAGACATCCTTGTCTGTTTTCTGAGAATACCGATATAATCCTCACACTTCCTGGGTGAGAACCGATGGAGAAATGTGTTCCGTATAAAGTACCACTTGCCCCGGCTTTCGGCAAGTGCACCAGGAAGAAAATCAGGGAGAAACACCATGCGCACCCTTTCCGTCACCCACATCCAGGAGCAAGTGACCCGGCTCCTGGTCCAGGCCGCCTACCAGCTTCCCCAGGACTACCTGGATGCCCTGGCCCGGGCCCAGGACCGGGAAGCCTCTCCCCTGGGCCAGTCCATCATCCAGCTCCTCCAGGAGAACGCCGCCTTCGCCCAGCAGGAGCGGGTCCCCACCTGCCAGGACACGGGCATGGCCATCCTCTACCTGGACGTGGGCCAGGAGGTCCACTTCACCGGCGGGGAGCTGGGCCCGGCTCTGGAGGCGGCCGTCCGAGAGGCCTACGCCGACCTGCGCAAATCTGTGGTGAAGGATCCCCTGGAACGGGAAAACACCGGGGACAACACCCCACCCATCGTCCATTTCCGTCTGGTCCCAGGGGATCGAGTGCGGATCCGGGCGCTCATGAAGGGCTTCGGTGGGGAGATGATGAGCCGCCTGGCCATGCTGACCCCCGCCCACGGCCGGGAGGGGATCCGACGCTTCGTCCTGGAGACGGTGGAGCGGGCCGGCCCCAACGCCTGCCCGCCGGTCATCGTGGGGGTGGGCCTGGGCAGCTCCTTCGATGGGGTGGCCAGCCTGGCCAAGCAGGCCCTCCTGCGCCCTTTGGGCCAGGCCAACCCTGCGCCCCACCTGGCCCAGCTGGAAGCGGAGCTCCTGGAGGCGGTGAACGCCCTGGGCATTGGCCCCCAGGGATTGGGCGGCACGGTCACCGCCCTGGCCGTCCACGTGGAGAGCGCCCCCACCCACATCGCCGCCCTGCCCGTGGCCGTGAACCTGAACTGCTCCGCTCCCCGCCGGGCGGAGCTCACCCTCTAGGGAGCCCCGCCATGCACCACCGCCTGACCACGCCCCTCACCGACGAGGCGCTGGCCCCACTCCGAGCTGGGGACCCCGTCCTCCTCAGCGGCGTCCTCTACGGCGCCCGGGACGCCGCCCACGCCCGGCTGGTGGAGGCCATTCGCCGCGGGGAGCCTCTGCCCATTCCCCTGGCCGGCCAGGTCATCTACTACGTGGGCCCGGCCCCGGCCAAGCCCGGCTGGCCCATCGGCCCGGCCGGCCCCACCACCAGCGGCCGCATGGATCCCTACACCCTGCCCCTGCTGGAGCAGGGCGTCAAGGGCTTCATCGGCAAAGGGAGCCGCAGCCCGGAAGTGCGCCAGGCCCTGGTGACTCACCGAGCCGTCTACCTGGCCGCGGTGGGCGGCGCGGCGGCCCTCCTGGCCCGACAGATCCGGGAGAGCCGGGTGGTGGCCTACCCGGAGCTGGGCCCGGAGGCCATCCGCCAGCTCACCGTGGTGGATTTCCCCCTCATTGTGGTCAACGACATCCACGGCGGGGACGCCTACCAGGAGGGTCGCCGCCGCTACGCCCGCTAGCCTGCCGCGCCACTTCCAGGAAGGCGCGCCTCTCCCACCCGATCCTCGGGACACACCCCGAGTGAAAACCCGGAGCCGAAAAAATCACGCTTGACTTCCCTCGTTGTTTGGTCTACACTGGAGTTGTCATATTGTTATAACCTTTTGTCCCCCGCTCGTCCCAGAGGCGACCATGCCTTCACTGGACCGCACCTCCCCCATCCCCCTCTACCATCAGCTCAAGCAGGCCCTGCTGGCCCGTCTGAAGCAGGGCGAGTTCCGACCGGGCCGCCCCATGCCCACGGAAACGGAGCTCATGCGCACCTACCGGGTGAGCCGCATCACCGTGCGCCAGGCCATGCAGGCCCTGGAGCAGGACGGCCTCATCTACCGGGTGCCTGGCCGGGGCACCTTCGCCAGAGAGCCCAAGATCAGCCGCCGTCTCACTCGCCTCTCCAGCTTCAGCCAGGACATGCAGGAGCGCAACGTGCAGGTGGCCTCCCGCCTGCTGGATTTCCGCCAGGAGCCCGCCTCTGCCAGGGTGGCGGAGAAGCTGGATCTGCCCGCGGAGAGTCGGGTCTGGTTCATCCGGCGGCTGCGCCTGGCCGATGGCGCCCCCCTGGCCGTGAACACCTCCTACGTCCGCCTGCCCCAGGGCCAGTCCATCACCGTGGCCGAGCTGGAAGCCGCCGGCTCCCTCTGGACCTTGCTGGAGGAGAAAGGGGCCCGGCCTGTGGAGGCAGACCAGACCCTGGAGGCCATCCCCGCGCAGGCGGAGCTGGCCGAGCTCCTGGATCTGCCGGTGGGCGCACCGCTGCTCCTGGTGGAAGGGGTGGTCTACACCCGCTGGGGCGTGCCGGTGGAGTATTTCCAGGTCTTCAACCGGGGTGATCGCTACAAGTTCATCCTGCACCGGACCCGGTGAGCCGGCCCACAGGGCCATCCGGGCCGTCCAAGCGCACTGTTCGTCGTCCAGGCCCCCGTTCTCGCATTCCCACCCATCTCCATTCACTTTCACCAAGCTCACTTTCACCAAGGAGGAAAGACCATGCACCGCAAACCGTCACGCCTGGCATTCCTGGCCCTGCTGATGGTCCTGGCTCTGCTGGCCACCCAGTGCGCCGCGCCGCCAGCCCAGCAGCCGGCCGCCCCTGCCGCGCCGGCCGGGGAGGAGGCCAGCCAGGCCCCCGCCCCAGCAGCGGAGAAACCCTTCGCCGGCACCGAGCTGGTCCTGGCCAGCATGACCGACCAGTACGTGGCCGCCTTCCAGTACCTGATCCCCCTCTTCGAGGAGGAGACGGGCATCAAGGTGACCCTGGATCCTCTGGGCTACGTGGACCTCTACCAGAAGCTCACCGCGGACTTCGTGGGCCACACGGGCAACTATGACCTGATGACCGTGGACATCGTCTGGACCGGGGAGTACGCGGCCAACGGCTACACCCTGCCTCTGGACGACTTCATGGAGCGGGACAAGGATCAGCTGGCCCTGGACGACATCATGCCCGTGAGCTGGACCCTGGGCGAGTGGGAGGGCAAGCACTGGGCCTATCCGCTGGCTGGGTACGCCAACGTGCTCAACTATCGCAAGGACGTCTTCGCGGAGGCGGGCCTGGAGCCGCCCAAGACCCAGGAGCAGCTCCTGGAGTACGCGGAGAAACTCAACGACCCGGAGAACGACTTCTACGGCATCGCCCTGCTGGGGGCCAAGGGCCCGGCCGTGGCCCAGGACTACATGGTCTTCGTCCAGCAGCACGGCAGCAGCATCCTGGACGAGAACGGCGCGCCGGCCATCAACACCCCCAAGAACGTGGAGGTGCTGAAGTTCTTCGGCAAGCTCTTCGACTACGCCCCGCCCGGCGCCACGGACTACTGGTGGGATCAGCGGGAGACGGCCTTCCGCTCGGGCAAAGTGGCCATGATGGAGGGCTGGAGCATCGCCCGGGCCGGCTACGAGAACCCGGAGATCTCCTCCGTGGTGGGCAAGGTGGACATCGCCCTGGCCCCGGTGGCCGAGGGCATGGAGCCCAAGTACGGTTTCGGCGGCTGGGGCATCGGCATCAACGCCGATTCCGAGAACGCGGAGGCGGCCTGGGAGTTCATCAAGTGGCTCACCAGCCCGGAGATCCAGAAGGAGTGGATCCGCCACGATGGCGCGCCCATCCGCCGCAGCACCCTGGAGGATCCGGAGCTGAACCAGGAGTACCCCTGGTTCCCGGTGCTGCTGGAATCCTTCGAGAAGGGCGACGGCGACTATCGCCCCCGCATCCCCGAGTACAGCATTATCCAGGACGCCCTGGGCACCACGGTCAACGCCTTCCTGGTGGGCGAGATGACCGCCCAGGAGGCCCTGGATCAGGCCCAGGCTCAGGTGGAAGCGGCCCTGAAGTAGTCCCGATCCCCTGCCATCGACCGGCGGGAGGGGATGGATCCCCGGCCAACGTGGATCCATCCCCTCCCCGGCCTGGAAGCCAAGCCCATGAAACGCTTCGTCCAAGCCCTGCGCAACGTGGAACGCCACTATCTGCTCCTGCTGGCGCCCCTGCTCATCTTCGTGGTGGCCATCGCCATCTACCCGCTGCTCTTCTCCTTTGGCATCAGCTTCTTCAAGTACCGGCTGACGGACCCCAACCAGACCAAGACCTTCCTGGGCCTGGCCAACTACATCACCGCCTTCCAGGACGCCCAGGTGCGCAAGGCCCTGGCCAACACCCTGGTCTTCGTCTTCGGCACGGTGACCACCGAGATGGCCGTGGGGCTGGCCCTGGCCCTGCTCCTCGCTGCAGAGACCCGGCTGATGCAGTTCATCCGCTCCTTCCTGCTCATGCCCATGGCCATCCCGCCCCTGGTGGTGGGGCTGGTCTGGCGTTCCCTCTACAACGTGGATTTCGGCGTCATCCCCTACTACCTGAAGCTCCTGGGCTTCGACCTGGGCCGGGGCCCTCTGGGCGAGTCGGCCACGGCCATGGCCGCGGTGATCCTGGTGGACCTGTGGGAGTGGAGTCCGCTGCTCATGGTCATCTTCCTGGCCGGGCTGAAGAGCCTGCCTAGCGAGCCCTACGAGGCGGCTCGGGTGGACGGGGCCAGCCGCTGGCAGCGTTTCGTGCACATCACCCTGCCCCTGCTCCAGCCCGTCTTCCTGGTGGGCCTGCTCCTCCGCACCATGCAGTCCTTCAAGGTCTTTGACATCATCTACGCCACCACGGCCGGCGGCCCAGGGACCGCCACCACGGTGCTCAACTACCACATCTACACCGTGGGCATGACCTTCTTCAACATGGGGTACGCCGCGGCCCTGGCCAACATCCTGCTGGTGGTGGTGGCCATTTTGTCCATCCTCTACGTCATGGTCCTGGAGCAGCGGCAGCTGTGAGAGCCGGCGAACCGTGGATGCAAAACGGTGGACGGCGGCCACCGATGAGACGTCCCTCCCGCCACCGGAGGATCCATTTGCCCGTTCACCCAGCCACCTGGTCACCCAACCATCTGGTCACCCAACCACCAGTCACCTAACCATCCATGAAAACATCCCTGCTGGAACGCATTTTCCTGAACATCGCCATCATTCTGGTCATCGCCTTCTTCATGATGCCCCTCTTCTGGCTACTGACCACCGCCTTCAAGTTCGGGCGAGATGCTTTCGCCATTCCGCCCAAGTGGATCTTCTTCGATTTCACCCTGCGCAACTTCCAGGAGGTGATCCAGAACACCAAGGTCTTCCGCTACCTGACCAACAGCATCATCATCACCACCGGGGCCACGGTCTTCTCCCTGCTCCTGGGCGTGCCGGCCGGGTACGCCATTGCCCGCAGCAAATCGGGGCTGATCAACACCTCGTCCTATTTCTTCCTCCTCCTGCTCATGATCCCGCCCATCGCCATGCTCATCCCCTTCTACCTGATCATGCGGGACCTGCACCTGCTGGGCACCTACGCCGCGGTCATCATCCTGGACACGGTCTTCGACGCCTCCTTCGTGGTCTGGATGATGCGCAGCTACTTCCAGGACGTGCCCCAGGAGATGGAGGAGGCGGCTCTGGTGGACGGCGCCTCCCACCTGGACGCCTTCCTCAAGATCGCCCTGCCCCTTTCCCTACCCGGCATCGTGGCCTCGGCCCTCTACTGCATCATCTTCTCCTGGAACGACTTCCTCTTCGCCCTCATGCTCACCTCGCCCAAGACCAAGACCATCCCCCTGGGCATCCTGGCCTCCTTCAGTTCCGTGGAGATCAGCTGGGGGATCATGGCGGTCATGAGCATCTTCGCCATCATCCCGGCGGTGATCATCTCCCTCTTCCTGAATCGCTACTTTGTCCAGGGGCTGACCATGGGCGCGGCCAAAGGCTAGCCAGAAGATCGGAGCTGGACCAGTGGAGGCTGAGAGGAACCCAGCACAGGGGACGAATCACCCAGTCACCCGATCACCCGACTGCCTCCGTCGCCTCCCGCCATTGCACTTTCATCACGAGGCAGGACCTCATCACAAGGAAGGACGCCATCCCCATGCCCGAATCAACCATGCGCCAGATGTGGAGCGAAACCCCCGGCCAGCTGGAGCTGCGCCGGCGTCCCATCTTCCAGCCCAAGGAAGACGAAGTGCTGGTGAAGGTGGCCTACACCGGCATCTGCCCCTGGGACGTGCGGGCCTTCTCCGGCAAATCCTCCGTGGCCTTTCCCCGGGTCCTGGGGCACGAGAGCGCGGGCGTCGTGGCCGGCTTCGGTGACAAGGTCACCGACCTGGCCCTGGGCCAGCCCGTGGCCGCGGACTTCATCGTCAAGTGCGGCTACTGCAAGGCCTGCCGCCGAGGACGCCCCAACCGTTGCCAGAACCCCACCTACCAGCAGTTCGCCGGCGGCTACGCGGACTACATCTGCCTGCCCCGGCGCAACATCTACCCCCTGCGCCCCACCACCAGCCTCAAGGCCGCCGCCTTCATGGAGCCCCTGGCCTGCGTGGTCCGAGGCCAGGAGATGCTCCAGCTCCATCCCGGGGACGTGGCCCTGGTAGTGGGCCTGGGCCCCATCGGCCTCATGCACATGCAGGTGGCCCGGAGCTTCGGCGCCCAGGTCATCGCCGCGGACCTGCTCCCCGCCCGGCGAGAAAAGGCCGCCGAGCTGGGCGCGACCTGGACGGTGGATCCCAAGGAGACGGATCTGGCCGCCTTCGTCCAGGAGGTGACCGACGGCTGGGGCGTGGACGCCGCGGTCATCGCCGTGGGCGTGGCCCCCCTGGTCGAACAGACCCTCCCCCTCCTGGCCCCGGGGGGGCGGCTGAACATCTTCGCCGGCATCTACCCCAAGCAGACCATCCAGCTGGATCCCAACCAGATCCACTACGGGGAATACATTCTCACAGGCTCCGCGGACAGCACCCCCCAGGACATGGAGCGGGCCCTGGAGCTCATCCAGAGCGGCCAGGTGGACACAGCGAGCCTCATCAGTCACCTCCTGCCCCTGGAGGAGCTGGGCCGGGGCTTCCAGATGGTGGCCAACCGGGAGGGGCTCAAGATCATGATGGCCATCAATCCGGACATCAATCCGATGGAGGAGAACAACGCCTAGACGCGGAAGGCGGCAGACGAGGGACGGCGAGGGCCGCGAGCCCAGGGAAGGGCAGGCGCCCAACCACCCGTTCACCCGCGCATCCGTTCACGCGATCGCCCACCACCCTTGATCCACAACCCGCCACAGCCACCCGGCCAGGACCATCGCCATGACCACCTCTGGCTCCAGCCTCATCCTAGCAGTGGACGTGGGCACATCGGCCCTGAAGGCGGTGCTCTACCAGGCCGACGGCCGTCTCCTCCAGGTGGCTAGCCAGGGCTACGGCTACCGCAGCCCCCAGCCAGGCTGGGCCGAGGCGGATCCCGAGGCGTGGTGGCGCGCCCTGGAAGGGGCCCTGGCCCAGCTGCAGGCCGAAGGATTTCCCCTGGGCCAGGTGGCCGCCCTGGGCGTCACCGGCCAGATGCACACCCCCGTGCTCCTGGACCGGGCCGGCCAGGTGATCCCTCCCACCATCCTCTGGCTGGACCGGCGGGCCCAGGCCGAGGCCCAGGAGCTCCGGGAGCGGCTGGGCCTGCCCCCCTTCCGCCTGAGCGGGGCCCACTCCCTGCCCAAGCTCCTCTGGCTGGCCCGCCACCGCCCCCAGGTGATGGCCCGGGTGCGCAGCCTCCTCTGGCCCAAGGACTACCTGCGCTTCCGCCTCACCGGCCGCCGACTCACGGACCTCACCGACGCGGACGGCTCCGGCCTGCTGGACCGGACGCGCCGGGCCTGGTCCCTGGAGCGGCTGGCCCTGGTGGGGCTGGATCCCGAGGTGCTGCCCCCCCTGGCCCCGCCCCAGGAGGATGCTGGCCCCCTGCTCCCGGGAGTGGCGAAGGCCCTGGGCCTGCCCCCTTCCGCCCGGGTCATCGTGGGCGCGGGGGACGTCCTGGCCCTGCTGGGAGGCGCGCCCCCAGCGCCGGAGCGGCTCAACTGCTCCCTGGGCAGCTCGGCCATGCTGGCCACCCCCCTGACGGAGGAGGAGAGCCTGCCACCCCAGGAGCAGCGCATGCACGTCTACGAGCTGCCCCCCTACCGCCTGCTCAACGCCGTCCTCTCCACCAGCGGCCGGGCCCTGACCTGGGCCTGGCAGGGGCTCTTCTCTGCCGAGACGCCCCTGAGCCAGGTGCTGGAGATGGCCCAGGGGACGCGGCCAGGCAGCGACGGTCTGATCTTCCTGCCCTTTCTGGCCGGTGAGCGCAGCCCCTACTGGAACGATGGCCTGCGGGGCGGCTTCTACGGGCTGACCCTGGCCCACAGCCGGGCCCACATGGTCCGGGCAGTGCTGGAGGGGGTGGCCTACAGCCTGCGCCACCTGCTGGAGATCGCCCAGGAGCTGGCCCATCCCATCCAGGAGCTGGCCCTTTCGGGCGGGGGCGCGGAGGTGGCCGGCTGGCCGAACATCATCGCCCAGGTCTGCCAGCGGCCTGTGCGCATCCACGCGGGGAAGGAGTGCGTCACTCGCCCCCTCTTCGCCTACTGCCGCACCGTCCTGGAGCCGGGTCTCTCCTTCCAGGAAGCCCTGCTGGCCACCTTCCAGGAGCCGCCTCAGGAGTTCCTGCCCGACCCGGCCCTGGCGGGGATCTACGATCCCCTCTACCGCCGCTACCGGGCTTGGGCGGAGGTGGTGGCGGGCTGGGAAGGAACTTCTCCCAATTTCTAGCGCCAAAATCCACACCCACACTCCACACCCAAAGGAGTTTTCCATGGTCGGAAAAGATCGTCGCCTGAGCCGTCTCTTCGTAGGAGAGCAGAGGCGCTGCCTCCTCTCGCCCCTGGACCACGGGGGCTGGCTGGGACCGGTGCGGGGCATTCACCGCCCCCGCGCCATCGTGCGGGAGGTCATCGCCGGCGGGGCCAACGCCCTGCTCATCTCCCCGGGCTTCTACAAGGTGACCGCGGCGGAGATCCCGCCCTCGGTGGGCATCGTCCTGCGCATCAGCTTGACCGCGGGGCTGAGCCTGGAGGGCACCCAGGAGACGCCCATCGCCTCCCTGGAGACGGCCCTGCGCATGGACGCGGACGCGGTGGCCGTCTCGGTCTTCTTCGGCCGGGCCGGGGACGTGGCCATCTACCGCTGGCTGGCCCAGATCATCGACGCCGCGGCCAAGGTGGGCATGCCCGTGGTGGCGGAGATGATGCCCCCCTTCGACGAGCGGGCCTACCAGGCCACGGCCATCGCTCACGCAGCGCGCATCGGCATGGAGATGGGCGCGGACGTGATCAAGACCAACTACAGCGGAGATGTGGCGGAGTTCCAGGAAGTGGTGGAGTCGGTCTCCGTGCCCATCATCGTGGCTGGGGGGCCCAGCAGCGGAGACGACGAGGCCACGGTCCAGATGGCCCGGGATGCGGTGACCGCGGGCGCGGCCGGGGTGGCCATCGGCCGCCGGGTCTGGCAGTCCGAGGACCCCCGGGGGCTCACCGCTCGCCTGCGGGACGCCCTGTTCGGGTAGATGCAGCTCCGGTGGCCCGGGCTGTCAGCGTCCAGGGAGCGTGGTCGGTGTGGGCGCGAGGATTGGGGTGGGCGCCGGGCCGTAGCGGGAGTAGGGCGCGGGCGGGGGTCCGGCGTCCGGCGGGATGGGCGGGCCGTCGGGGATGCGACGCAGGTCCTCGCAGGAGACGAAGCGCACATCCCGCCAGCGGAAGCCCTGGGCCCTGAAGGTGGGGATGTCCTTGACCCAGCGCTTCCTGCCCCGCTCCAGCAGGTAGATGTGGGGGCTGTCGCACTTCAGCAGAACGGGGTATCCCTCCCCGTACACCGCGCGCTGAACCGAGCGGGGCAGCTCCGCGAAGGCGGGGCCGGGGGGCCGCCCGAAGAGCCAGGGTGTGGCCAGGACGACGACCAGGGCCCACAGGGCATAGACCACCGCGCCCCGGGCGAAGACCCGCTTCAGCGCCGGCACCCACTCCCCTTCCGACCCCACACGCCGTTGACTCGCCAGCAGGTGGAGCAGCAGGCCGATGTTGACCACGTTCCAGCCCATGAAGGCCAGCCGATTGGGCGTCAGTCCGCCGCGCCAGGTGCGGTAGGCGATGGCGAAAAGGGCATAGCCCCCCACCAGCACCGCCAACGCGGCCAGGGCCAGGATGCCCCGCCGCAGCCATCGTGCCTGGGATCGGGAGAGATCCTCTGCCCCCGCAGGCGTGACGCCCAGCAGCAGGAGCATCACCGCGAAGAGCATGACGTTGTAGATGATGAGCACATCCCGGTTGGTCAGCGGCGCCCGGAAGTTGAAGGGGATGAAGACCAGATAGACGGCCAGGACCACCAGGATCAGGGGCAGGATCAGCCGCAGGATCAGGGCAATAACCTTGCTCAGCCCCTCATCGAAGGACTGCTCTCCAGGGGCGCGGGTGGGGTCGTAGAGGATGGCCGTGGCCAGAAGAGGGACCAAGCCTGCCCCTCCAGCGACGAGCAGACGCATCACCCACTCGGGCAGATTCACCCCCAGCACGTTGAACAGGCCCGCGGTGATCCCCACGAAGACGCCTCCCACCAGGACGAACATCCCCGCCAAGATCACCACCTCCAGCATCTTCATCAGCAGGGCAAAACGGTCCGCCACGCCCTTGGCGCCGGCCAAGACAACGAAACCGATCCCGGCCAGGGCCAGGATGGGCAGGTGGATCGCGCCCAGGTTGAGGTACTGCTCGATGGCCACGCGAGGGACCATCCACTGGGAGGCTCCGTACAGGTAGAGGCTGAGAACGGCGAGCCCGGCAACCCCTGTCAACGTCCGCCGCCACCGGGCCCTGCCCGCCAGGGAGAAATAGACCAGAACGAAGGCGGCCGCGATGGGCATCCAATAGGCCACCAGCCAGGGCATGTAGCCGTACAGGTCCCCGGGCAGGCGGAACATGTACCGATCATCCGACAGCCACCAGAAGAGGAGCCCGTTGAGGAGCGCCAGGGGGATGGCCCAGCGCCAGGCCACCATCCGCCTCCGAACAGATCTCCCCGGGTAGGTCAGCCGGGCATGCCAGGCAGCCAGGAGCAGGTTGGCCGGTTCCTGGGCGTAGCGGAGTTGGATGGCCAGGGCAAAGGCCTCCACCTGATCGTCCTGTTCCAGCTGGCGGAAGGTCCTCTCCAGGGCCTCCGGTTCCAGCGGCTCGGGCAGTGGGAAGGGAGATTCGTCCATAGGATCGCCTCCTGAACAAGGTTCGGGCACGCGAGAGAGCGAAGCCCTCGATTCACCTTGTCCATCATAGGCCGATTGCCCAGGCCAGTCAGGACATTTCCCTCTCCGAAAGCCTACGCTGCCCGCCAAGGGCCAAAGGAGCCAAAGGCCGCCACTTGCGCGGATCTGCGCGCCGGATCTACACTGTAGCCGACGGCTCATTCGGATTCACACCCCATGCACGGAGCGTTGACCATGAGCAAGCAGGCAGAGAGACCCGACACCCAGGAGCTGTTCCCCATCCCGGAGCACCTGAAGATCGTCACCGTGGCCGAGATGCAGCGGCTGGAGCAGGAGAGCGACGCCCGGGGCCACTCCTTCGCGGCCATGATGGAGGAGGCCGGGGCCGGGGTGGCCCAGGCCATCCAGGAAGAGACGCCGGTGCTCTACAAGGAGATGCCGGTGCTGGTCCTGGTAGGGCCGGGCAACAACGGCGGAGATGGCCTGGTCTGCGCCCGTCACCTGCAGGAGGCCGGCTACGAGCCCCTGATCTACCTCTGGAAGCGGGCCACGGACCCGGAACACGACTACCAGGGCCACTTCAACCGGCTGGTGGAGATGGGGGTGACCCACACCCGGGCCGAGGAGGACGAGAATCTGGCCCTGCTGGATGAGTGGCTGGCCAGCGCTGGCATCGTGGTGGACGCTTTCCTGGGCACCGGCGCCAACCGCCCCATCCAGGGGCTGCTGGCCCAGATCCTGGAACGGGTGGCCCAGGCCCAGAAGGATCGGCGACACGATCCAGAGGCGGAGGAGCTGCACGTGGTGGCGGTGGACTGCCCCAGCGGCCTGAACTGCGACACAGGCCAGGCGGATCCCCACACCCTCACCGCGGACCTGACCGTCACCTTCGGCTATGCGAAACGAGGCCAGTTCATCTTCCCCGGCGCGGCCCTGGTGGGGGATCTCATCGTGGCCGATATCGGCATCGACCCGGAGCTGGCCCAGGAGATCCGCACCTTCGCCCTGAAGCCGGAATGGGTGGGCCTCCTCCTGCCCCCGCGCCCGGTCTACAGCCACAAGGGCACCTTCGGCAAGGGCATGGCCGTGGTGGGCAGCGTCAACTACCCCGGCGCGGCCCGGCTGAGCTGCACCGCCATGGGCCGAGTGGGCGCGGGGCTGGTCACCGGCGCGGTGCCCCACCCCGTCTGGGGGCCTGTGGCCACAGGGCTGACCGAAGCCACCTGGCTCCTCCTCGCCCACGAGCTGGGCGTGGTCCACGAGGATGCAGTGCCCCTGGTCCAGAAGCACCTGGCCGGTTACGACGCGCTGCTGGTGGGCTGCGGCTTGACCCAGGAAGAGCCAGCCCAGGATTTCCTCCGGGCCCTGCTCAGCCAGGGGGAAGGGGGCAAACACTCGGTGTTGCCATCCACCTTCCGCAGCGTGCTGGAGTCCGCGGAGAACGAGGAGGCGGGCAGGCAGAAACCCGGGAGCCAGCCCAGCGGTCCCACCTTCGGGCCCAGCCCTCGACAGGAGAGCGCCCAGGCTGCTTCCCACCAGCTGCCTCCCCTGGTCGTGGACGCGGACGGGCTCAACAACCTGGCCAAGCTGGAGAACTGGCCGGCGCTCCTGCCGGAGCAGGCCATCCTCACCCCCCACCCCGCGGAGATGGCCCGGCTCTGCGGCCTCCCCGTGGAGGAGGTGACGGCCAACCGCTGGGACCTGGCCCGGGAGAAGGCCCAGGAATGGGGGGCCGTGGTGCTCCTCAAAGGGCCCTACACGGTCATCGCCCATCCGGACGGGCGGCTGGCGGTGCTGCCCATCGCCACCCCGGCTCTGGCCACCGCGGGCACCGGGGACGTGCTGGCCGGCGCCATCACCGGGCTCCTGGCCCAGGGGCTGCCCCCCTTCGAGGCGGCCTGCCTGGGGGCCTGGATCCACGGCCGGGCCGGGGAGCTCTGCGAGCAGATGGTGGGGCCGGCCGGCGCCCTGGCCGGGGATCTGCTGGACCTTCTGCCCGAGGCCATGAACGAGCTGCGGGAAGGGGAGTTCTGGCTGGAGGAGTGAGTCCGGTTCCCCTCGTCGCCGGTCAGGTCCTTTCCACCAGGACCAAGAGCAGGTCGTTCACGTTGGTGCGGGTGGGGCCAGTGACCAGGAGGTCCTTCACCGCGGCCAGGAAGGGGTAGGCGTCGTGGCGGCGCAGGTGAGCCTCCCCGTCCAGGCCTAGGGCCCGGCCTCGGGCCAGGGTGGAGCCGTCCACCAGTCCGCCGGCGCCGTCCGTGGGGCCGTCCGTGCCGTCCGTGGCCAGGCAGGCCACGTGGATCCCCGGAACGCCCTGGAGGGCCAGGGCCGCGGCCAGGGCCGCTTCCTGGTTGCGCCCCCCCTTGCCCGGCGCGTTCCCCAGGGTCACCGTGCTCTCCCCGCCCAGGATCAGGCAGGCGGGCGGCGTCAGCGGATGGCCGCTAGCCCGCACCTCTTTGCCCAGCCCCGCCAGGAAGCCCCCCACCTCTCGAGCCTCCCCCTCCAGGAAGGTGGTGAGTAGCAGGGCCTGGTAGCCCAGCTTCTCCGCCTCCGCCAGGGCCGCCAGGGCCGCCATCCGGTTCTCCCCCACGATGACCGTGCGCACCGTCTGGAAGACAGGGTCCCCGGGCTTGGGCGTGTCCGGGATCTGGCCCTGGAGGCCGGCCTGGAGCCGGGCCCGAATGGCCGGGGGCAGCCGGTCGGCCAGCTCGTAGCGCTCCACCACGGCCCAGGCATCGGCCCAGGTGGACGGATCCGGCACGGTGGGGCCGCTGGCGATGACGTCCAGGGGGCTGCCCACCACGTCGCTGAGCACCAGGGTGATGACGGTGGCCGGGTGGAGGGCTCGAGCCAGCTGGCCGCCCTTCACCGCGCTGCAGTGCTTGCGCAGGGCGTTGATCTCCTGGATGGTGGCGCCGCAGGCCAGGAGCAGCCGGTTCATGGCCTGGAGGTCGGCCAGGCTGAGGCCGGGAGCGGGGGCCACCAGCAGCGCGGAGCCGCCCCCGGAGAGGAGCACCAGCACCAGGTCGTCCGGGCCTGCGTCCTGGGCCAGGGCGAGGATGCGCCGCCCGGCGGCCACGCCTCGCTCGTCGGGCACCGGGTGGCCAGCCTCCACCAGGGTCACCTGCTCCGTGGGGGCCGTGTAGCCCTCTTTCACCACCACCAGCCCCTGGGCGATGCGGTCCCCCAGCACGCTTTCCACGGCCTGGGCCATGGGGGCGCCAGCTTTCCCCGCCCCCAGGACCAGCACGCGGCGGTAGCTGTCCAGGACGTAGCGACCATCCGCGACCTGGAGCAGGCCACTTTCCCGGCGCAGATGGGCTGTCACCGCCCGGTGAGGGTCCACGGCGTCCAGGGCCGCCTCCAGGATCTGCAGGATGGGCCGGCGGGCCTCCGGGTTGGGGGCGAGGACATCTGGCCGGAAGATCCGGGGCTGAAAGGGCTGGGAATGGGAGGTCATGGCGGGTCTCCGTAGATCTGGCTGGGGGTCTGTCTGGGAAGCTGGTTGGTCCGGGGGGCTGGCTGAAAT
>CAYQEB010000045.1:12564-29444 GCA_964416395.1 uncultured Caldilineaceae bacterium | reverse complement strand
TTGCGTTTTTCCTCGGGTGGGTCCGAGCATGTCGGTGGCATGCTGGGCCCAGCGGCATCCCCGTCTGCGCCCTACCGGTCGGCCAGGGGCCCCGGTGTCACCTTCTCGTAGACCAGCACCAGGATGGAGCGGGGCGGCAGGGCCAGGAAGTTGGGGGCCAGCCACTCCGGGCTGCTGTTCAGGTCCTCGGTGAGGAGGAAGACGCCCGGCTGGGAGTCCACCGGCTGCCAGCCGCTCTCCAGCCCGCTGCCCACCACCCCCTTGGTGTAGGCCATCACCCGCCAGGTCTCCGTGAGGACCTGGCCGTTGTGGCCCATGCCGTAGTCGTCCGGGTTGAGGACGAAGTGGAAGGGCTGGGCCGTCCCCCGCCAGTTGACCACCGTCACCGCCAGGTTCCCCTCCTGGTCCTGGAAGGCGGCATGGAAGACGGAAGGGGTGCTCGTCAGCTCGAAGGGAGCCAGATCCCCGCCCAGGGGCACAGCGCCCGGCACGGTCATGGAGCTGACGGTGGTCACGGTGATCACCCGGGGCGGTGGGGCCATGCGCCCCAGGGTCAGGAAGGGCTTCAGGGCCGGCTGCTGGCGCAGCTGCACTGTGTCCCGGTAGAAGGCCACTTCCTCCTCGAAATAGGGGTCGTCCTTCAGGAAGATCACGTTGGGCGTGCGGGCTGTGTCCGTGATGGGACGGCGGAAGACCACGGCTCGCTGGCCGTAGGCGAAGGTCCACCCCAGGACCATGTGGTGGTAGTCCAGATAGCGGTTGACCCAGTAGGGGTTCCCGCCGTCGGCCAGGGACTTGGCCAGGCCCAGGATGGGGTCGCCCGGCATGTCGTAGAGGGCGGGATTGCCCATGGGCGCGTACTCGTGGTAGACCGCATCGAAGAGGGGGATGTAGCCCACGTACTGCTGGGTGTCCGTGTGCACGTGCCAGAAATCGATGGCCGGGTAGGTGTTGGCCAGGGCCAGCTGGTCCAGCCCGTACTCCCGTCCGCCCTCACTGACGATGTAGCCGTCACCCACGTACTTCTCGCCCAGCTGGGCCACCGTCTCGTAGAAGCCCCGGGCCCCCTGGGCAAAGGAGTCCCCGCCTCCCACCGGGTGGCCGTGGCCATCCGCGAAACAGGCCACGGCGTTGGGGAAGAAGTCCAGATAGATGCCGGTCACCCCGTGATCCCGGTAGAGAGGCTCGATCACGTTGGTGGGATAGTAGCTCTGGACCAGGGTGGCGCCCATGTCCAGGGTGGTGATGCCCTTCTCGTCCTGGACCAGTCTACCGTCCCGCCGAACCAGCACGCCCCGCTGAGCCACCTGCTCCTGGGTGTAGGACGGGGTCTTGGGGTCCCAGGCGGTGGGGATGGTGTAGGGCAGGATGCGGTAGCCGCTGGCCACGGCCTTCTGCACGTTCTCCACAAAGCCGGGCCGGGCCGGGAAGTGCTCCGGCGCCTGCTGGTCGAAGGAGTGATGGGGCCAGTCGTACCAGATGGAGACGGTCTCCGTGGGGGCCGCGCCCAGATAGTCCCCCATGACCTGGAGATACTCCCGGTAGCCGGCGAAATCCGTGGGCATGGTGACCAGGGCCGTGGTGGTCACGTGGCCGATGAGGCTCACGAACTCGTGGTCCAGGAGATGGGCCGGCAGATCCCCGGCCATGGCCAGGGGCCCCCGCTCCAGGAAGCCCTCCTGGGCCACCCGTTCCCGGTACCAGGCCGCAGCGTCGAACCAGCAGGACTGCTCGTGCCGGCAGGGGAGGATGCCCAGGACCGCGTCCCCGGCCAGGGTCACGTCGTGGGGGGCCAGGGGATCCACAGGCCGTCGTCCCAGGGCCAGGCGCAGGTAGGGGCCGCCATCGTCCGGCCCATTGACGCCCCCGGCCAGGAAGTGCTTCAGGGCGAAGCGCTCCTGGGGCGGATCGTCCACCGAGAGGAGCAGCAGGCTGGCCGTGCCGGTCACCGGATCCGCGTAGGCGTTCAGGGCCAGGTTCTGGCCCGAGGGGTAGAGCAGGTCCAGGGGCTCGTCTTTCACAGTGCGGGCGGCCCGGGCCGGGTCCCGCACCCGCAGGCCGGTCAGGGCGCCCAGGTAGAGCTCGCTCCTGGGCCCCTTGTCCTCCAGGTCCAGCAGGGGCAGGTCGAAGCGCTCGATGCCGGCCCGCCCTCCGGAGCTCTCGTCGTACGCCACCCGGCCGGTGAAGCGGAGCAGAGGGTCACCGGCCCGCATGTGCACCCGGACCGTCACGGTGAAGCGGCCGCCGGTGGGATCCTGGAGGCCGCTCCAGACCAGCTCCACGCCCCGATCACCGGTCACCTGCCAGGGCCGGGCCTGGAAACGGGTGGCCAGGGCCGGGGTGATCTCGTACTCCTTCTGGATGGACGGGTCCCAGAGCTGGAGCCGCCAGAGAGGCCCAGGGGCCAGGGTGTAGGTCACCGAGCGGGTGGGGCTCAGGCCCAGGGTCAGGCGATCCAGCACGTAGCCCTGGACAGGATGAGGGCTCAGTTGGGCCGTGAGCCCGCCCTCTGTCAGCAGAGCGCCGGAGGCGGCGTCCTTCAGGGCCAGGGGCAGGTAGAGGCTGCGGGTGATGGCCGCCCTGGTCCTCGGGGCAGCCAGGGCAGCAGGAGCGTTCTGGAGCGAGGCATCCGACGGGATCGCCGCTTGAAGAGGCCCGGGGCGGAGCAGGGCAAGGAAGAGTAGGGTCAGACCGCTGGCCCAGGCGAGCAAGGCCAGCGCAGTGCGGTTGCGGGTAGACATGGTGGCGCCTCCTGGTAGGGTCAAGGGGTTCGTCACTGGAGCCGCTCACGATCGCACGCCTCGCGAGCCTCCATCTATCCAGCGCTTGGCCCCGGAAAACGTCACGCTTTGGTTCAGAGTCGGTTTAAAGTCGGTTCAGGGTTGGTTCAGAGAAGATCCCGATTGCGCCAGACCAGGACCGCGCTGCCGAAGGAGAGGAGGAGCAGGACGGGCGTCAGGACGAACCAGCCCAGCACCGGGAACAGGCCGGCCAGGACGAAGGCCAGGGCGCCTCGAATGAGCTGTTGAGCCGGGGAGACCGTGCCGGAGCTCAGCCCGGCCAGGCGCTCCCCCAGGAGGGCCACCGTGCCGGTCAGTCCCAGGAGCGTCACCCCGGCCAGGATCAGGAGCAGGAGCAGGCCGATGACATCGGTGATCTCCCCTTCGAGCTGGAAGAGGGCCAGGCTGATGCCGCCCAGGAAGAGGTAGTTCACCAGGCCGATGAGGAAAGCTCGCCGGGGGAAGCGGGTCAACGCCGCTTGGCTGCCCCGGCTGAGGTCTGGCAGCAGGCTGGTCAACACCAGGAGCAGGGCGGCCAGGGAGGCAGTCAGGGCGGTGGCCACGCCCAGGGCCATGATCATCCCCACCAGGTCCTCCACCGGGGACGTGGGAGGGGCCTGTTGGAGGATCCGGGCCGGGGAGAGGGTGAGGACGAGCGCTCCAGTTGCCATCGCTTCAGTTGCCATCGCTCCAGTTGCCATCATCGTTGCAGGGACTCCTTCCGAAGTGTCTCTATCCAAAGTCAGCAGTTCACGAATTCGTAGCGGAGTCGGCATCCTCGGATGTCGATTCCAGAGGGGCGATGCCGCATCGGAGGATGCTCACTCCTCAGTTTGGCTAAAATCGTGAATTACTGAAAGTGCGCTACCGCTCTTCTGTTCGTCGCTTCCGTCGCTCGTCTGGAGCGGAAAGCTGGGCCGTGGGGGGCTGCGCGCCGCTCACCGGGCCCGGGAGAAAGGCCCCCGGCCCTTGCCGGAGGTGGGCCCCAGAAGGAGCGCGTTGCCCAGAAGCCAGGCCAGGCCCAGGGCCACCACCAGGATCAAGCCCACCTGGCTGGAGAGGGTGAACCAGTCCGTCGGGGACAAGATCCCAGGGGAAGGGAGCCGGGGCAGGGGACGCCAGCTGATCACGCCCCTCACCAGGGCCAGGAACCCTTGCCAGAACCGCAGGCTCAGCTGTCCGTCCAGGGACTGGCCGACGCCCAGCCAGGGGGCCAGCCCCTTCAGCAGGCTGGGGCCGAAGAGCAGCAGCAGGCCCAGCCCCACCAGGAGCTGTGCGCCCAGGATCAGCTCCCCCAGCCGATCCGCTGCCCGGGGAGGCGGCTCCTGGGCGATGCGGGCCATGACCCCCTCGGCCAGCTCTGGTGGCGGGGGCAGCTCCTCGGCCACGGCCAGGCTGGCGGAAAAGTGGGCCCACTGGTCCACCAAGGCCTGACAGGCCGGGCACCCTTGGAGATGGGCGGCAAAGGCCGCGTGTTCCAGGGGGCTCAGCTCTCCGTCCAGGAAGAGAAAGACCATCTCCTCCTGACCCTGGCACTCCTCCGTTCGTCGCTCCCTCATCGTTCACCCATCCCTTCCAAGATTGGACGCAGGTTTTTCCGGGCCCGAAAGAGCCGCACCTTCACGTTGTTCACGCTGATCCCCAGGAGCTGGGCGATCTCCTGGTAGGAGAGCTCCTGGAAATGGCGCAGTTCGATGATGGTCCGCTGGTCCGGGGGCAGAGCCAGGATCGCTTCCTGCACGCTTCGCTGCCGCTCCCCCTGGAGCAGGCGACGCTGGGGCTCGCTGGAGAGGTCCGGCAGCTCCAGAGCGTGCTCGTCCAGCCGCTCCTCCAAGGAGAGCTCGGGGCGTTGGCGCTTCAGCCAGTTCAAGGAGAGGTTGATGGCGATGCGGCAGAGCCAGGGGGCCATCGGAGCGTCCCGGCGGAAGGTGTGCAGGGAGCGGTAGGCCCGGACGAAGGCCTCCTGGGCGATGTCCGCGGCCTGGTGATGGTCCCCCACCAGGCGATAGCTGGCGTTGAAGACGGCCCGTTGATGGCGTTCCACCAGCAGGCGGAAGGGGGCTTGATCCCCGGCCAGGATCTGCTCGACGATGGCGGCGTCTGTGAGTTGTTCCGGTGGTGCCGTGATGTTCATCCGCGCGCTCCTCTGCCTCTTTATACCACGGAGCGGGGAGAAATGTTACAGGGGAAGTGGGCGAAAAAAGACCCGGCAGGCGAGGAGGCTGCCAGGTCTGGCCATGGCCTGGGATGTGCAGGCGTGGCAGGGGAGGCTGGATGGCCGGGCCCGTCTATTGGATCTTGTGGGGGTCCAGGGCGTCCCGCAGGCCGTCGCCGATGTAGTTGATGCTGATCACCGTGAGGAAGATCATGAGGCCGGGGAAAAAGGCCATCCACCAGTTGCCCTTGCGCATCTCGTCCTGGGCGGCGTTGAGCATGTTGCCCCAGGTGGGGGTGGGGGGCTGCACGCCGAAGCCCAGGAAGCTCAGGCCCGACTCCGCGATGATGGTGTTGGCCACCAGCAGGGTGGCGGCCACGATGATGGGCGTGGCGGTGTTGGGCAGGATGTGGCGGAAGACGATGCGCATGTTCTTGATGCCCAGGGCCCTGGCCGCCTCCACGAACTCCTTCTCCTTCAGCCCCAGGAACTGCCCCCGCACCAGCCGGGCCGTGCCCGTCCAGGAGAGGATGCCCAGGATGAGGATGATGCCCCCCACGCCGCCGTTGGCCTTCAGCAGGGGGACATCCCAGGAGCGGAGCAGCAGGGTCATGATGATGAGCATGAAGAGGCGGGGCATGGAGATGAACAGGTCCGTCAGACGCATGAGGGCGTTGTCCAGCCAGCCGCCGTAGTAGCCGGCCAGGGCGCCGATGGTGGTGCCGATGCTGATGCCCACCACCGTGGCCAGCAGGCCGATGGTCAGGGAGACCCGGCCGCCGTAGAGAAGACGGGTCATCATGTCCCGGCCCAGGGTGTCCGTGCCCATGGGATGGACGAGGCTGGGAGGATCCCGCCGCTCCCGCATGCTGCTCTTCTCCGGGTCGTAGGGGCTGACCACGGAGACGAGGATGGAACCCAGGATCAGGAGCAGGAGGACGAAGGAGCCGATCATGGCCATGTGGTGGCGCCGGAACTGGTGCCAGGTCATGCTGAGCATGCTGCGCTCTTTGCCCTTCTGCACCGAGAGGTCGAGTCGATCCAGGGTGGTGGTTGCCATTGGTTCTCCGCTCTTTCGTTCAGCTGTGAAGGTTTCGCTGTGAAGGTGTTGGAGCAGCCCGGTCATGGCCGGCTCAGTCGTAGCGCACCCGGGGATCCAGCACCGCGTAGGTGATGTCGGCCAACAGGTTGAAGAGGATGATCAGGGACGCGTTGATCATCACGATGCCCATGAGCAAGGGGTAGTCCACCCGTTGGGCGGAACGGAAGAAGAGCCGTCCCATCCCGGGCCAGGAGAAGATGGTCTCGGTGAAGAGAGCGCCGCCGAAGAGGCCGGGGAGCTGCAGGGCCATGATGGTGATCACCGGGGTGAGGGCGTTCTTCAGGGCGTGGCGGATGATGACCTGGAGCTCGCTCAGCCCCTTGGCCCGGGCGGTGCGCACGTAGTCCAGGTGGATCACCTCCAGCATCTGCCCCCGCATGTAGCGGGTGTAGGTGCCGGTGCCGAAGAGGGCCAGCATGGTCACCGGCAGGATCAGATGCTGGATGCGTTGGCCCAGGGTGGGGTTCTCCACCCCGTAGGGGGCCATGCCGCCCCCGGGCATGAGGGGCTTGCAGTCCCCGCAGTCCCAGAGGTGGGACCAGGCGAAGCCGCTGGAAGGGCTGACCGGGTTGTTCAGCCAGACGTTGAAGACGATGATCAGGATGAGTCCGAACCAGAAGATGGGCACAGCCTGCCCCACGAAAGCCAGAAAGGTGGCCATGTGATCGAAGACGGAGTACTGCTTCAGGGCCGAGATGATGCCGATGGGGATGGCCAGCAGGATGGTGACGATGAAGGAGATCACCATGAGCTGCAGGGTGTTGGGCAGGCGATCCCCGATCTCCGTCAGGACCGGGCGGCGGGTGGCGTTGCTGTAGCCCCAATCCCCCACCAGGATGCGGCTGATCCAGGCCAGGTAGCGCTCGTGGATGGGCTTGTTCAGGCCCAGTTGCTCCTCCAGGCGGGCCAGGTCCTCGGGGGTGAGGTTGGGGTTCTCCTCGAAGGCGGACATGGGGCCGCCTGGGGCCAGAGAGATGAGAACGAAGACGATGAAGCTGATGAGAAAGAGCAGCGGAACAGCCTGGATCAGGCGCCGGATGATGTAGGATGTCACCGGAAGACCTCCGGACAGCACAGGGTTGAATGAAAGCGAAGCGAGATGGGTCGGGACGGGCCAGGGAGAGGAGGTTCAGCGGGTGGGGGAGCGGCTCTGACGCCGCTCCTCCACCTGATTCCACTTCCCATCCCCGAGGGCAGGGCGATCCTCCCGGGGAGAGGGTTCGTCTACTGCTTGTCCCACATCTCCACGTTCCAGGTCTGGTTGTCCCAGGGGTTCACATCGAAGTTCACGATGTTGGATCGAGAGAGGTGGACGTCCGAGCGGTCGTACAGGTAGATGTGGGGAGCATCCTTGGCGATCTCCTCACAGACCACCTGGTAGGCCGCCTTGCGCTCGGCCAGATCCGGGACGGCGCCGGCCCGATCCAGGGCTTCGCTGGCCCGGTCGTTGACCCAGCGGCTGTAGTTGAAGCCCCGGCCGCCATTGGCTTCCGTGGGCATGCTGTTCTTGTGGAAGTAGCCGTACATGTGGGCCTGGGGATCCACGCCGCCGCTGGTGGTGTACATGAGGATGTCGAAGTTGCCGTGCTTGCGGAAGGCGCCGCTGGCCCAGGAGCCGAAGAGCTCGGAGCTGGGCACGTTCTCGATGTAGAACTCCACGCCGATCTCGCTCATCATCTCGATGAGGAGCTGCTCCGCCTCTTCCCGCAGCTGATTGCCGGTGGTGGTCTGGAGCTTCAGGCGCAGAGGCGTGCCCTCTTCCGCATTGGCGCAGCCGTGGCACTCCCGTACACCGTCCCCGTCCTCATCCGTGAAGCCGGCCTCCTCCAGCATGGCCTTGGCCTTCTCCGGGTTGTACTCGGAGGGAGGGATGCTGCACTGGGCCCAGCCGATGTTCAGCTCGCTGGTGCCCACGGTGGTGGCGCCGAAGAGGAGCTCGTCCACGATGAACTGCTTGTCGATGCCCAGCTGGATGGCCTGGCGCACCCGCACGTCACCCAGCAGCGGGTGGGGGTTGTTGATGGGATCGTCCGTGGCGTCCAGGGTGGGGTCCGCCAGGTTCAGGAGCAGGCGCTCCGTGCCCGGGCTGGGGCGCTTGTTCACCGTCACGTCCGGATTGGCCTCGAACTCCGGCACGTCCGCCTCGGTCAGGTCCCAGAGGATGTCGATCTCGCCCGAGGTGATCAGAGCCTTGCCCACCTCCCGGCTGGGGATGATGCGCACGATGATCTGGTCCGCCTTGGGCAGATCCGGGTACCCCCGGTAGTTCTCGTTCTTGACCAGGGTGATGTGGTCACCAGAGACCCACTCGGTGAGCACGAAGGGGCCGGTGCCCAGCAGGCCGTCCCAGTTGTACTCCCAGTTCTGCATGTCCGCGGGGTCGCCGGTGGCGTGCCGGGGCATGATGGCGCTGAAGAGGGTCAGGTACGGGGCGTAGAACTCGCTGTACTGGACAGTGACCTTGTAGTCCCCGTCACAGGTGACGGAAGCGATCTTGTCGTAGCCCGTGGTGCTCACCGCACCGCTCTCCGGGTTGGTGATGGCCTCCCAGGTGAAGACCACATCGTCGCAGGTGAAGGGCTCGCCATCGGACCAGACCACGCCTTCCCGCAGGTTGTAGGTCACGGTCATGCCGTCCTCGGAGACCAGGCCGTTCTCCAGGCTGGGCACTTCCGTGGCCAACACCGGGAAGAAGTTGCCGTCCGGATCCACGCCCAGCAGCCCTTCCACCACCATGCTGTTCACCTCACCCGCCGCGGTCTGGGTGGCGATGTAGGGGTTGAGGATCTCTGGCTCCTGGTAGAGGGCGTAGACGATCTGCTTCGTCTCCTGGGCTGGCGCGGCTTCCTCCGCGGGGGCGGCCTCCTCGGCCGGAGCGGCTTCCTGGGCCGGAGCTGCCTCCTCACCGGACGGGGCCGGGGATGCGGCGGGGCAGGCGGTCAGGATCAGCGCGGCCGCCACCAGGACGATCCACAGTACTGACCATTTGTGTAGTTTGTTCACGGTCTTCCTCCTGATTTCACTAGGCTGTGGCGAGATTGGATTGGAAAGAACGGGGTAGCGAAGGAAAGATGCGACTGCACCGCCGGCCTGGGCGCCATTGGGCGGCGGACGCAGTTCGGGGCAGACATTGGCCAGGGTGTGTGCCAGTCGGAGGAAAGCCGGCAGGATGTCCCGAAGGCAGGACATCCAGAAGACAGGGCGTCCAGAGGACAAGGTTCCGGGTGAATCCAAGGATGCATGGCGACGGCCATCACCCAGCTCAGGGGGCTCGCGGCGGGCGACACTGGAGCACAGGTTCCTGAGAACGGCGAAGAATGGGGATACAACGGTGTGTAAGGGGGGATTCAAAACCAGTATAGCGATTTGCCCAGGGCATGTCAAACACCTTCGGCGCGTTTCATGCGCCCCAGCAGTTGGGCAAAGGGTCGAGAGGACGGCTCTGGAAATCCGGGGGATGGATCAAACAGCCCTTCCACCCTGTTCGTCCCTGGGGAACCCTCTTGAAAAGCGGGGCTTTCTGACAAAACCTGGGAAATTTGCTATACTCCAGCCCATGGCTTACTCGTACACCGACTACTACCGGACCCTGCGCCTGATCATGCGGATCGACGGCCTGCTGGTGGGGATCGGCCTGGGCCTCCTGCTCCTCATCTACCCGGCCCAGCTCCTCACCGGCTGGGGTTTCGTGGCTCCGGAGCCGGCCTGGCCCGCCCGCCTGGCTGGCTCCAGCCTGCTGGGCATGGGCGTGGGCTTCTGGTTCGCCGCCCGGGAACGGGACGTGCGCCTGGCCTCGGTGATCACCCTGCTGCTCACCAACGGCCTGGTGGCTGGGGTCCTCCTGACCGCCTACCTGCAGCGGGAGCTGGTCCAACTCAGCCTGGTGGGCCGGGTGTTGCTCATCGCCCTCTTCGCCACCTGCCTGGCCGCGGTGGTCGTCGCCCTGCCCCACCTGCGCCCAGAGCGCCAGCCCTTCCGCTGACCAGACCGCCCCCTTCCGGCCTGCTGTAACGTTTCCCCCGCCTGGGGAATCTACTAGACGAGAGCGATCGCCACTGTGACCGAACTTCTGCCCATCGACCTGGACGTCTACAAGGACGAGGACGAGCTCCTCCAGGGCCTGCGACGCCAGGATCCCCACGCCTGCGCCTGCATGCTGAAACGCTACGCCGGCCGCATCTACGCCCTGGGGCTGCGCATGTTGGGCGACCAGGACGAGGCGGAGGAGATCCTCCAGGAGACCTTCATCAAGGCCTGCGACAAGATCGACCAGTTCGAGGGGCGGAGCAGCCTGGGCACCTGGCTCTACCGCATCGCCACCAACGCCGCGCTCATGCACATCCGCAAACGCAAGCCCACTGTCTCCCTGGATCAGGAGCTGGATGAGAACGACCTGGCCCTGCCCAAGACCCTGGTGGAGTGGCAGCCGGACCTGGAACAGGTGGCCCTGTCGGGGGAGCTGCAGGAGGCCCTGGAGGCGGCCCTCATGGAGCTGAGCGAACCCCTGCGAGCGGTCTTCCTCCTGCGGGACGTCCAGGGGCTGAGCACCGCGGAGACGGCCCAGGCCCTGGGGATCAGCACCTCCGCGGCCAAGGTGCGGCTGCACCGGGCTCGCCTGCAGCTGCGGGAGATCCTGAGCCAGAACCCTCACATCGCCCTGGAGGAGTTCGGGATCCAGGGGAAGGCCTCCTCGAAGGCGAGCGCCGGGCGCACCGACGGACACACCGACGGACACACCGACGGGCGCACCGATCAGCGCAAGGGGAACAAGCCCAGGAACGCCAACAGGGATTCCAAGGAGCAACCATGACAGCCACCGGATCCACACCCACAGAACAGGCCGATCCAGAGGCCCCGTCCAGCCCGCAGAACGACTGTGGCTACCTGGAACAGCTCTCCGACTTCATCGACGGGGAGCTGGCCCCAGAGCTCTGCGCGGAGCTGGAGCAGCACATGGCCGAGTGCACCAACTGCCGCATCGTGGTGGACACCCTGCGCAAGACCATCAGCCTCTACCACACCCTGGGCGCCAGCCAGACAGAGCTCCCCGCAGATGTGGAGGAGCGGCTCTGGCGCCGCTTCGAGCTGAGCGATCTCCTGCAACGGGTGAAGCAGCAGGGCGGTGACGTCCCCGAGACCCCCTCCACGCCGCCGGGTGCGGAGAGCCCCGCCGGCGAAAAATAGTGCGCCCTCCATCGCCTCCTTCCTCAGGAGGTGGCATTTTCCCCCTGCATTCCCATCCCGCACATCCTGGATAGTTGGTAAGAGGCGTTACGGCCTCCTGCCCCGGCCTGGGGTAGGATACAGACGCATTCTTCCTCCTCCTTTGTGCATCGGAAGCGGCGCTCTCACACCGGGACGCCGCTTCCGGTGTTTTGGCGCCAGGTTGTTTCGCCTCCAAAGCCCACTGTTCCACAGATCTGGTCACCAGCCCAACGCGTGCCGCGCCCCCCTGTCCGGCTCTCTGTCCGTCCCGCTGCTTGGACGCGCCGCGCCACCCTGTGCTAAAATCCGCCCACACCTTCCCCCACAGGGCTTCCATTCTGACCCTGCTCAGAGCCGGAGCAAGACCATGAACATCCTGCGCAAACTCTTCTTCCGCACCCAACTGGACGGCCAGGCCATGGCCCGCTCCCCGGAGCTGGCCGACTACGCCCAGATCGACCTGCTGAGCCAGTTCCAGCCGCCCCGGCCCCTCCACTCGGAAGCGGAGCGACGGCCCTGGGAACGCGTTCTGCCCCGCTCCTACGAGCAGACCATCTCCCTCTTCCTGAAGCAGGGCTGGCTGGAGCCGCGCATCGCCCCGGAGAGCGTGGTGGCCCAACAGGGAGACGAGATCCTGGCCCGGGATCCCAAGCTGGGGGTCACAGAGAAGGCCCAGCCCTTTCTGGCCAGCTACCAGGAGCGGCTGGAACAGGAGAAGGCCCAGGCCATGGCCCGGGTGCGCCAGGCCCTGGAGGAGCGGGACACCAGCCAGGCCCTGGCCATCCGCCGAGCCTACGAGGCCCGCTTTCCCCTGGGCAAGGCCCCCTGGACCGGCCCAGAGCCCCAGCTCAGCCACAGCGCCTTGACCCGGCGCATCCTCTTCCTGGACCACTGGCTGGTGGCGGATCTCAGCCCGGAGACCCAGGCCTGGCTGAAGCTCTACGCCGGGGAGCAGCATCTGTGGGGCGCGAGCTGGCGGCTGCCCCCGGAGGCCATCCCGGCCCAGGTGGCGGACGAGCTGGCCACCCCGGGGATGGACGCCTCTGAAGCGGCCTACTGGCGAGCCCAGCAGCTGGTCCTCTACGTGGAAAACCAGGACACCTGGCAGCGCTGCAAAGGCGGGGATCACGTGCGACGCCTGGCCATCCAGGGGCCGGACGACGAGTTCACCTGCGACCACTGCCGGGGATTCCTGGGCCAGGAGTTCCTGGTGGACCGGGTGCCGGAGCTGCCCCACCGGGAGTGCACCTCGCCTCGGGGCTGCCGCTGCCAGTACGTCCCGGTCCTGGAGAGCTACTCGGCCGCCTGATCCTCGGCCCCTGCCCTCCCCAGGGCCCGGAAGGGACGCAGGGCCATGCCGGTCTGCCAGTGCAGGCCATGCCGGGGCTGCCCCTGGCGGGTCAACGGGCCCACGTGGAAGAGGGGCCGACCAGCCAGCAGCCGGGTCACCTCCTGGATGCGCCGGGCGTAGCGGCTCGGCTCCACCCCGTTGGGGTTGCCCCAGGCCACCACCATCACCTCCGCCTCCTGAGCCGCCATCAAGATAGCGCTATCGTTCCCCGGCCCCACCGCTTCGGGGTAGGTGGGCCGATTCAGCGCGGCCGGGTGGGGCGAACGCAGGGCAAAGAGGTTCACGTAGCTGACCCGCGCGAAGCCCTGGCGTCGGGCCCAGGCCTCCACCTTGCCCACGGTGGGATCCATGCGGGTGGCGTCGGCTCGGGAGGGGTTCTTCAGCAGCACGGCCAGGTGACGGCAGGGGCGATCCGGGCTCCCGGGGCGGAGCTGGACGGTGAGGAGCGTGCGGTGGCGATCTGAGTGGGCGGGCAGGCAGCGGATCACCTGCCGGAAGGGGCGGGGCGTGGGGGGAGCCTCCCCCAGGCTGGGCGGCCCAGGGGAGGCGGGCCGGGACGACCGCTTGGCCATCCCAGGGCTCAGGCGTTGACCAGGCGGGCGTCCAGGACGATCTCGCCCACCCCAGCCAGGGCCTTGGAGACGGGGCAGCCGGCCTTGGCCTGCTCCGCGAACTCCTGGAACTGCTCCTGGGTGATGCCCGGCACGTCCCCCTCCGTGGTCAGCTCGATCTTGGTGATGGTGGGGGCGCCGTCCACCTGGCCCAGGTGCACCCGAGCCTTGGTCTGGATGCTCTTGGGCGGGTGGCCGGCGTTGGTGAGCAGGGCGGAGAGGTACATGGAAAAACAGCCGGCATGGGCCGCGCCGATGAGCTCCTCCGGGTTGGTCCCCGGCTCCTCCTCGAAGCGGGTGGCGAAGGAGAAGGCGCCCTCGAAGGCCCCGCTCCCCAGCTTCATCACACCGGATCCCTCTTTCAGCGTGCCTTTCCAGACAGCCTCCGCGTTTCGTACAGGCATGGTTCTCCCTCCTTCTGATGATGTGTCTGATGGTGTGGGTTGGTCTGTGGACAGGTCGGCGCAGGCAGATCCGACCGAACAGATCCCGCCGAGGGGCACTGCTGCCCAATGGACATTGCTGGTCAATGAGCACGGCAGACAGCGCTCGGCTTTGGGGGATGGCCTGCGGGCCCATTGTAAACCATCCTCAGTAGCCCAGCCAAGCCAGGGTGCGCTCCACGCTCTGGACGTAGCCGCCGCCGAAGTGGCAGACGTGGCTGAGCAGCGGATAGAGGTTGTAGATGCGTTGGCGCAGCTGGAAGAAGCCCGGGCGGATGGGACGCAGCTCCTGGTAGCGGCGGAAGAAGGGCTGGCCGAAGGAGTGGAAGAGCTGCATGTAGGCCAGCTCGATCTCTGGGTGGGCGTAGTAGATGGCCGGATCCAGGATGCCGGTGATGCGCTCCCCCTGGGCCAGCACGTTGGTGGTCCACAGGTCCCCGTGGATGAGGCTGGGCCGCTCCGGCTCCTCCAGCCACTCCTCCAGGTGGGCGGCCATGGCCTGAACCCGGCGCAGGAGGGAGGCGGGCATCTTGCCCCACTCCACGGCCAGGCGAGCCAGATGGAGCAGGCGCTGCTCCCGGAAAAAGTCGATCCAGGAGTCGGTCCAGGGGTTGGGCTGGGGAAGCAGGCCGATGAGGGTGTCCCGTTCCAGGCCGAAGGCTGGCCCAGTGACATCGTGCAGGGCCGCGATGAGCTCCGCCAGGTGGGCCTCCGCGGCAGGGGAGAAGCGGCTCTCCCCGGGCAGGTGGGTCATGACCAGGAGCCGGTCCGTGGCGTGGAGCACCTGGGGCACAGGCAAGCGGCTGTGCTCGGCCAGGTAGCGGAGCATGTAGGCCTCGACGGTGAGCTGGGGCCGGGGTCGGTCGTCCGCCTTGGCCACCACCCGGTCGCCATCCCGCAGGGCGACCAGGTAGACCTCCCCCAGGCAGCCGCCGTGCAGGGGACGCAGCTGGTCCACCTCCTGTCCCAGGGCCTGGGCGATGGATCGGGCAAGTGGGTGATTGGTTGGTTCGTTCATTGGATGATTGGGTCGGGGAGAAACATCAGGAGATGTGGTCATGGATGGTCAGAACCTGAAGAGAGGACTAGAAATTGGGGGGCTCGGACATGGGCGTTGATCCACCGTCCGCCGGTTGCGCCTGGCCTCTCAATCCCCCATTCCCACCCGGCGTTGGCAAAGTTCCCTGGTCTGCCGTCTGCCGCCCCTTGTGGTAAAATAGCCTGTGGATCGGCGCCTGTCCGATCCTGCCAATCGAACCGAGATGGGAGACTGGAGCGAAGGAGAAAATGAGCTATCTAGGCCACGTGTACACGGTGCAAGTGGGGGATCTGGTCCGAGAACTGCCCCTGTTTCGAGTCGCCCCCGACGTGATCATCGCCATCTTCAACATGCTGGGGGACACGGAGGTGGTGGAGGCCGCCGCGGAGATGCTGGCCCAGCAGATGCCGGCGGACGCGGAGACCCTCATCGTGCCCGAGGTCAAGGCCGTCCCCCTGGGCCATGCCCTCTCTGTGAAGAGCGGCCTGCCCTACGTGGTGGTGCGCAAGTTCCGCAAGCCCTACATGGAGAACTGCCTGGAGACCCAGGTGGTGAGCATCACCACCGGCGCGCCCCAGAACCTCTACCTGGACGGCAAGGACCTGGCTCTGGTCCAGGGGCGGAACGTGGTCCTGGTGGACGACGTGATCAGCACCGGCAGCACCCTGAAGGGCCTGCGCCAGCTCATCGACCAGGCCAACGCCCGGATCCTGGCGGAGATGGCCGTCTTCACCGAGGGGCCGGAGGACGCCTGGCCGGAGATCATCGCTCTGGGCCACCTTCCCGTCTTCACCGAGGACGATATGACGAACTGGAAAACGGAATGAAACTGGACGAACAGCTACAGCGAATCGAAGAACGCTTCGAAGAACTGAACCGCCTGCTCTCGGACCCAGAGGTGCTGAGCGACTACAGCCGCATGACCGAGCTGGCCCAGGAGCGAAGCAGCCTGGAGGAGCTGGTCCACACCTACCGCCGCTACAAGGAGGTGGAACGCCAGATCCAGGACAACCAGGCCCTGCTCCAGGAGGAAGACCCGGAGATGCAGGCCCTGGCGGCTGCGGAGATCGAAACGCTGAAGGCGGAGCGCCGAGAGCTGGAGGAGAAGCTGAAACGGCTCCTCCTGCCCAAGGACCCCAACGACGACAAGAACGTCATCGTGGAGATCCGGGCCGGCACCGGCGGGGACGAGGCGGCCCTCTTCGCCGCGGACCTCTACCGCATGTACACCCGCTGGGCGGAGAAGCACGGCTACAAGACGGAGCTCCTCAGCGCCAGCGAGACGGACCGGGGCGGCTTCAAAGAGGTGATCTTCGCGGTGAAAGGCAAAGGGGCCTACAGCAAGCTCAAGTACGAGTCCGGCGTGCACCGGGTGCAGCGGGTCCCCGCCACCGAAAGCCAGGGCCGGGTCCACACCAGCACCGCCACCGTGGCCGTCCTGCCCGAGGCCGAGGACGTGGAGGTGGCGATCCAGCCCAACGAGGTCCGCATGGACGTCTTCCGCAGCAGCGGGCCCGGCGGCCAGAGCGTGAACACCACCGACTCGGCCGTGCGCCTCACCCACATCCCCACCGGGATCGTGGTCACCTGCCAGGACGAGAAGAGCCAGCTCCAGAACCGGCTGAAGGCCATGCGCATCCTGCGCACCAAGCTCTACGACATGGAGCGCCAACGCCAGATGGAGGAGCTGGGGGCGGCCCGGAAGAGCCAGATCGGCACCGGAGAGCGGAGCGAGAAGATCCGCACCTACAACTTCCCCCAGAACCGGGTCACGGACCACCGTATCGGCAAGACGGTGCACCGCCTGGACGCGGTCCTGGACGGGGACCTGGACGAGTTCATCGAGGAGCTGGCCGCCCAGGAGCAGGCCCGGCGCCTCCAGGAGCTGGGGGAGCCAGCCTGAGCCGGTCCGTCACAGCCGGGGCAGCACCTCCAGGAGCAGCCGCTTCAGCCGGGGCACGATGGTCTGCCCCATCTCCAACACCTCCTCGTGGCTGGTCTTGGCCTCCACATCCACCTGATCGATGGCCACGTTGGTGATGCTGCTGATGCAGAGCACCTCCATGCCCGCATGGACGGCCACTATGGCCTCGGGCACCGTGCTCATCCCCACCGCGTCCGCCCCGATCCCGCGCAGAAAACGCACCTCCGCCGGGGTCTCGAAATTAGGCCCCGCCACCCAGACGTAGACCCC
>CAYQEB010000045.1:0-12464 GCA_964416395.1 uncultured Caldilineaceae bacterium | reverse complement strand
AACGCACCTCCGCCGGGGTCTCGAAATTAGGCCCCGCCACCCAGACGTAGACCCCCTCCTGCAAACCAAGACCTAGCTCCTCGGCCGCCTGCCGGGTCAATCGGCGCAGCCGGGGGCTGTAGGCGTCGTTCATGGAGGGAAAGCGCAGGCCGAACTCGTCCAGGTTGGGGCCGCGCAGGGGGCTGAACCCGGCCATGCTCACCAGGCCGATGTGATCCTGGACCAGCATGAGATCCCCGGCCTGGAAGCTGGGGTTCAGCCCACCCGCCGCGTTGGTCAGCACCAGGATCTCCACCCCCAGCCGCCGCATGACCCGCACCGGGAAGGTGATCTGCTGGGTCGTGTACCCCTCGTAGAAGTGGAACCGCCCCTGCATGGCGCAGACCGGCGTCCCGGCCAGGCTCCCCACCACTAGCTGGCCAGCATGGCCCTCCACCGTGCTCACCGGGAAGTGGGGGATGGCCTGGTAGGGGATGCGCACCGGGTCGCGGATCTCCTCGGCCAGGGGGCCCAGTCCGCTGCCCAGGACCAACCCCACCCGGGGCTGCACGCGGATGAGTTCTCGGATAACAGCGGCGGCTTCGTCGTAGGACTCCAGGGAGAAGGATTGTGGGATGGTCTCTGGTTGCACGGGACGCCCTTCTTTCTGTCGTGAAAAAACAGTTTGAGAAACGGTTTGAAAAGCAACTTGAAAACGATTGCAAAAACAGATGTGAAAAGCAGATGCGGCAGGTCGGATCAGGAAAGCCGGACCACCGGGAAAAAACGGACATCGAAAAGGTATCGAAAAACAGGTGCGAAGAGACGAACGGAAGACAGGCCGAGGCCAAAGCCCGGATCAGGCCGGTCAGCCGGAGTCGGGTGAGATGGGCAGGGTTGTCTCGGAGGAGGGGGGCTCCACCGGCTCCCCGTCGATGACCAGCTCGCTGGGGGCTGTGTAGGAGGTCCGCTGGTAGACCTGGGTGGTAGTGGGGCTGGCGTGGCCGAGCCGGGCCTGCACCTCTTTGATGCCCGCGCCGGCCCGGAGCATGTGGCTGGCGAAGCTGTGTCGCAGGGTGTGGGGCGTCACCGGCCCCTGGATGCCCAGCTCGTTCACGTACTCCTTGATGATGAGCCAGAGCCCCTGGCGGGTCAGCCGACGGCCCCGGTGGTTGAGGAAGAGGGCCCGCTCCTCGGGGTTCTTGGCCGCCAGGCGGGGCCGACTCTCCTGCAGGTAGCGCTCCAGGGCCCGGACGGCCTCCGGGTAGATGGGGACGGTGCGCTTGTGTTTGGCGTCCGTGCCGCAGGTGACCTGGGCGTTGGCCAGGTCCACGTCCTCCACATCCAGGTTCACCAGCTCCGTCACCCGCATGCCCGTGGCGTAGAGCATCTCCAGCAGGGCCTTGTCCCGGATGGCCTTGGGGCTGTCGTCCTGGGCCGGCGCGGCCAGGAGCTGGTCCACCTGGGCGGGATCGATGATGTGGGGTTGGTTTTTCTTCACCTTGGGGGAGGCCAGGTTGGTCGTGGGGTCCTGGTTCACGCGCCCCTGCTGGCGCAGGAACTGGAAGAAGCTCTTCACCGAGGCGATCTTGCGGGCCACAGTGGAGGGGGCGTACTCCTTGCCCCGCAGGTAGAAGAGATACTCCTGGATCACCGACTCGTCCACCTGGCCCCACTCCTGGATGGAGGCGCCGTCGGGCCGCGCGTAGGAGCTCAGGAAGTCCAGGAACTGGCTGAGATCGTTGCGGTAGGCCGCGGCCGTGTTCTTCGTTTTCTCCTCCAGCAGGTACTCCAGGAAGCGAGTCACCTCTTGCTGCATTCTGTTCTCTCCAGGTGGCGCGTTGGCGTAGACAACAGAGAATTTTACCATAACGCGGCCCAGGGGAGAAACGGAATCGCAGTTTTCCCGAAGAAGGAAAGCGAGGGAAGGGTGCAGAAAGAGGGGGATCGGGGGTGGAAGATCGACGAGGGGAGCGAGGCGATCCGGCGGCGCACAGGCCACGGACACCCCGCTCAGAGCATCCCGTCCGGAACGTCCTGCTCGGAACGCGTGGAGGCGTGGGCATCCGCAGACACCCACGCCTCTGGCTGTGGCGCAACCCAGGAGAGGACGCCGCCTTCGCCCCCTCCTAACTTCCAACTCCCAACTCCTAACTTCTTACCTCTGCCCCTTCCCCTTTCCTCCCACCGCCGGCAGCAGCCGCCCGCCAAAGGAGTTCAGGAGCACGGCGCTGACGCTGGCCGCCATGGCGATCATGGCCCAGACCGGATGCACCAGCCCGGTGACAGCCAGGGGCACGCCGATGCCGTTGAAGGTGAAGGCCAGGATCAGGTTCTGGACCGTCTTGCGGTAGGAGCTGCGGCCGATGTGGTAGGCGTCCACCACCGCGGTGAGGCGCTCCCCCACCAGCACCACGTCCGAGGACTCGATGGCGATGTCCGTGCCCGCGCCGATGGCGATGCCGATGTCCGCCTGCATGAGGGCCGGCGCGTCGTTGATGCCGTCCCCCACCATGGCCACTCGATGGCCCTGGGCCTGCCGCTCTCGCACGGCCTGGGCCTTCTCGCCGGGCAACACCTGGGCCATCACGTCCTGGATGCCCACGCTGGCGGCCACGGCCTGGGCGGTGGCCCAGTTGTCCCCGGTGATGAGCACCGGCTCGATGCCCAGCTCCCGGATCTGTCTCACGGCCTCGGCCGCGTCGGGCTTCAGGGTGTCCGCGATGGCCAGGAGCCCCAGCAGCCGCCCGTCCTGGGCCACCCCCACCACGGTTCGGCCCATCTCCTCCTGGGCGCGCACCTGCTCCTGGACCGGGGCCAGGTCCATCCCCTCTTCCGCCAGGAAGCGCAGGCTCCCCACCAGGACAGGTCGGCCCTCCACCTGGGCCCGGACGCCTCGGCCCGGCACGGCCTGGAAATCGGAGACGGAAGGGGGCGTCACCCCGTCGGCCAGGGCCCGATCCACTACCGCCCGGCCCAGGGGATGCTCCGAGGGCAGCTCCACCCCCGCGGCCAGAGCCAGGAGCTCCTGGGCCGAGGCGTCCTGGGCGGGGATCAGCGCCACCACCTTGGGCTTGCCTACGGTCAGAGTGCCGGTCTTGTCGAAGAGGATCTGGTCGATCTCCTTCAACACCTGGAAGGCCTCGCCGGAGCGGAGGAGGATGCCCTTGCCGGCCGCCTCCCCCCCGCCCCGGATGAGGGCCAGGGGCGTGGCCATGCCCAGGGCGCAGGGGTAACCCATGACGAAGACGGCCAGGGCGGCGAAAATGGCCCGGCTCACGTCCAGCTGCCCCGTCACCAGCCAGCTGCCCAGGGTCCAGATGAGCAGGCCAGCCCCGGCGAAGAGGATGACCCCAGGCACGTAGTACTTGAGCACCAGGTCCACCAGCTGCATGATGCCCGGCTTCATGGCCCGGGCCTCCTCGATGTAGCGGGCCACCTGCTGCAGGAAGCTTTCGTCCCCCACCTGGGTCACCTCCACCACCAGGCTGCCGGACTGGTTGATGGAGCCGCCGATGACCGGGCTGCCCGGCTCCTTCTCCACGGGCAGGGGCTCGCCGGTGACGATGCTTTCGTCCACGCTGGAGACGCCCTGGACCACCGTCCCATCCACGGGGATGCTCTCCCCAGGCCGGACCCGCACCCGGTCCCCGGGTTGGACCTCTTCGATGGGCAGCTCCACCTCCTGCCCGTCCCGGATCACCCGAGCCACGGCCGGCTGCAGGTCCAGGAGACGCCGCACGGCCTGGGAGGCTCGGGTGCGCACCAGGAGAGAGGTGTAGCCGGAGAGGATGTGGTAGCTGGTGACGAAGACGGCCACGCCGAAGAAGTCGGGCACGGGGAAACGGGCCAGGATGGGGTTGTCCAGGAGCTGGCCCAGCAGGCCGATGAAGCCCCCCAGCAGCCCAGCAAAGGCCCCCAACTCCAGGAGGACATGCTGGTTGAGGATGCGCCGGCGCAGGGAGTGGTAGGCCATGGAGAGGATGTACCAGCCCGGGCCGAAGACCGTGACCAGGGCCAGGGTCATCATGATCCACTTGAACCAGGGGCGCCGAACGCCCATCCACATGGCCAGCATGAGCAGCGCCGCCACCCCGGTGAGGATCCCCGCCAAGATAAGGCGACGCCGTTCCCGCTCCAGCTCCTCCTCCTGCTCCTCGTAGGCCCGCACCTTGTCCGGGTCCCGGATGGTGTAGCCCAGGCTGCGCAGGGTCTCCACCAGCTCCTCGGGCTGGCGTTTGTTGGGGTCGTACTGGATGAGGGCCTCCTCGTGGGCCAGGCTCACGTGGACCGCGGCCACGCCGTCCATGCGGCCCAGGGCCCGCTCGATGGTGGCGGTGCAGAAGGAGCAGCTCATGCCCCCAACTTTGACCTGCAGTTTGTTGACAGTCACGGGAAAATCCCTCCAGAACATGGCCAGGATGATGGCCGCTCAGACAGACGGTAGACTCGAACAGACAATGAAGCTAACGAGTAGGGAGCAAAAGCACAGCCACATCCCTCTTTGCCCTGATTACGCCTTACTCGTTACGCCTCACTCACCCCTCCATGCCTCCGGCCTCAGACCGTGTACTGGCCAGCGAAGGAGAGGAGCAGCTCCCCAGCACCCAGGAGGATCAGCAGGCTGCCGGCCACCAGGTAGAAGGTGGTGCGATGGCGGCGGGCCACCTCCACCAGCCAGTTGTTGGCCCGTTCGAAGAAGGTGGCGGCCAGCAGGGGCAGGCTCAGCCCCACGCCGAAGACGAAGAGGGTGACGCCCCCCAGCCACCACTGGCCCAGGAGCACCGTCTCCGCCAGGAGTCCCAGGACCAGAGGCCCCACGCAGGCGGAGATGTCCAGGCCGAAGACCGCGCCCAGGCCCAGGATGCCCAGGTCGCCCGAGAGAGCCCGGCTGCCCAGCAGGCTGAAGCCAGGCAGGGGCAGGGGGCGAAAGCGCTGGACGATGAAGACAATGCCCAGCAGGATCAGCCCCACGTTGATGGCCATCTGATAGCGCCAGGCGTAGACCTGGAGGGTCTGCCCCAGGAGGCCGAAGGCCAGGCCCAGGAGGGTCAGCAGAGCGGCCCTGGCCCCGGAGAAGAGCACCCAATCTCGGATGCGCTGGGCCCGGGGCTTGCCGGCCACTACGCCCAGGAAGACAGAGTTGATGCCCAGGGCGCAGGGGGTGAAGGCCCCGCCAATGCCCAGGGCCACAGGAACGATGAGAACAGAGAAGATCAATGACATGGTGGTCCAATGGCTCCAGTGATAGGTTGTCTGATGATGGATCGGGTCGGATCGCTCCGACCGGTCAGCCGGTGACCTCCGCCACCTGGTAGCCGAGCCAGTCCAGCTGCTGGGTCACCTGGGCCAGATCCAGGGCCTGGGTGTCGATGACCAGGCGGATCTCTTGGGTCTTGTGGCTGGCGTCCACCCGCTGGACGCCTGGCACCTGCTGGAGGAGGAAGCGCACGCTCTTCTCGCAGCTGCCGCAGTGGAGCTTCTGCTTGCCCACCACCTTGAAGATGCGGGTCTCGATGCTCATGGCCGTTTCTCCTCTCTACCTCTTGGATCCGGCCCCTAGAGCCGGAGCAGTCTGGGTTGACTCCGTGCCAGGCGCGGGGATCGCCTGGATGATGTGGCAGACACAGCCCTCCTCGTCTTGGGGTGGGGGGATCAGGTGGGCGGTCTCGGCCTGGATCTGCTCCATCTCCTGCTTGAGCTGGGCCAGCGCGGCCATGCGCCGGTCGATCTCGGCGATCTTGGCCTGGATCTGCTCCAGCACGTAGCGGCAGGGCGCCTCGCCCCGCTCCCGGAAGGCCAGGATCTCCCGGATCTCGTCCAGGCTGAAGTCCAGGGCCCGGGCCCGGGTGACAAAGCGCAGCCGCTCCAGGTCCATCGGCCCATAGCGCCGGTAGCCGTTGGCATCCCGACGCGGGGCCGGCAGCACGCCGATCTCCTCGTAGTAGCGGATGGTGGGCGGGGACACGCCCGCGGCCCGGGCCAGTTCACTGATGCGCATCGATCCCTCCTTCAAAGTCCATTCACACAGGGAAAAATCCAATCACGCAGGCAGCTTCTTCCGGCTCCATCCTACGGGATCCCAGAGGGAGATCTGTGAGCCAGCCTCCGCTAGAACAGAGTGTAAACCATCAAGCTACTTGAATGTCAAGAGGGAACTTTCAGTTTCGGTGAACGTTCCAGAAAAGGGGAAAACACCCTGCAGGCAAAGGAAGTTGGTGGCTTGGGGAAATTGTGCTATAACCCTTGGCATCCCAAAGGGTGGAGGATAGGTGGAGGACGGACTTTCGGGTCGACATGGCGTCGATCCCAGCATGGCGCCGAACAAAGCGAGCAAGGAGACGAACGTGCGCGTACTGATGCTCACATGGGAATATCCGCCGTACGTCGTTGGGGGCATGGGCAAACATGTGGCCGAGCTGACCCCGGCCCTGGCCCGCATGGCTGCCCAGGACGCCTCCTTCCACCTGGACCTGGTGACCACCCGCTTCGGCGGGGGCGAGGCAGTGGAGCCGCTCCAGGAGCGGGTGACGGTCCACCGGGTGGAGACGCCCCCCATGGATCCCCAGGACATGTACAACAGCGTAGTCGCGGCCAACCAGGCCCTGGTGGAGCGGGCGGCCCAGCTGGGCCAGGAACGGCCCTACGACCTGGTCCACATCCACGACTGGCTGGTGGGGGAGGCGGGCATCGCCCTGAAACATCGCTGGAAGGCCCCCCTGCTGCCCACCATCCACGCCACGGAGCGGGGGCGGCACCAAGGCCACCTGCCCAGCCGCACCAGCTACCACATCGACCGCATGGAGTGGCGCATCTGCTACGAGGCCTGGAAGATCATCGTCTGCAGCCGCTATATGGCTCAGGAGCTCCAGGCCTTCTTCCAGGCGCCCCCGGACAAGATCGTGGTCATCCCCAACGGGGTGGATGTGGAGCCCTTCCGCAACCACGACGGAGCGCACCTGGCCCGGCTGCGCCGCCTCCATGCGCCCAACGATGAGCCCCTGCTCTTCTTCGTGGGGCGCATGACCCACGAGAAGGGCATCCAGAACATCATCCGGGCCATGCCTCGCATCCTGGAGAAGCACCCGGACACCCTGCTGCTGGCCGCGGGGAAGAACGGGGAGCGCTACCTGCCCCTGGCCCAGGAGCTGGGGGTGGCGGACCGGGTGCGCTTCCTGGGCTACATCAGCGACGAGGAGCGGAACGCGCTCTACCGCATCGTGGACGCGGCCATCTTCCCCAGCCTGTACGAGCCCTTCGGCATCGTGGCCCTGGAGGCCATGGCCGCGGGGACCAACGTGATCGTCAGCGATGTGGGCGGGCTGAGTGAGGTGATCACCCACCAGGAGAACGGCCTCACCGTCTTCCCAGATGATCCAGAGAGCATCGCCTGGGCGGTGGACCAGCTCTTCCAGGACCCGGAGGCCGCGGCCCGGCGCCGGGAACGGGCCCGCTGGCAGGTGGAGACCCAGTACAACTGGGACCGCATCGCCGCAGCCACCCTGGCCGTCTACCGGGAAGTGGTGGCCGAGCGCCAGCTGGTCCAATGGTAGTTGCCCCCCTTTACCTTCCGGGAAGCTTGGAGCTTCCCGGAAGGTGTTTTCTATCCCCGGATGCGCTGGTAGATCACGGGCAGGGGTGAAACGGGCTCGTCGCTCAGGGTGTAGGCGGCCTGGAGCCGGGCCACGGCCATCTCCGCGCCGGCCTGGTTCCCCGCGTGGACCTGGCAGAGGGGCTGGCCGGCCTCCACCCGATCCCCCACCTTGGCTTGGACCATCACGCCCACCCGGTGGTCGATGGGTTCGCCTTTCTTATGACGGCCCCCGCCCAGGTCCACCACGGTGAGGCCCACCTCCCGGGCGTCGATGCGGGCCACGAAGCCGGCCCGGGGCGCGGTGACGTCCACCACCAGGGGCGCGGCCGGCAGCTTCTCCGGCTGGTCCACCATGGAGACGTCCCCGCCCTGGGCGGCCACGAACTCCCGGAACTTGCGGAAGGCCGCGCCGGAGCGAACGGCCTCCCGCACCTGGTCTTTCAACTCCTCTGGCAGCTCCGTTGACTCTTCCCCCACCGGGGCGACCACGTCCTGACCCCCCGAAGCCCCCCCTCGTTTCCCCAGCCAGAGCATCTCCCCGGCCACCTGCTCCACCAGGGTCTGGAAGTCCTCCGGGCCGTTGCCGTGGAGGGTGGCGATGGCCTCTTTGACCTCCAGCGCGTTGCCCACGGCCCGGCCCAGAGGCTGCTCCATCTGGGTGATGAGGGCGGTCATGCGGCGGCCGGCTCGGCTGCCGATGGCCACCATGAGCCGGGCCAGCTTCTCCGCCTGCTCCAGGGTCTCCATGAAGGCGCCCCGGCCGCACTTCACGTCCAGGACGATGGCGTCGGCCCCGGCGGCCAGCTTCTTGCTCATGATGCTGCTGGCGATGAGGGGCAGGCTGGGCACGGTGCCGGTGACGTCTCGCAGGGCATAGAGCTTCTTGTCCGCGGGGGCCAGGTTGGCGGTCTGGCTGGCCACCACCAGGCCGATCTCCCGGAGCTGGCGGCGGAACTGCTCCTCGCTGAGCTCTGGGCTCCAGCCGGCGATGCTCTCCAGCTTGTCGATGGTGCCGCCGGTGTAGCTCAGGCCCCGGCCGCTCATCTTGCCCACGGGCAGGCCGCAGGCGGCCACGATGGGGGCCACGGCCAGGGTGGTCTTGTCTCCCACGCCGCCGCTGGAGTGCTTGTCCACGATGACCGTGCCCGGGGGCAGGCCCAGGTGGGGGTCCAGCATGTCGCCGCTCTCGGCCATGGCCAGGGTGAGCTCCGTGGTCTCGGGCGGGGTCATGCCCTGGAAGTAGACAGCCATGGCCCAGGCCGCCACCTGGTAGTCGGGGATGAGCTCCTGGACGAAGCCGTTGATGAAGTAGCGGAGTTCCTCCCGGGTGTGTTCACCGCCGTCCCGCTTCTTGACGATGATCTGGACCGGGTTCAGGGTGGGGTTGGCGGAAGTCATGGCAAGGCTCCTTTCCTGGGGCGGGCGAATCGGTTCGCTGGGGAAAGCGTACCGCGAAAGTGGGGTGCGAGGCAAGTAGAAACACCTTTGGGGAAATCCGCCCCCGCTTTTGACGTCCCCCCACCCCTTTGCTACAATGATTGGATGCGATCTGGGGAGTTAGGAGTTGGAAGTTAGGAGTTGGAAGTTGGCGGTGAAGCCGCTCCCATCCCTGCTCTCGGGGCGACTTTCAGCCGAGCCATCCTCCCGATCTCCACTCTCCCATCCCGCACGAACCCAATCAACCAATACACCAATCAACTAATACACCAGTCAACCAATACACCAGAAAAACCATGACCGAGACCATCACCATCATCGGCGGGGGCCTGGCCGGGACGGAAGCGGCCTGGCAGGCGGCCAACCGAGGTGTTCACGTCACACTCTACGAGATGCGGCCCAAGCGCTCCACCCCGGCCCATGTCACGGACCGGCTGGCGGAGCTGGTCTGCAGCAACTCCATGGGCAGCACCCTGCCGGATCGGGCCCTGGGCATCCTGAAGAACGAGATGCTGCGCATGGGCAGCCTGGTCATCCGCACGGCCTACAAGCACGCCCTGCCCGCGGGGGGCGCCCTGGCGGTGAGCCGGGAGGAGTTCGCGGAGGAGATCACCCGGCTCATCCAGGAGCACCCCAACATCCAGGTGATCCGGGAGGAGGTGACCCGCATCCCCCCAGGGCCGGTGATCCTGGCCACCGGTCCTCTGACCAGTGAGGCGCTGACCCAGGAGATCCAGAAGCTGACCGGGCGCTATCTCTACTTCTACGACGCCATGGCGCCCATCGTCACCGCGGAGAGCATCGACATGTCCATCGCTTTCCGCCAGAGCCGCTACGACCGGGACAGCGAGCTGGGAGATGGGGCCGGGGACTACATCAACTGCCCCATGAACAAGGAGGAGTACGAGGCCTTCGTGGAGGCGCTCCTGGCCGCGCCCCGCATGGAGCTGAAGGGGGCGGACAAGGAGCTGGAGCGCTACTTCGAGGGGTGCATGCCCATCGAGGTGCTGGCCAGCCGGGGCAAGGACGCCCTGGCCTACGGGCCCATGCGGCCGGTGGGCCTGCGGGATCCCCGCACGGGCAAGCGGCCCTACGCGGTGGTCCAGCTCCGCCAGGACAACGTGGCCGGCACCCTCTACAACCTGGTGGGCTTCCAGACCAACATCAAGTGGGGGGCCCAGAAGGAGATCCTGCGCATGATCCCGGGCCTGCAGAACGCGGAGTTCGTGCGCCTGGGCCAGATGCACCGCAACACCTTCATCAACAGCCCGGTCCTGCTCCACCCCACCCTCCAGTTCCGGGAGCGGGTGGACCTCTTCTTCGCCGGGCAGATCACCGGCACGGAGGGGTACGTGGGCAGTGCGATGGGCGGCCTGGTGGCCGGGATCAACCTGGTGCGTCTGCTGCGGGGGGAACCCCTGCTCACCCTGCCCCGGACCACCATGACCGGCGCGCTGCTCCACTACATCACCCACGCGGAGCCGGAGGAGTTCCAGCCCATGAAGGCCAACATGGGGCTCCTGCCGGAGCTGCGGCCCTGGGTGCGCAACAAGCGTCAGCGCTACGCGGCCTACGCGCAGCGGGCGCACCGGGACCTGGTCCGCTATCTGGAGGAGATGGGGTTTGGGTCGGTCTTCCCGGAGGAAACGGTGGAAGTAAGTGGATGAGGAGGCGGGGAATCCGGTGATTGGGAGATTGGGGGATCGGGCGGCTTCCCGTTGAACCCGATCCCCCCAATCTCTAATCGCTAGTCTTCCAATCTCTACTCACCAGTCTCTACTCACCAGTTTCCGCCAGCTTGGCATTCGTCTCCTCCAGGCGGATCTGGTACCGCTCCATATCCCCGAAGTAGGCCCGGTCGTACTCCTCGCCCTCGAAGGAGCCGGTGAAGAGCCAGCGCTTGGTGTACTCCATGGAGACCAGCATGCCCGTGCGCTGGTCGTAGCAGACCTTCCCGTCGTAGACCGCGGTCCAGCCGTTGGCCTCCTCCACCTCCGTGCCCTGGGGTTCGGAGCACCAGGCCAGCACCTGCCGGCCGTCGGGCAGGGTGTAGAGGCTGTTGGCCTCCCCAGGCTCCTTCCCCACCCAGTAGTTGAAGAAGAAGAGCTCGCTGTCGTTGCTGTAGCGCTCTTCCCCGGTGAAGCGGTCGATCTGGTGCACCCAGGTGGCCGGCTCCCCGCAATCCCCCTGCCAGCTCACCTGCCGCTCGATCTCCAGCCAGCGCTTGTCCTCCGCATTGCGGACCAGGGCCTGGATCTCCCCTTCGCACTTGGGCACCACGCAGCGCTGGGAGTCGCATTCGTAGTCCACGGACCAGGTGGCGGTCAGATCCCCGGGGAAGAGCTCGCCCACCACGGGCAGCTCGTCCCCCGGTCCCTCCACATCCACCACGATGTCCGAGATCCAGGCCACCCGGGTGGCCTCGTCCTCCCCATCCTCGGGGCCGCGCACGCAGCAGATCTGCCACCAGCTGCTGTCCCCGTTGCGGCCGATGGCCTGGAAGGAGGCCCCCCGCCTGGCCCCCGCGATGACCTGGAAGTTGGTCCCCGGTCCGCTGCGGATGTTGACGCTGCGGTTGCGCACAGTGACCGTCACCTCCGGCAGGGGCGTGGGCGTGGGGATGACCACCGCTTCCTCCAGGCTCGAGGCGGCGCTCTCTTCGCCCTGAGCCCCAACCTGCTGCCCGGCAAGGCTGGCGTCCCCGGGCACGGCGAAGAGGGGATTGGCGTTGGGGTCCGCCACACAGCCGCCCAGGAACACGCCCAGCGCGCCCAGGAGCAGGAGCAGCCACAGCCCAGCCCGAGGAGGGGCGAAGGCGGGCAGAAAACGTGGCAGAGAAGGCTGGAAAGGAGGGGTGGGATCCAAGTGTTCGGTCATGGGGTTTCGCCTGTGGATGAGTGGGTGGATGGTCGCCAGAGACACGCAAATTCGAAGATCAGCAGTTCACGAATTCGTAGCGGAGTCGGCATCCTCAGAGGCCGATTCCAGAGGGGCGATGCCGCATCGGAGGATGCTCACGCCTCCGTTTGGCTAAAATCGTGAATTACTGAAGATGCACAAATTATAGAAGATAGGGTGGGAGAAACCAAATCGTTCCGACCAAATTTCTGGGGGTTTGGGAGGGGTTCGGTTGGAGCGAAGACCGAAGACGGGAAATGGATCGGTGGATTGACTCCGTGCGCGATGGGAGACCGGCGAGAGGGAGACTGGCAATTGGAAATTGGGCGATTGGCCTGGGTGAGCGGCTCCTTCTCCCCCTGGCTCCGGCTGCCGTGGCTCCCCGCCGTCCTGTCTCCTCGTCTCGGTGGCTTGCCGCACCCTCGCCCTTGCACGATTCCCCCTCTCTCCGCTATCATGGACGCCATCCCCACACCCGAGACCATCCCAGGAAGCGAGGACCCTGTGCCCGACTACGCCTTCATCGGCGGGCTCCGCATTGACTACCTGATCACCC
>CAYQEB010000044.1:0-31696 GCA_964416395.1 uncultured Caldilineaceae bacterium | reverse complement strand
ACCGTGTGGGTGAGCCACACCGGTGCGTCCAAAGCCATCAACCTGGCTGTGTCCAGTTGGCAAGCGATCGGGGCCACCACCACGCCCAGCAACGATTGTTCCCGCAACCTGGACAGCCTGGCCCCCGGTGGGGCCAAGTCCTACACCTGCACCGCGACCGCGCCCAACAGCAACTTCCAGCAGTGGGTCCAGGTCAACGGAGACACCCTGGACGAGCAGACCATCCAGGTCAGCGACCAGGTGGGCGTCAACGTGGCCCTGCCGGCCAGCGTCAGCGGCCGGGTCTGGCGGGACGAGAACGGCAACGGCGTCCAGGAGAGCGGCGAACCGGGCCTAGGCGAGGTGGCGGTGCGCCTCTTCTCCACCACCCGGGGCTTCATCGCGGCGTCCCTCACCGACAGCGCCGAGGATGGCGCCTACTACTTCGACAACCTCTTGCCCGACACCTACCAGGTGCGGGTCGTCTCCCCGGTCGGGGAGCAGTTCAGCCCCAAGGACCAAGGGAGTGACGATGCCAAGGACAGCGACGTGGAGCCGGCCTCTGGTCTGACGGATCCCTTCACCCTCGCTTCGGGCCAGAGCCTGGTGGCCGTGGACGCGGGCCTCTACGAGCCCGGTTCCATCTCTGGCTTCGTGTGGGAGGACCTGGACAAGGACAACACCTGGGACCCCAACGAGTCCGGTGTTGTCTCCGTCACAGTCCAGCTCCTGGACAGCAGCGGCAGCACGGTCCTGGACGCCACCCAGACCGATGTTGACGGGCTCTACGGCTTCCCCACCCTCGCGCCCGGCGCCTACCAGATCCGCTTCCAGCCTCCTGCAGGCTACCTGCTGCTGTCGCCGGCCAATGGGGTGCTCGGCAACAGCCAGGTGGAGTCCGGCATCGCCGTGATCCATGCGAACGCCACCCTCTACAGGCCCGTCCTGCGGATCCTCACGGACACCGTCCGTGAGGAGGAGAGCGCGGGCGCCGTGAGCCTGGACGTGGAGCTGGTGGACCGGCCCAACGGCGGAGGCCCGGTGACGGTCCAGGTGGCCACCACCGAGGGCTCGGCCAAGGCCAACCAGGACTTCACCCCCATCTCCACCACCCTGACCTTCAACCCTGGGGAGAGCCGCAAATCCATCCAGGTGACCATCCTGGACGACAGCGACGCGGAGAACGAGGACGAGGCCTTCAACCTGAGCCTCTTTGAGCCCCAGGGCGCCCGGCTGGGCGAACCGGCCACGGCTCGGGTGGTCATCCAGGACAACGATCCCCTGCCCGGCACGCCGCCGGCGCCCCCCTGCACCGCGGACCGCATCCGCAGCCTGGACGCGCCGGACACCAATGGCGTGCTGGACGCCCTGGACATCCAGGCCGCCGCGGGACGCCTGGGCCAGTCCCCTCTCTTCCCGGAGCAGGACCTGGACGGCGACGGCGTGGTGGAGCTGGAGGACCTGTTCACCCTGGCCCAAGGCTGGCGGGCCCGGTGCGACGGTCTGGAGCTGTCCTGGGCCCAGGACAGTGTGACCCGAGCCCGGCGTATCTACCTCCACTGGCGCTGGGTGCCGGGCAAGAACGACGTCAACACCGTCTTCCAGATCCTGCGGCGAACGGGCGATACGGGCAGCTTCACCGTGGTCGGCGAGGCCAAGGCTGCGCCGGATCTGGCCACGTTCCAGGCCCAGGCGCCCTCAAACATCCGGGACCTGGTGCGCAACGTGGAGCTGGCTGACCAGAACCTGGCCGACGACGGGGCCCTGCTGGCCTTCCTCAAGAACCCTCAGAACAGGGCCCGGGTCACCCTGCTGGCCGACACCTACCCGGAGATCGCCCAGGCCGTGGGGCTGGGTTTTGTGGACACCAATGTCCCGGCCACCGAGCTGGTGACCTACTACGTGCAGGTGAAGGGCGATCCCAACGCGCCCATCTACGGCCCGGTGGCCATCAGCTCCCTGGCTGCCCTGGCCGCGCCCACCAACCTGCGGGAGGGCGCCGTCTACCAGGGGCCCAGCGATCTGGGCATCTCGCCCACCACCCGCCCCATCACGGGCGCAGAGCGCTACGACTGGGACGGGGCCCAGGTCTACCGCCAGGCCCACGGCACGGCCTTCCTCCTGTGGGACATCCCCTCGGATGCCACCCAGAAGAGCAACCAGCTCCAGGATCCCTTCCAGTTCAGCGGCGTCGGGCCGGTGATGACCCTGCCGGTGAACCCCAACGTGGCCGGCTACAAGATCTACCGCAAGGGCCCGGCCACGGGCGACCAGTGGCAGATCGTCAATCCGCTGAAGGTGGCCGGCAACCCCAGCGCGGGCTACCGCCTGATCCAGCCCGGCAAGTCCGTGGACCCCGTCACCCAGGGGAAGTTCTTCTACGCGGACCGGCTGGTGGACGTCTTCGAGACCCTGGCCCGCACCCAGCCCAGCCAGGTCTTCACCACCTGGGAGTACAAGGTCTGCCCGGTGGACCTGCTGGGCAACGAGGGACCCTGTAGCCAGCCCGCGAGCATCCGGGTGCGGGATCTGCTGCCTCCGGCCCCGGTGGCGGACCTGCAGATCAGCCCGGACGAGCAGCACACCAAGCTCACCCTGACCTGGACCTACACGGCCACGGACCAGAGCGCCCCGCTGAAGTTCTACGTCCTGCGCAGCCCGGATCCGGCCTCCCTGACCGAGCCCAGTGTGCTGGCCAGCCTGCCCATCACCGCCTGGGTGGACATCACCCCCAACGGCCTGACCCAGGCGAACACGGCCATCATGACCTACCAGTACACGCCCCCCAAGCAGGGCCTCTACTGGTTCCGGATCCAGGTGCGGGACGCGGCCGGGAACTGGTCTGCGCCCAGCGCTCCGGCCAAGGGTGGCCTCTACCCCCGGCAGAAGCCGCCCGCGCCCAGTGTGGCGGACGTGAACCAGTGCCAGGTCGGCGGCCTGAGCGTGAACTTCACCGGGCTGGCCTCCCAGGTCCGCCAGCTCATCGTCTACCGCTCCTTCGACCCCATCACGAACCCGAACGCGCCGGGGGTGCAGCTCATCCAGCGCGTCAAGGTGGAGAACGGCCAGGCCACCTTCACCGAGGCCTATAAACCCCCGGTGGACACCTGGGTCTACTACAAGGTGGAGGCCCTGGACGGCTACGGCAACGTGAGCGATCCGGCCACCTTCAAAGCTCGACTGTGCGGACCGAACCGGCCGGACGCACCGGAGGTGGACAAGGGCCCGGCCCAGTGGGATCCGGACACCCTGACCTACCAGGCGCCTCTGACCTACACCCTGCCGCCCACGGGTGTGGCCGACCGCAAGGTGACCACCCTGCGCCCGGACCAGAACGGCCTGCGCACGGACGTGCAGACCGTGCCCCCCAGCGGCAAGGTGACCGTGCGCGGTGAGCCCGGCGAGACGGTGAAGGTGGAGGCCACGGAGCGCAACGACCAGGGCCAGAGCCCAGCCACCGTGCGCTGGGTGCGCAACGTGAACAACTTCCTGGACACGAACCGGCACATGGCCCGCCTGGGCCAGCCCCTGGCCGTGGAGTGGGATCTGGGGGCCTCCCAGCCCACCGCACGGGTCCTCATCCCCGCGCCTGCGGACAACAACCTGCCCACCCCCTACGTGGCCCTCTTCCGCAAGACCGCTACGAGCAACTGGATCCAGGTCACCCCGGTGGTGGACGTGAGCAGCAACCGCACCTTCTACCCGCCGAGCGGCCCCAACCCGCAGTCGGCCCTGGTCATCACCGACACCGCGGACCTGGACATCACCGACGCCTACGACTACACGGTGCTGGCCTTCAGCCCCAGCACCCTGGAGGTCCTGGGCTACTGGGGCGCCATCCGGCTGCAGCCGCTGGCCGCGGGCGCGGTCATCGAGCTGAACACCTCCCTCTCCCCCGGGCCGACCCTGCCCTGCAGCACCGGCTACGACATCCGCCCGCCCTCCTACTACGGCCCCGGCGGTGAGGGCTGGTGGAACGCGCCCGGAGACAACATCGTCCTGGCCAACGGCTGGATCCTCCACGTGGACAACTTCTACGACTACGATGGCGGCTGCAACGGCCTGGACCTGGGTCCGGAAGCGCCTCTCTTCGGCGAGGGCAACCTCATCGATGGGGACGGGGAGCAGTTCCCGGCCAACTTCTACGATATCTACGTGGACCCGGACACGGGCGACCTGGTTGGCGGCCGCATCGTGGTGGACATCAACAAGGGCGTGAGCGCCGGCCGGCTGGTCACCTGGGTGGAGAAGATGGAGTTCCAGCCCAGCGTGGCCTGGGGCCAGATGCGCTTCCAGTTCCCGGACAACGTGAAGGTGGTGGACCCCACCGCGGTGGAGCGGAGCAAGGAGGTGCGGGCCGTGGTGGAGAACGTCTCCACCGACTACCTCTTCCAGCCCCTGGTGGTGGACACCACCGTGGACGGCCTCTATCTAGTGGACGAGAACCTGCCCTGGTCCCTGCACACCAACACCTGGGAGCTGCACCCCACGGCCCTGAACCTCATGGGGACGGTGACGGTCCAGGACCGCCTGGGCTACGCGCCGCCAGCCGGTGGCAGCCTGCCCTGGCCGGACAACAACCTGGGCTTCCTCCGGCCTGGGGGCGCGACCAACACGGGCTACACCGGCGCCAATGTGCTGGTGAACAACCAGGGGCTCCAGGGGAGCTTCAACAACCCCAATCCCTTCACCTACGTCACCAGCCTGCCCGGGGGCGTGGAGGTCACGGTCCAGGGCGGCGCGCAGGTGACCATCGACGCCAGCCAGATCGTCAGCGGCGCCCTGAACAACGCCTCTGCTCGCCTGGACTACTACAGCCAGGGCACGGACATCAGCTTCATCTCCCAGAAGGACAAGCTCCTGCGGGTGGGGACGCGCACGCCGCTGGGCGGCCTCGTCCAGCTCAGCATCACCCCGCCCAGCGGCCAGTTCACCCTCCAGGACGGGGGCCTGCTGCGGGAATCGGTGAGCGTGAACCCCACGGAGATCACCTGGACCGGGGCCTACACGGTCTACACCAACGGGCCCGGGATCACCATGGAGCTCTACGGGGCCGCGGCCAGCTTCCCGGAGAACGGCGCGGCCATCAACTGGAACCGGGTGTCCCCCAGCGATCCCGCCCCCGCGGAGAACGCCTGGCGCAAGCTGGACGCCCTCTACGCGCCCAGCGCCAAGCTGGACCCCGGGCTGAACATCATCGGCCTGGAGGCCTGGGCCGCGTGTGACTGCTTCGACCCGGCTATGTTCAAGGACGTGGACCTGGATCTCTACGTGCGCCGGGGCGGGGTGAGCGGCAACTTCCGCATCAACGCCCAGAGCTTCGGGGAGATCCGCAACAAGTGGGGCTACCTGGTCACCATCAAGGAGTACGACCTCCTCTTCGTGGACAACGCGGTGGTGGATGGCCAGGCTCGGCTGGACCTGCGCCTGCCCTACCCCAGCGATGTGGTGATTCCCCTGCGTTTCGGGCCCGACGGCTTCGACGAGCGGGGCTGCCCCGTGGAGGGCCAGGTGGAGCAGGTGAAGCCCTACGTCCACAAGTTCTGGAACTTCCGCCAGACCCCGCGCACGGCCCGCTTCGTCCAGATCGGCGGCAAGGGCAGCGGCCGCAACGATCATGTGGTGGACTACCAGGCCAAATACCAGCAGAACACGGGCAAGAACGACGGCAACCAGGCGCTGCCCGGCGCCATCCTGGTGCTGCGGGGCACGGGCGTGGTTGCGGGCCTGGGCAAGACCACCACCCAGAGCAGCCAGGTGGGCGTGGATGCGGTGATCCCCATGGCCCATGACTGGTTCCCCAACGGCGACTACGGGGACATCCGCCTCTATCCTCAGGGCAACAACGGCAACCAGGACCTGCCCGACTACTTCCGGGTGAGCGGCGTGCCCTACGCCCTGACCGACGTGAAGCTCAGCCGCTTCTACAGCGCCATGATGGACGAGTCCAGCCTGCCCGACCCGGCCGGCGTCCAGCCCAGCGAGCTGATGGGCGAGCTGCCGCCCAACCTGCTGGACAGCCAGGGGAAGGTCACCGGCCAGTCCCTGAAGCGGTGCGCGGACCGGAACGGTGGCAAGGGCCAGGGCTGTGGCTTCATCCTGGTGGACGGCAACGGCGCGGTGGTCCACTTCGGCGAGATCGGGGCCACGGGCTCCTTCACCATGCAGAGCAAGGACGACACGCCCAAGGGCAAATGGCCCCTGGTGACCAACGTCCAGGGGAACCGGAAGAGCCAGGCCCCGGCCAGCAAGCCCAACCTGCGCTGGGCCTATCCCATCGCCAACAAGTACCTGGACGAGTACCTGCCCTTCAAGCTGATGGTCAACGACTACGGCGGCGCGCTGGTGGGCATCAAGCCGGACGTCTCCCTGCTGCCCGGCGGCGAGGTCCTGAAGACCGATCTGGGGGTAGTGGTGACGGTGAACTTCACCGACACCCAGGGCTTCCAGATGGACTTCGGCCTCTTCGCGGGCTACGCGGCCAGCCAGGCCGGCATCCGGGCCCTGGCCATGAACCGGCCGGGCAAGAACAACGTGGGCATCGCGCCCTACCAGAAGTGGGACGATGTGGAGAAGGACGCGAAGGCCTGGATGGAGAAGTTCGGCTACGGGATCAAGCCTGGGGACCAGGACGATCCCCTGGACCTGGCCAAGTCCGTGTGGAGCGACTGGAAGACCGGCTCCTACACCCAGACCTTCCAGATCATCGAGCCCAAGATCCGAGCCCTGAAGGGCAAGGAGGCCTACGGCATCACCGGCATCCAGTCGGGTCAGATCCTGAAGGTGGCCAACGCCACCCTGGCCACAGGCATGGGGCAGGTGATCTTCGAGATCGCGGGCGGCGACTTCCGCCTGATGAACATCAAGTTCGGCACCCTGGTGGACATCAAGACCCTCCCCACGGACCGACGTCCCCTGTTCCACGCGGACTGGCTCACCCTGGAGATCACCCGGGATGGGGAGATCATCGTGGTGGGCAAGAACGTGAGCTCCTCCATCACCGGTGACAGGGACATCAAGGCCGACATCTACCTCATCGTGGGGACCAAGTCCGGGTACGAGCGCCTGGAAGGCGGCATCATCATCGCCCGCATGGTGGTGGAAAACGTTGTTCTCCGGAACACGGGTGCTGTGTTCGGCGCCGGCCGGGTGAACTTCCAGCCCCTGGCCTACCTGGGCATCAAAGGGGAAGGGACGCTCGATAGCTTGACCCTGGGCGGCGCATTCCTCTTCGGCCTCATCGATCCCGGGAGCCAGGTCCTGCGGGAAGCGGGCTTCGACACCCTGTTGAAGAAGGTGGGCCTGAACAAGGGCCAGTCCGCAGGGCCACCTGCAGGGAAGGTCTTCGGCGGCGTCTTCTTCTACCTCTACGGCGACGTCCCCATCTACAACAGCGGCTGTCTGCTCAAGGCCTCTGCAGGCGGCGAGCTCCAGGGCTGGTACTTCGCCCCGGTGGAGGGCGGGCTCCCCATCTGGGGCGGCTTCCTGCGGGGCAACGTCACCGGCACGGCCCTCTGCCTGATCCACGCCAAGGGCGAGCTGACCCTGACCATCGAGAACGTGCAACCCAACGCCAAAGCCACCGGCGGCCAGCAGTGCGGCAAGACAGAGGAGGAGTGCACCGCCTTCACCGGCCAGCTCTGGGTGGCCATCGGCCTCTTCGCCTGCGAGCCGGAGACCTGGCGGGGCTGGGACAAGCGCTGGTGGAACGACGAAGGCTGCTGGCAGGCCGGTGTGCTCGCCCAACTGGCCTACATCGACCAGCCGCCCAGCGGCCAGGAGCAGTGGGTCGCGGACTTCAAAGCGGACGCAGAATGACCGTGAGAGAAACCGATCCGGTGCAAAGAGTCTACCCCCACCACCCACCGTTTTCGTTCAACATGCGAGGCAACAACCATGAGCCGACAGTTTTCCCTGCGTTACGCGACTCTGTTCATCGTTCTCCTCGCCGGGCTGCTGGCCCCTGGATCCACGGCCCTGGCTGGGGAAGGAACGCCCACAGTGGCCCCTGTGCTCACCGGCGGTGACGGCAACGCCATCCAGGTGGCACTCCAGGTGAACGGCGTCTCCAACCTGGGCGCCTTCGACCTGGATCTGGACGCGGCCGGCTCGGCCCTGCGCATCCAGAGCGGCAGCCTGGGCTCTTTCCTGGGCAGCAGCGGTCGCCAGGTCCACGCCCTGGGCCCAGAGGTGAAGTTCAACGGGATCACCCTCTCTGCCGGGGCCTACACCACAGGCAATCAGGCCGGGGCCAGCGGCTCGGGGAGCCTGCTCACCGCGGACGTGGCCATCCAGGCCGAGGGGATCGGCTATCTGGCGCCCAGCCGCGCCATCCTGGGCGCGCCGGACGCGACCCCCATCCCGGTGGAACGCCAGGTGGCCGGCGTCCAGGCCCAGGCTCTCAACCCAGGCTGGAACCTGATCTCTGTCTGCCCGGAGCTGAGCGGCCAGAGCTTGGCCGACGCCCTGCGCACCGCCCAGGGCCGCTACAACGCGGTCCGGGGGGCGGAGAACCAACCCCTGAGCGAGCTCCGAGGGGGCTCCGGGGCCTGGCTGCGCCTGAGCGAGGGGGCCCCGGTGCGGCTGATCACCCTGGGGCCGGCCCGACGCCCCACGGATCCTGTGAGCTTGGGCCAGGGCTGGAGCCTGGTGGCCTACTGTGGTGATGGTCCGGTGGAGCTGCTCGCAGCCCTGGCCAGCATCCAGGGCAAGTACGACCGGGTCATCGGCCTGCGGGGCGCCTACGACAGCCGGCTGGGCGCGGCCTACCAGACCCTGTCCACCCTCTACCCCGGGGATGCCCTGCTCCTCCACATGACGGGCACGGGCGAGCTGCGTTTCCCCCAGGCCGGGGACCGCAATCGACCCCGGCAGCAGCCCCGAGTCGGCTGTCCCCAGGTGGCCGCTACACCCACCATGACCCTCCTCTACGGCGACGTGACCCAGAACGGCTCACCGGTGCCGGCTGGCGTCCTGGTGGAGGCTCTGGACAGCAGCGGGCAGGTGGTGGGCTGCGTGGCTGTGGACCAGAATGGGCGCTTCGGTCTCATGGCCGTCTACGGCCGGGACGGGGAGGCCGGCATCCCTGGCTACCAGGCTGGGGAGATCCTGCGCCTGCGGGTGGGCTCCTGTGTGCAGGAGGCCGGCTTCGCCTGGCAGAACGACCGCACTCCCCATCGAGTGGACGTGGCCTTGAACGGCCAGGGCTGCCAGATCAGCGGAGAAGGCTACCGAATCTTCCTCCCCTGGACCAGCAAGAGTCAGTGACCCAGGGGCTTGATCCCCGGGCCATCGCCGGATCCCAAGCTCATCTCCATCCGGCGAAAGCAAGGGCCAGCCACGCCAAGGGCCACGCGCAGAGGCCGGTGGGTCGACCCACCGGCCTCTGCGCGTTGTCGTCGTTTTTCGGGCTGCCGATTCTCCTCGGTCTTTGCCGATCCCCCCGCCGCTCTACTCGACGGGCGAAATCGCTCCAGATTAGGGAAGCTGGCTGGGCCGGGCGGCCAGGGTGAGCTCCACCTGGATCTCCTTCCCGTCCCGCAGCACGGTGAGGGTGACCTTGTCCCCCGGGCTGGTGTAGCGAGCCAGGTAGATCAACAGGTCATCGAAGCGGGTGACCGGCAGATCGTCGAAGCCCGTGATCAGGTCCCCACCCTTCACCTCCGGGCAGAGCTCCAGGAGGTGGGTGTTGGACTCCTGGAAACCGCCTCGCAGACCGGCCCGAGCGGCCGGTGTGTCCTCCAGGACCTCGATGACGTAGGCCCCTCGGACGGTCTTGGGCAGATCCAGGTCGTCCCCGCAGATGGGGTTGTAGGTCATGCCCCGAATGCCGATGTAGCTGTGCTCGTAGCGTCCTTCCGCGATGAGGGCCGGGATGACCCGTTTCACCATGGAGACGGGGATGGCGAAACCCACACCGCTGTTGGCCCGCCGATCCGAGCTGATCTGGGCGTTGACGCCGATGACCTCGCCCCGCTCGTTCAGCAGAGGCCCGCCGGAGTTGCCCGGGTTGATGGCCGCGTCCGTCTGGATGGCGTCGGGGATGTTGAAGGGGGAGCGCAGGCTGGAGATGCTCCGGCCCAGGGCGCTGACGATGCCGCTGGTCAGGGTCCCTTGATAGCCGAAGGGGTTGCCGATGGCGGCCACCCGGGCCCCCACCCGCACCTCGTCCATGTTCCCCAGCTTCACCGGCGTCAGGTTGTACCCCTCTGGATCCACCTTCAGCACCGCCAGGTCGCTGTCCAGGTCGATCCCCACCACCTCGGCCACGGTGGCCGTGCCGTCGAAGAAGCTCACCTGCACCTGATCCGCGTCCCGGACCACGTGGGCGTTGGTCACGATGTGCCCCTCCCTGTCCCAGACGAAGCCGGAGCCCTGGCTCTGGGGGATCAGGTCCTCGGGATCCAGTTCGAAGGGCGATGGCGCGTCGGGGCTCTCCGGCGTGACCTCGGGCACGGGGAAGGGGAGCTCCAGGTTGCTGCCCAGGCTCAGCACGGTGACATTCACCACGGAAGGGTTCACCTGCTCGTAGATGTTCATGAGCACCGCGGTCTCGTAGTCCGTGCCCTGGGCGGGGAGGGCCACCGGCGGGGCGGCTGCCGGGGCCGGGGTGCTGACCGGGACCCTGGTCGCCGGGACGGCTGCCGAGGAGGTGGGCGTCTCGTCTTGGCCACCAGCCAGAAAGAGGCCGGCCACTAGCAGGGCCATGCACAGCCCCAGGGCCGCGAAGAGGCCGATAGCCCCCAGGCCAATCCAGAGAGTGCGGTTGCTTCCTTTTTTCGATTGCTCGGTCATCTGCTCACTCATCGGTTCACGCCTTCCTGGTAAACGACTGTTCGAAAATCGATGCGCGGGTGGCCCGGTTCCCGTCTCGGCAGGCTGGTTCAGCAAGCGGGTGGGGGCGAAGCCAGGGCCCAAGGCGGGCGCTGGCAGAGGGGAATCGCCCAGAGAAGACAACGCCCTAGAACATGGAGCCCGGGTCCAGAGGCTCCTCGTAGTAGACGGGGCGGCCATTGCGGCGACGACGCAGACGGCGCTCCGCCTCCCGCATGCGCCAACCCCAGAAGGCCAGCACCATCCCGCCACTGAGCAGCGCCAGGGCCACCATGTAGGCCAGAAGCTCTGGCCAGATGAGGATGGCCAGGCCCAGGAAGATCAGGGTCAGCCCTGGCCCCACGACCAGCCACCAGGCCTGACCGCCGGCCAGGTCCGTCACCTGACGTCCGTAGCGGCGAACCCGAACGAAGATGGGCGATCCGTTGAACATGGAAACTCTCCTTTTGCCAGGAACTCAGAGCGTTCCAGAAACCTGGGCCCTCCCGTCAGTCCCGGGAGCGGCCCATGAGGATGAAGGCGTAGTAGAGCATGGTGGAGATGGCCTGGATAGCCGCGGCCACGTAGGTCAGGGCCGCCGCGTCCAGGACTGCGTTCACCCCTTTCAGCTCCTGGGGGGCGATGATCCCCTGGGAGACCAGGAGCTTCTTGGCTCGCTTGCTGGCGTCGAACTCCACCGGCAGGGTGACGATGGCGAAGACCGCCGTGGCCCCGAAGAGGATCAGCCCCAGCCAGGCGATGGTGGCGCCGATGGCCCCCTGGAGGAAGAGGCCGATGAAGAAGATAATGGGCCCCAGCCAGCTGCCGATCTGCACGCTGGGCACCATGGCGCTGCGCAGGGTCAAAGGCGCGTAGTGCTCCTTGTGTTGCAGGGCATGGCCCGATTCATGGGCCGCCACCCCCACCGCGGCCACGCTCACGCCCGAGTAGACCTCCGGGCTCAGGCGCAGCACCCGGCTGCGAGGATCGTAGTGGTCGCTCAGGAAGCCCCGCACCTCCTCCACGTCCACATCGTAGAGGCCGTAGCTGTCCAGGATCATGCGAGCCGCCTGGGCCCCGGCGATGCGCCGGGCCGTGGGCACCTTGGAATATTTGGCAAAGGCTGAGCGCACCTTGGCCTGGGCCCAAAGCCCCAGGAGCAAGGCCGGCAAGCTGAAAAGCAGATAGAGTCCGTATCCACCGAACGCGTACATCGTTATCGTCTCCTGCAGGCTGTTTCCGCTAGACTGCTTCTACCCGATCATCTTCTACCAGTTCATCCCTTCGCCCAGTCGAGCGCGAGAAATGTCCCGTTCATCGTGTCGAATGTCTTAGTCTCGAGCGCCCTGGTTTCGAGTGCCCTACTCGAATGTTCTACGCTCCAAGTGTACCATAAGTTTCACTCGGGGCCAGAGGGGCGGAAATCGCCACCCCTGCTGCCGTGATGACGGCTAGGGCGGACGCCTCCGGGCCCCTGAGATGCGTCCAGGACGCCGTCTGGGATCCGCGGAAACGTCGCTTTTCCGTCACCGACGACGCGCCAGGGCCACCAGCGCTCGCAGCTCAGCCCCGCCCAGGAGCAGGCTCCCTCCCGCGTAGACCAGGAGCGCCAGGAGCCCCCCGCCCAGGGCCTGGATCCAGCTCAGGGGCAGGGGAAGAGCCCCGTTTCCCAGCTCAACGGACCAGCCCATCCACCAGACCAGCGCCCCTCCCATGATCCCCGCAGCCAACAGGGAGCGAAGCACCCCTCCGGCCAAGGGACGCCAGGCCAGCCCCTGGATGCGCCGGTGCAGCAGCCAGAGGAGCGTGGCCATCTCCAGCCCGGTGGCCACGCTGTTGGCCAGGGCCAGGCCGCCGTAGCTCCAGTGACGGATCCACCAGAGGCTGAGAAGGATGTTCAGCGCCATGGCCCCCACTCCCACGATCACCGGGGTGGCCGTGTCGTGCAGGGCGTAGAACGCCCGGACCACGATCTCCACCGTGGCGTGGGCCACCAGCCCCAGGGCGTAGAACTGGAGAGCATAGGCCACGGCCAGGGTGCTCCGCCGGGTGAACTCCCCCCGCTCCAGGAGCACCTGGATCAGCGGCACGCGCAGGACGAAGAGCCCCACCGCCGCGGGGATGGTCAGAAACAGAATGATACCCAGGATCCGGGCCAGAGTCTGTCGGAGATCTTCCCGTCGCTGGGCGGCCACCTGGGCGGCGAAAGTGGGGAAGGCCACGGTGGCGATGGCCTGGGCGAAGATCCCCTGAGGCAGGAGCATGAGCAGCCAGGCGTAGTTCAGCGCGCTGAGGCTGCCGCTGGGCAGGCCGCTGGCCAGGATGGTGTTGACCAGAAAGTTGAGCTGCACAAAGAAGAGCCCCAGCACCCGGGGCGCCATGAGCCGCCCCACCTCCCACACCCCAGGGTCTTGCCAGCCCAGGCTCCAGCGGTAGCGGGCCTGCTGACGCCACAGGCCGGGCAGCTGGACCAGCAGGTGGGCCAGGGCCCCCGCCACCACGCCGGCCACCAGGCCATAGACGCCGTAGCGCGGGGCCAGGAACCAGGCCCCCAGGATGATGGCCAGGTTGTAGAGGACCGGAGCCGCGGCCGGCAGCAGGAAGTGCTGCACCGCGTTCAGCGCCCCCATGACCAGCCCGCTGCCACCGAAGACCACAGTGCTCAGGAGCATCCAGCGCATCAGGTCCGCGGTGAGCCGCTGCTGGGCCGGGGAAAAGCCCGGGGCGATGACTCGCTCCACCAGGGGCAGGGCGAAGGTGGCGGCCAGCCCGGCCAGCACCACCAGGAGCAGGGTGATCCAGTTGAGGACCCGGCTGAAGAGGAGCCAGGCCCCCTCCCGGTCCCCTTTCACCCAGTAGCCGGCAAAGGTGGGGATGAAGGCGCTGCCCAGCGCACCCCCAGCCACCAGCTGGAAGAGGATGTCCGGCGCCCGGAAGGCGGCCAGGTAGGCGTCCAACTGGGCGCTGGTCCCGAACTGGGCGCCGATGACCACCTCCCGCAGCAGGCCGGTGACCCGGCTGAGAACGAAAAAAAGCATGACCACCGCAGCTGCGCTGGCCATGCTCCGGGCGTCCAGGGTGGATCGCCGCCCTGAACGCCCCTCTTCGATTGGCCGAGGTTCGGCCTGGAGTTCTTCCGATGGCAGGGTCAAGAATGGCAGGGTCAAGATAGGAAGATCGACTGAACGGTTGGGCGGAGCGAGGCAGGCGTGGCCTCGCCCACCTGGGGCCTAGACCTCCAGCACCACAGGCAGGATCATGGGGCGTCGCCCCATCTCCTTGGAGGTGAAATCCAGCAGGGCGTTGCGGATCTTCCGGGCCAGCGCGGGGATGGGCACGCCCTTCTTGATCTCCTTGCGCACCACCTTCTGGGCCCGGCGGATCAGCTCCTCGTGCTCTCGCATGTAGACGAAGCCCCGGCTGATGATCTCCGGCCCGTAGAGGATCTCCCCGTCGTACTCGTCCAGGGCCACGATGCAGACCAGGAAGCCGTCCTCGCCCAGGTGCTGCCGATCCCGCAGGACCACATTGCCCACGTCGCCCACGCCCAGGCCGTCCACGAAGACATGGCTGGCCGGCACATGGGGGCCCAAACGAGCCTGGACCTCCTCGCTTTCCTCGGAGAAGCGGCCGAACTCCAGGGTCTGGCCGTCCTCGATGACGAAGATGCGCTCCGAGGGGATGCCCACCTCCTGGGCCAGCCGCCCATGCAGGACCAGATGTCGGTACTCGCCGTGGACGGGCACGAAGAAGCGGGGCCGCACCAGCTCCAGCATGTAGCGGTAGTCCTCCCGGCCGCCGTGGCCGCTCACGTGGACGTTGTCGGCGATGGCGTGGTAGACCACCTCCACCCCCTGGCGGAAGAGGTTGTCGATGGTGCGGTTGAAGAGCTCCTCGTTGCCCGGGATGGGCACCGCGCTGAGGATCACCGTGTCCCCTTCTCGCAGGGTGAGCTGCCGGTGTTCGCCCATGCTCATGCGCACCATGGCGCTGGTGGGCTCCCCCTGGCTGCCCGTGGCGATGATGGTCACCTTGTCCGGGGGCATGCTCTCCATTTCCCGGGCCGTGAGCAGCTCGTTCTGCTTGATGTCCAGGTAGCCCAGCTTGATGGCGATCTTCACGTTGTTGACCATGGAGCGGCCGATGACGCCGATGCGCCGGCCATGCTGCCGGGCCACGTTGATGATCTGCTGCACCCGGCTGATGTTGCTGGCGAAGGTGGCCAGGATCACCCGGCCAGGCGCCTCCCGGAAGACCTGGTCCAGCCCTTCCTCCACCGTCTTCTCGCTGGGGGTGTTGCCCTCCCGCTCCGCGTTGGTGCTGTCGGCCAGGAGGAGGAGCACCCCTTCGTCCCCCCACTTCTTGAGCTTCTCCGCCTCGGTGGGCTTGCCGTCCAGGGGGGTGGGGTCGAACTTGTAGTCGCTGGTCATGATCACCCGGCCGGCCGGGGTGGTGATGCAGACGCCCACGCTGTCCGGGAAGCTGTGGCAGGTGTGGAAGAACTCCACGGTGAAGGGGCCGACCTGGACCACGTCCTCCTCGGTGACGGTGTGCAGATCCGCCTGGCCCAGGAGCCCTTGCTCCCGTAGCTTCACCTCCAGCAGGCCCCGGGTCAAGGCGGTGGCGTAGACCGGCGCGTTGATGCCTTCCTCCATCACGTAGGAGAGGGCGCCGATGTGGTCCTCGTGGCCGTGGGTCAGGACGATGCCCCGCAGCCAATCCTTCCGCTCCAGCACGTACTCCACGTCCGGGATGACCAGGTCCACGCCGTACATGTCGCTCTCTGGGAACATGAGGCCCACGTCCACGACGAGCAGGTTCTCGCCGGATTCCAGGACCATCATGTTCTTGCCGATCTCCCCCAACCCTCCCAGGGGCACCACCCGCAGCAGGGTGGTCTCCTCCGGGTTGGGGGCGTGGCTCTCGCTTGCCGGCGTTTCCTGACCGGAAAGGGCTGTGTCTACTTGTTCCATAGACCTAATCTCCTTGTCTGGTCGACCTCCACGGGCCGATGGATTTCAGCAACGTTGGCGCACTCATACAAAACGCTGGGAAGCTCTCGCCGCCCCCAGCGCTATCGTCCCTGGTATTGAACCGGTTCCACAGCGCCTTCGGTGCGCTGGCTGGGGCGTCCACGCCCCGTCCTCGTCTGATTGGGTCGGATCGGGCTCCTGGCAGGGGCCCGAAACGGCCTTCATGCCGTGGATGCCTGGGAGCCCAACGGCCCAGGACTGGCATCGTCCTCGGGCTGCGCGTCGGGCTCTGCACCGGGTGCCGCGTAGTCCGGGTCCCCAGGATGGGGGACACCGGCTGGCAGCTTCTCCCCTCGGGCGGCGGCCTGGTCCGCGGCCTGGGCCCGCTGGATCAAAGGAGGCAGCTTCTGCAGATCCTGGATGAACTGCTCCCGCCAGACCGGGTTGCGCAGAGCCGCCGCGGGGTGGAACATGGCCATGGCCACCCGGCCCCGGCCGATGTTCTTGATCTGGCCGTGGATCTTGGTGATGCGCCCGTCCGGGAACCAGCGGGCCATGCTGAAACGGCCCAAGGTCACGATGATCCGGGGGTTGATCAGTTCGATCTGCCGCTCCAGGTAGCTGCGACAGGCATCCAGCTCCCGGGGCAGGGGATCCCGGTTGTTGGGCGGCCGGCACTTGACCACGTTGGTGATGTAGACGTCCTCCCGACGGATGCCCACCTTGGCCAGGGCGTGGGTCAGGAACTGCCCGCTGCGCCCCACGAAGGGCCGTCCCTGGCGATCCTCGTCCGCGCCAGGGGCCTCGCCCACGAACATGACCACCGCGTCGTAGTTGCCCTCGCCGGGCACCGCGTGGGTGCGGGTCCGATGCAGGGGGCAGCGGGTGCAGCGCCGGATCTCCTCTTCCAGGGCCTTCAGCGCGGCCACCCGCTCCGGGAGCGAGGCCTGTCCAGGGGCTTGCTGGGCCGGTCGATTTGACAACTCGGGGCGCTCCGGTGTTGAATCCATGCACGCATCTCTTCGGTGAAATGCCGGTGAAATGCCGGTCCGGGATCCCGTTCCCGGCCTGCTGTTGGCCCCATTCCGGGGCGCATCGGCGGCGTCTCGGCGACGCAGCGGCCGAGAAGGCGTCAACTTATGATAATCCCAACCGGGCCCTTTTGTCCACACAAAGGGGCTCTAGGAAACGGGGTCCCCGCAGCGGAGCAGCGTGCGCCGCGCTATCTTCCAGGAGAACCGCCCATGTGGATCGGCCCAGCCGCCTTGGTGGCCTACTTTGCGCTCTATGGCCTGCTGCACAGCCTGCTGGCCGCCCGGCCGGTGAAGGAGTGGTTGCAGGACCGTCTCGGCCCGGGCATGGGTCGCTGGTATCGCCTGGCCTACAACCTCTTCGCCGCGGTCTCCCTGCTGCCCTTCTTCTGGCTGCTGGCCACCCTGCCGGACCGGATCCTCTACGTGGTCCCCGGTCCCTGGAACAGGCTCATGATGGCCGGGCAGGCCTTGGCGGGGCTGGGTTTCCTGGTGGCCCTCTTCCAGACGGACCTGGCCAGCTTCCTGGGGCTCTCCCAGCTCCGAGGTGAGAGCCAGAACGAGCATGGGCGTCTGGTGGTCCGGGGCATGTACGCCTACGTCCGCCACCCCCTCTACCTCTTTTCCATGCTTTTCCTCTGGCTCAGCCCGGTGATGACCGTGAACCTCTTCACCGCCTATCTGGCCTTCACCCTCTACTTCTACCTGGGCTCCCTCCACGAGGAGAGCCGGCTGCGGGCCGCTTTCGGGCCGGCCTATCGCCGCTACCAGGAGCAGGTCCCCATGTTTCTGCCCCGTTGGCGTCGTCACCCTCTGGATCTTCCTCTGGACCTCTCCGAGCCGAGGAAGGCCCCGCCAACTTCGGAGTGACCACCTTGGGCCGGTCAACCGCCTGCCAGCCCACTGACCTTCGCCAGCCCATCGACCTTCCGCCAGCTCATTCGCCAGCTCAATAGACAGTCAGGTAGCGGTCCAGCTCCCACTTGGAGACGTAGAGCCGATACTCGTTCCACTCCTGGGTTTTGGCCTCCACATAGCGTTCGTAGATGTGCTGGCCCAGGGCCTCCTGGATGACCTCGTCCTGGGTCAGGGCGTCGATGGCCTCGCCCAGGCTGCCGGGCAGGGTCTCCAGGCCGGCCCGCTGCCCATCCACGTGATAGAGGTCCTCCTCTGCGGCGGGCGGGGGCGTCATGCCCTTCTCGATGCCGTCCAGCCCCGCGGCCAGCATCACTGCGAAGGTCAGGTAGGGGTTGGCGCTGGGATCCGGGCAGCGCAGCTCGCAGCGGGTGCTCCGGTAGCGTCCTCGGCTGGTGCGGGGGATGCGGATGAGCGCGCTGCGGTTCGTCCGTCCCCAGGAGATGTAGACCGGGGCCTCGTAGCCGGGCACCAACCGCTTGTAGCTATTGACCAGGGGAGCGATGATGGGGGTCATGGCCTTGGCGTGGGCCAGCTGGCCGGCGATGAAGCTCAGGGCTGTCTGGCTCAGGCCGTACTCGTTCTCCTGGTCGTACATGGCCGTGTCCCCGCTCTGGATGTCCCACAGGCTCTGGTGCACGTGCATACCCGAGCCGTTGACCCCGGCCATGGGCTTGGGCATGAAGGTGCAGTGGAGGCCGTTCTTCTGGGCGATGGCCTTCAGGGTGATGCGGAAGGTGATGGTGTTGTCCGCGGTGGCCAGGGCCGGGCCGTACTGGATGTCGATCTCGCTCTGGCCCACTGCCACCTCGTGATGGGAGGCCTCCACGGTGATCCCCAGCCCCTGCAGGGCCTCGATCATCTGGCGGCGCACGCCGTGGGCCAGGTCCGTGCTCACGTCGAAGTAGCCGGCCTCGTCCTGGGGCAGCAGGGGCAGCAGGGAGCCGTCCGGGTGGCGTTTGAAGAGGAAGAACTCCAGCTCTGGCCCCACATGATACTGGAAGCCCAGGGCCTTGGCCCGCTCCAGCTGACGCTTCAGCGCGTGGCGGGGATCCCCGGCGAAGGGGGCGCCGTCCGGGGTGTAGACGTCGCAGATGACCCGGGCGGTGGAAAGCTCCAGCTCCCAGGGCACGGAGGCGAAGGTGTCCAGGTCCGGCACCAGGTACATGTCGCTCTCCGCGATGCGGGCGAAGCCCTCGATGGAGCTGCCGTCGAACCAGATGCCCCGGCTGGTGGCCTCGGCCCAGTGTTCGACAGGGATGGTCACCTGCTTGGTCTGCCCCACAATGTCGCTGAACTGGAGGCGCACGAAACGGATGTTGTCCCGCTTGATGATCTCATCGATCTGTTCCAGTCTGTCGGCGGCGAATTGAACGCTCATGATCGTGCTCCTTGCTGCTTTTGCTGCGACTAGCTGCTCTTTGCGGCCTTTGGTGGACGGGATTCGGGATGCAGAAACTCGGGGTTCGAGATCACAGGGCGGTGGCGTCCAGGAGGCCGGCCAGCCCCTGGGAGCGGAAGCGGGCCAGGATCCGCTGGGCCGGGTTCTCGCGGGCGGCCAGGGAGCGGAAAAGGGGGCGGAGCAGGCTCTCCTCTCCCCAGCCTCGACGCTCCAGGGCCCTCTGGGCCAGGGTCAACAGCTGGGCCAGGAAGCCCGAAACCGGCTCCGGCCCGGCCAGCCCAGTGGCGATGGCCTGGCGATGGTAGGCGTGCATCCGAGGCCAGAGCTCCGCCCCGAAGAGCCCCTCCAGATAGGACGTCACCTGGTCGGCCGCTTCCACCAATCCCAGGTAGAGCGCCGCGGCGGCCATGTGTTCGTCCCAGGGCTGCTGGCAGGCAGAGCGCAGTTCCAGGGTGCCGTAGGCGGTCCGGGCCCGGGCGCTGTTCCAGATGTAGTGCTCGTGGAAGAGGAAGGCGTCGAAGTCCGGGCCATGTTCGGCCAGGTATTCGGTGAAAGGCCGATTGTAGACCCGGTATCTCTCCCCCTCCCGCAGCATGAAACAGAGGCTCTGGGACATGGTGGCCACGTAGTCGGTCATATCCCTGAAGGGGCGGCGGATCATGCCGTGGCGCTGCTCCTCCGAGTAGATGGCCAACATGCGGCCCTCCCGAGCGCTGCAGAGGCCGCTCTCCCGCCCAGCGTAGACGGGTGAGTTGGCGCACAGGGCGATGACCACCGGGGTGATCAGGTTGCCGTAGTTGACCATGTGCACCAGCTCCGGCCGGGCGATGTCCACCTGGAGCTGGTCGCTGGCGGTGATGGTGTACCAGAGCCAGCTCTCCCCCATGGCCTGGTGGAGCACCTGGTAGCGCTGCTTGGGCGTCATCAGGGCCCGGCTGGGCGGCGTGAGGGGCTGGATCCCGTAGCCCAGGAGCCGGTAGCCCAGGGCCTGGCAGGCCTGACGCAGCCGCTGAACCGCCCGACGGTGCTGCTCCTGGAGCTGGAAGAGATGCGGACAGGGGCCGGTGTTCACCTCGATGGTCCCCAGCCCCACCTCCAGGGTGTAGCTGTAGCCTGGCCCGTCCAGGCGCACCACCAGATCCGGGTTGCCGCTGTCCGTGGAGGCCCGGAACCCGTCCGCCGCCTGCAGGGCCTGGAACACCCGTCGCCCGTCGCCGGCCTGGCCGTCCGCCGTCACCACCGGGTACTCCGCCTCCCGCCCGACGGTGCGGGGGCCAGGAAGCCGCTCCGGAAAGCAGGCCTCGAACTGGCGGGCGATCTGCTGGAAGGTGGCGATCATGGCAGGGTGCATGGCTGCTGGCAGGGCGCGGCGGCTTCGAGGAAGCCAGAAGAGCCCAGGAGCGGCCTCGGCTCAGGGGCCTGGGACCCCCCGCAGCTGTCCTCGGGCCCGGCCGTGGACGGCCAACATCCGCACCAGGGCCGGGAGCTGCCGATGGTGGGTGCAGATGGCGTCCGCCTGGCTCTGCTGGCTGCCCCGGTCCACCACGCCGGTGTAGAGAATGGCCCACATGCCCATGGCCTTGGGCCCGGCCACGTCGTTGCTCTCCCGATCCCCCACGTGGAGCAGCTGGGAGGGGGCCACGCCCAGCCCCAGGGCGGCCTGGCGGAAGACGGTGGCGTCGGGCTTGGCGGCCCGCACCTCGTCGGAAAAGATGAAGTAGTCGAAGTAGCCCAGAAGGCCATGCCGGTTCAACAGCCCCCGCAGCCCCTGGCCGGTGGTGTGGATGGTGTCGGAGATGATGCCCAGCCGGTGCTCCTGGGAAAGCGCGGCCAGGGCCTCCTGGATGCCCGGGGCCAGGTCCGGGGGGATGCGCACCTCCATGGTCTCGATGGCCCGGATCAGGTCGTCCACCTGTTGGACGAAGCGCACGTACTCCCCGGGGCCTGGGGCCAGGCCCAGGTAGCGGTAGGCGTCGTAGATGCGGGCGGCCAGGCCGGGGGTGCGATGTTCCTTGTGCCACTGCTCCCGGAAGCGCTGGTTGGCGTACTGGAAGGCCTCCACCGCCTCTTCGGGGGTGACGTGGGGGTGGTCGCTGGTGACCTTGTCCACGAAGAGCTGTTGCCGGGCTTCCGCCTTGCTGGGGAGCCCCCGGGCGGCCCGCTTCGCCTCGTCGGAATCATCGATGGCGATGGTGTCCCAGAAATCGAACGTGATGGCCTGGATCATGGATGATGGCTCCTCCTCTGTGTGATGGGTACCATGATACCACAGAGGACGAGAAAGTCTTTTCTCGGCGAGAGAAGCGCTCTTCCGTCCTGCGAGGGTCAATGCCCCCAGCGGCTGGACAAACCCAGAGACAGGACGAGACGCGGGGCCTGCCGCGTCTCGTCCTGTGGATTCGCTTGGGCGTGTCGGCCGGTTCGGCTACGGCCTGGGCCGACACTTCGATGTTGCTAGATGCGGTTAGATGCCGTAGTACATGACGAACTCCTGGGGGTGGGGGCGCAGGCGCACCGCGTCCACCTCGTTCAGCCGCTTGTACTCGATGTAGGCCTGGATCAGATCCGGCGTGAAGACCCCACCTTCCAACAGGAAATCGTGGTCCTCCTCCAGCGCGTCCAGGACCTCGCTCAGGGAGCCCTTCACCTGCTCCACCTTGGCGATGTTCTCCTCCTCGAAGAGGTCCATCTCCGCGGGCGGGCCGGGGTCGATCTGGTTCTTGATGCCGTCCAGCCCGGCCATGAGCATGGCCGCGAAGGCCAGGTAGGGGTTGGCGCCAGGATCCGGGCAGCGGAACTCGATGCGCTTGGCCTTGGGGGACTGGCTGTACATGGGGATGCGCACCGCCGCGGAGCGGTTCCGGGCGGAGTAGGCGATGACCACCGGGGCCTCGTAGCCAGGGACCAGCCGCCGGTAGGAGTTGGTCAAGGGGGCGGAGAAGGCCAGCAGGGAGTTGATGTGCTTGAGGATGCCGCCGATGTACCAGAGAGCCATCTGGCTCAGCCCCGCGTAGGCGTCCCCGGCGAAGAGGGGCTGGCCGTCCTTCCACAGGCTCTGGTGGGTGTGCATGCCCGAGCCGTTGTCCTCGAAGAGGGGTTTGGGCATGAAGGTGGCCGTCTTGCCGTGCCGCTTGGCCACGTTCTTGACGATGTACTTGTAGAGCTGCACCTGGTCCGCCATCCGGAGCAGGGGCTTGAACTTCATGTCGATCTCGCACTGGCCGGCGGTGGCCACCTCGTGGTGGTGCACCTCCACATCGATGCCGGCGGCCACCATGGCCCGCACCATCTCCGAGCGCAGGTCCTGGAGGGTGTCGTAGGGAGAGACAGGGAAGTAGCCCCCCTTCCAGCCCACCTTGTGGCCCAGGCCCATCTCGCCCGAGTTCCAGGGAGCCTCGTCGCTGTCCACGTAGTAGCCGGCGCTGTTGCGGCTGGACTCGTAGGAGACCGCGTCGAAGACGAAGAACTCCGCCTCCGGGCCCATGTAGACGGTGTCCGCGATGCCCAGGGACTTCAGGTGCTCCTCCGCGGCCCGGGCCACCCGCCGGGGATCCCGGGAGTAGGCCTCGCCGGTGAGGGGCTCGTAGACGTCACAGACCAGGCTGAGGGTGGGCAGGGCGCAGACCGTGTCCAGCATGGCCGTGGTGGGGTCCACCCGCAGGACCATGTCGCTGTTCTCGATGCTCTGGAAACCCCGGATGGAGGAGCCATCGAAGCCCAGCTCGTCCTCGGGATCGAACTCCTCCGAGGGCATGGAGAAGTGGTGCCACTGGCCGAAGAGGTCTGTGAACTTCACATCGACGATCTGGATGCCCAGGTCCTTGACAGCCGCGCGCACGTCGTCGGCGTTCTTGCAGTTGAGGTGCATTGGTGCGTTCCTTTCCCGTGAGTTGGTGACGGTGAGTTGGTGATGGACGGATTGTGTTCCGTGGCCAGGAGCGGCAGCAGCCTCTCAGCTCCGTGCCATGCCCCTGGTTTCATGCAAAGACGAAACTCCCCGCCGTCCAGCGTTGCCGCCGAACATCCGGAGAGTCATGGTGTGGGCAGATTGAGGGAGGCGTTTCAGGAGTCTGTGCGCTTGGCCAGGAAGCTGGGGGCCACCACCCACATGGTGAAGAGAGCCACAAATCCACCGAGAGCCAGCAACAGTTCCATGATCTCACTCCTTTTTCAGGTCACTAATTTCCAGGTCGCTAGAGTCAAATTCCAAGAGCCCATCCCGAAGGCAGATCCGGGAGTTCGTGAATGAATTCACACGAGCTGCCCGTAGGATAGCGAAGAAGCGGCTCCCCGGCCAGGGGCAAGGTGACCAACGTTTCCACCGGGGCCATTGTGCAGCTTGCACAACAAGGTGCCTGCTTTCCCCTGGCGCCGCCCCTGCTCCCTTCGAGCCCGCCTTGTCACCGGCAAAATTCCTCTGCTATACTTGGGCCACACTGGATCAGGCCGCACCCGTCCAGGCCGCACCCACCCAGGAGGAGAGGCCATGAGCATCCGAGACCGAACCCGCTACCGAACCGACCCCCGCTTCCGCATCGTCAACGGCGTCTGCCCCCACGACTGCCCGGACACCTGCGCCTGGCAGGTGGCGGTGGAACGCTCCACCGGCCAGGCCGTGGACATCTGGGGCCACCCGGACCACCCAGTGACCCAGGGGCGGCTCTGCGGCAAGGTGGACCGCTACCTGGAGCGCACCTACCACCCAGATCGCCTGACCACCCCTCTGAAACGGGTGGGCCCCAAGGGCAGCGGCCAGTTCGCCCCCATCCCATGGGAACAGGCCATCCAGGAGATCGCCCAGCGCCTGGAGCAGGTGATCCAGGAGTGGGGCCCGGAGGCGCTCCTCCCCTTCTCCTACGCGGGGACCATGGGGCTGCTCCAGGGGGAGGGGATGGCCAGCCGCTTCTTCAACCGCCTGGGGGCCAGCCGCCTGGCCCGCACCATCTGCTCCGAGGCCGGCTTCGAGGGCTACCTCTACAGTCTGGGCGTGGCCATCGGCCAGGAGACAGAGTCCTTCGCCCATGCCCGGTTCATCCTCATCTGGGGCAGCAACACCCTGACCAGCAACATGCACCTCTGGCCCTTCGTCCAGGAGGCCCGGAAGCAGGGCGCCCAGGTCATCGTCATTGACCCGGCCCACACCCGCACCGCCCAGGCCGCGGACGAGTGGATCCCCATCCGCCCGGGCACGGACGGCGCGCTGGCCCTGGCCATGATGCACGTCATCATCCAGGAAGGACTCCAGGACCGGGAGTACGTGGCCCGCTACACCCTGGGCTTCCCCCAGCTGGCGGAGCGGGTGGCGGAGTGGCCCCCGGAACGCGGAGCGTCCATCACCGGCATCCCCCCGGCCCGCATCGTCCAGCTGGCCCGGGAGTACGCCACCACCCAGCCCGCGGCCATCCGCATCAACTACGGCATCCAGCGGCACCAGGGCGGGGGGATGGCCGTGCGCAACATCGCCTGCCTGCCGGCCCTGGTGGGGGCCTGGCGGCACTACGGCGGGGGCATCCAGCTGAGCACCAGCGGCGGCTTCCGCCATCTGGACCTCCGCACCCTGCAGCGGCCGGACCTGCTGCAGAAGAGCGGCCTGGACCACCCGCCCCGGACCATCAACATGATCCGTCTGGGGGATGCGCTGAGCCTGGACCCGGTCCAGCGCGCCCGAGCGCTCTACCACCCCCGGCCGGTGGACCCGGTCCCAGGGCCGGCGGAGGCGGGTGCGCCGGTGAAGGCCCTGGTGATCTACAACAGCAACCCGGCCGCGGTGACCCCGAACCAGTCCGCGGTGCTGGCTGGCCTGGCCCGGGAGGATCTCTTCACCGTGGTGCTGGAGCACTTCCAGACGGACACCGCGGACTACGCGGACTACCTGCTCCCGGCCACCACCCAGCTGGAGCACTGGGACATCCTAAAACCCTACGGCCACTATTTCCTGGCCCTGAACCGCCCGGCCATCGCCCCCCTGGGCGAGAGCCTGCCCAACAGCGAGATCTTCCGACGGCTGGCCCAGGCCCTGGGCTTCCACGACCCGGCCTTCCTGCAGGACGATGTGAGCATCCTCCAGGAGTTTCTGGCCAACCAGAGCCATCCAGACTTCGCCTCAGTCAGCTGGGAGGCCCTGCTGGAGCGAGGTTTCGTCCGGCTCAACCTGCCCCAGCCCTTCCGCCCCTTCGCGGAGGGCGGCTTCCCCACGCCCAGCGGCAAGTGCGAGTTCTTCAGCCAGCGCATGGCCGATGACGGCTACGATCCCCTGCCCTCCTGGACGCCCCCTGGCCACTGGACCGAGTCGGAGGAAGAGGGGGATCTGCTCCTCATCTCGCCGCCAGCCCACTCCTTCCTGAACACCACCTTCGCCAACCTGGAGCGCTTCCGCCGACGAGAGGGGGAGCCTCGGCTCTGGATCCACCCGGAGGACGCCGGGCCCCGCGGGATCCGGGACGGCGAACCGGTGACTGTGAGCAACCCCCGGGGCCAGGTGATCCTCACCGCCCAGGTGACAGAGAGGATCACGCCGGGGGTGGTGCTGGCGCCCACCATCTGGTGGCTCAAGTTCAGCCCAGACGGCCGCAACATCAACCAGGTCACCGCCCAGACCGAGGCGGACATGGGCGCGGCCGGCACCTTCTACGATGTGCGGGTCTGGGTGAAGGCCCTGACCCCTGCCGAGGAATCCCAGGGCCAGGAGGTTCTGGCTGGGGTCAACTCTGGGGAGTGATGGGGAGCTGGCTCAGGGCGCGGACCAGTCGCTGGTTTTCCGCCGGGCGGCGCACGCAGAGGCGCAGGAAGCCGGGCAGACCGAAGGAGGTGGCGTCCCGGACCAGGAGGCGGCGACCCAGCAGGGCCTGCCGGGCCTGGGCGGGGTCGTCCACGGGCAGGAGGAAGAAGTTGGCGTCCGTGGGCCAGGGGTGGAAGCCGTGCTCCCGGAGGGCGGCCTGGAAAGCCCGGCCATCCTCCCGCAGACGGGCCAGGGAAGCCTGCCGCCAGGCCAGCTCCTGCAGCCCAGCCAGCCCGGCCACCTGGGCCAGGCGGTTGACCGTCCAGGGGGGCTGAAGGGCCCGAATGGCCTGGATCACCGGCGGCGGGGCCAGCAGATAGCCCAGGCGCAGCCCGCTCAGGCCGAAGTCCTTGGTCAGGGAGCGGAGGACCGCCCATCCGCCCTGGGGGAGCCACTTCGCCGCACTCCAGGGATGGGCCACGAAAGGCATGAAGGCCTCGTCCAGGATCCAGAGCGCGTTCGGGGCGGCCCGGTGCAGGGCCCGGACCTCCTGGGGAGCCAGGAGGCGACCGGTGGGGTTGTTGGGGTTGCAGAGGAAGACCAGGGCCGGATCCGCCTGGGCCAGGGCTTCCTGGACCGGGGCCAGGTGCTCCGGTCCAGGGGCGAAGTGGCCGGCGGAGGTCACCCGCCAGCCAGGCAAGCTCACCGGCAGCAGCGTAGCCCCCGCGGCCAGGAGCCCGTTGGCGTACTCGCTGAAGGTGGGCGCCAGGACCGCGGCTCGGCGGCCAGCCCCCAGGGCCCGAGCCAGGAGCCAGATGAGGGCCGCGCTGCCGTTGCCCACCCAAACCCAGTCGGGATCCAGGCCGTGATGCCGGGCCAGGGCCTGGCGCAGCTCCTGGCACTCGGGGTCGGGGTAACGGGCCAGGTTCTGCTCCGTGACAGCCCGGCGCACCGCCTGGAGGATCCCGGGGGGTGGTCCGTAGGGGTTGACGCTGGCGGAAAAGACCGTCACCTGGGTGGGCTCCAGCCCCAGGGCCGCCAGCTCCCCGGGATCCACAGCCCCGTGAACCGGGGAGGCAATGCGGGGAGCAGCGACGGCGGGGGCGGCAGAAGCAACGGGATCCTGGGGCATGGCGAACTCTTCCTCGGTTCAACAGCCGTTTTTTCAACAGCAGGCATCTATCATGGGCTTATCATGGGCTTGGCTCCGGTGCGGGGCATGATAGCACAGGGCCAGAAGCCGGGACAAAGGCCGCTCCGGGATGGAGCTCTACAGGGAATGTGACAGGATGACCATGAACCCACCTTCGCCTCCGGACTCGCCCCTGGGGCCAGCGGATCTGCAGCGCTTCCTGGACGAGGCAGGCATCCAGGGCCGGCTGCTCCAGGAGATCGGCGACACGCCCACCGTGCCCGCGGCGGCCGCGGCCCTGGGCGTCGCCCCGGAGCGCATCATCAAGACCCTGCTCTTCCTGGTGGCTCAGCCCGGTCGGCCCGACGCACCGCCCCGGCCCGTGGTGGTGATCAGCTGCGGGGAGAGCCGGGTGGAGAAGGGTCCCCTGGCCCGGCATTTCGGTGTGGGGAAGAAACGGATCAAGCTGGCCTCGCCGGAAGCGGTTCTGGCCTGGCTGGGCTACCCGGTGGGGGGCGTGCCGCCCTTCGGCCACCGCGTCCGCCTGCCAGTGATCCTGGACCAGGCCGTGTTGGACCTAACCCGCGCGGAGGACGGCCGGGTCTACGCTGGCGGCGGGGATGATCGCACCATGCTGGAGCTAACCGTGGGTGAGCTGGTGCGGGTCACCGAGCCCACGGTCCTGGCAGTGAGCTGAGCCGGCATCAGGGCTCGGATGGTTGGGGCCTGAATAGCCAAGGCGTGGAGAAACGGTCAAACCGAACGAGGGCAGAAACTGGGCCCAAACGAGAAGCGGGCGTCCCTGGGGACGCCCGCTTCTCGTGTTCAGGAGGTTCCATCGCCCACCACTCTGGCTAGTACCAATCCCGGCTACGCAACCGCTCGATGGGGATGTGGTAGGGGTATACGCGGAAGAGGAAGTTCTCCAGGATCTCGTTGTAGAACTCCGGATTGTCCTGGTTGGCGTTGTGCCCGGCCCCGGGGATGCACTTGACGTTGCAGCGTTCCTCCAGTTTGGCCCGTTCTTCCAGGATGGGTTTCATGTACTTGAGCTTGGTGTAGGCCCCATAGGCCAGCTGGCAGGGCTTCTGGAAACGAAAATCCGGATCCGGGATGTGGGTCCGAGCGATGGCCTGCCAGACTGTGCGGAACTCCCGTTTGGTGAGCCGCCCCATGGCGTCGTGGACGTAGGGCAGCACCCCGGAATGGGTGGAGACGTAGAACGCGGCCTGGGCTTTGACAACGGCATACGGGATCACGGTCAGCATCCATTCGAAAAAGCGGTTTTTCAAGCGCCGGGGCCAGGAAAGCCGCTCCGTGATGAGGGTGCAGCTGGTCAGAAAGAGGGCCTTGACCCGCTCTGGGTGATGGTAGTTCACCAGCTGGGAGATGTAGCCCCCCAGGGAGAGGCCCACCAGGGTCACCTCCTGGAAACCATGGTGATCCAGGATGGCCAGCAGGTCCGCGGCGGCCTCCTCCAGGGTGAAGTGTCCCATGGGCTTGGAGAGACCGTGCCCCCGGATGTCCCAGAGAAGGAGGCGAAAGACGCCGTTCACGTGGGGCACCTGCTCGACGAAGGAGCGGTGATCCATGCCTGCGCCGTGGGAGAGGACCACCACCGGGCCATCCTCCGGGCCAGTCAGCCAGTAGTGCAGACGACAGCCGTTGCGTTCCAGGACGAAGGCCTGCCAGTCCGCTCTCTCTTCGATTTCGGGATCTATTTCCAGGGAACTGCTCCGTGCTGTCCCATTCCTTACCAAAGTGTGATCGATCATGCTCTCCTCGCAGTTTTCCTTGCAGCCTACCGGACAGGACCGGTGTGAAAGGCGGAGGGCGAAATCTCGAATTCCAGGCGGACGCTCCTGGAATGTCACCGGGCTATGTGCACAGTGTAGCGGAGCTGAAGGCATTCGTCAACCGGGATGCATGCGCTGAAACCGCCAGTTTTCAGGGGTATCGCCTAGGTAATTCGGTCAAATTTAATTTTTGCGTCAGGAAAGAAACCGCCCACAAGCCTTGAGAAGCCATTCCAGGGGACGACAGTTGCGACCAAGACAACGCGTGTGGCGACGCCCTTTTCGCCCCAGATCCTGGCAGCAGGGCTCGAAGCAAAAAGCTTACACCAGCATAAAATTTTGATGTGATTTTGCAGCACGCTTTTTCAGAAGAGGGCAACCGAAGGCCAATTTCACCCGGCCAGGAGAGAAGCCGACTAGGAGGTCAGGCGCTGTCGCAGACGCTGGGCCAGGGCCTCCAGGGAGGCGCGGGGTTGGACGGAGGGAGGGCCAGATGCGTAGAAATGGAGGGCGTGGTCGTCGGGGAAGCGAGGCAGCAGATGGACATGCAGGTGGGGGATCTCCTGCCCCGCGGTCGGACCGTTGGACTGCCAGACGCTCAGCCCCGGCGGCTGGAAAGCGACCTGGATGGCTCGAGCCACCCGCACCACGGCCACGGAAAGGTCCCGAGCCAGGGGATCGGGAAGCTGGTCCACCGTGGCGATATGGGGCTTGGGGACGACCAGGACATGGCCAGGGTTGAGCTGGCGCTGGTTCATGAAGGCCAGGACCGTGGCCGTCTCCAGGACCCGGCTGGCCGTCTCCTCGCCGGCAACGATCCGGCAGAAGGGGCAGACTGAGGATGGGGGATGGAGGGCCTCCGCTTCCCCCACGGCCTGGGCCAGGGTGGCGTCGTCCACAAAGGAGAGCTGCCAGAGCCGCTCGTAAGGGTCGCCCCGAAGGCGAAAGTAGCGGGCGAAGGCTGGCTCGGTCCCAAAGCCGGCTATCTTCAGGGCCTGGATGGCCTTCCGAGCCTCTTCCCCGCCCAGGGCCAACAGGCGAGCCTCCACCAGCAGGTGCCGGTAACCGTACTGCTGCTCCACCGGCTGGGGCTGGGCGAAGATCTCCACAGGAAAGCCGGCGTGGCGGAAGTTCACCACCACCGACTCCACGTCGCGGATGGTCTTGCGGGCCAGGCGGAAGTCCGGGCGCTGGCCGTAGAGGGCCGTCGCTCTGCCCAGAAAGGCCATGAGATCCGGGGCGTAGCAGGCGATGTCCAGGTCGCTGTCAGGGTGATCCACGCCCAGGGGCAGGGTGCCGATGAGCACCGGGTCGTAGGGAGCCAGGTCCCGGAAGAGACCCAGCTCCTGGAGGGCGCGGTAGGCCGCCTGCTGGCGTTCCGTTCCGGCGCGCAGGTAGCTGGGATCCCGCCAGGGCAGGTTGGAGCGCGGGGATCGATCCACCGTGACACCTCCTGAGTCAGCTGCAGGGCTGGTCCAGGATGGCCTTCCCCCGCCGCCAGAGGAGCCAGTAGGGCAGAAATCCGTAGTACCAGGCCAACAGGATGGCCAGCTGCAGGCCGAAGAGGCCATCCTGCCATCCCTTCAAGGTGATGAAACGGCGCCAGAACTCGCGCAGAGGCTGAAGCAGGAAGTTGTGAGGGCGGGGGCGGATGCCTCGCTGGGCCAGGATGCGGGCCTCGTAGCAAGCGTAGCGCTGCTGCTTGCGGTGGAACTGCTCCCAGGAGCGATAGTTGTAGTGGATGAGAGGATGCTTCAGGTAGCCGGCCTCCCCGTCCAGCTCCACCACCTCGTGGACCTCTCGGTTCAGGTCGTAGCGGGCGAAGCCTCGGCGCAGCAGGCGTAACTGGTAGTCGGGATAGAAGCCCCCGCCCCGCACCTCTCGGTCCACGATGATGTTGCGGCGAGGCACCCAGTAGCCCACGTAGCGGGGATCCTGGATGGCCTGGCGCACCTCCTGGCCCAGGGCAGGCGTGGCCCGTTCGTCCGCGTCCACGAAGAAGATCCAGCGGGCGTTGACAGAGTCCAGGGCGGCCTGACGCTGGCGAGCGTAGTTCTGGAAAGGATGGTAGACCACGTAGGCGCCGGCCAGGTAGGCCAGCTCCGGCGTGGCGTCGGTGCTCCCTGAATCCCACACCACCACCACATCCACCCAATCTCGCAGGCTCTCCACGCAAGCCGTGATGTGGGAGGCTTCGTTCCGGGTCAAGATCACAGCAGCCAGTTCGTAGGTCATCCCTCAAGGGCCTCGGCGGTGACGGGGGCGCGTCTGTGGCTGAGATTGTATCACAGGGAGGCGGATTTCGGCCTGCGAGGGGCCTCCTGCGTCCCAGATCGGGATGTCTACGCCATCCCCTGGAGACCATCGGCAAACTTTCTTGCAGAAAACGCCGATCTTGACAAAACGAAAGCGAAAATTCCTTGACATCCACCGTTTAATATGATAACGTTCGCGTTAACAGTAGCACCCCAGTAGCACCCTCTTTCCCAACGCCTTCTCCGCCGATCCATAGCTCAAATTGTTTTCTCCGGGCGCCGCTGCGCGAGGAGATTTTGCGCACCCGTCTGCTATGTCCAGTAAGGGCGAACGGCAGATGAGGGCAGATGACGCTTTGCCTTCGCAACAGGATCCTGTTGCGCATGATTTATAACCGCCGTATCAATCACCGTCAATCACCCTAATCAACCCAAACACCACTCAGTGAAAGGTAGGAGCCCTATGCAGAAGAATCGTTTCCGAATCATCTCTGTGATCCTCGCCGTGGCCTTGTTGTTCGCCTTCAGTGTGCCCGCGTTCGCCTCGGTGAACTGGAACAGCCCGGACAAGTCCGTCAACTGGAATAGTCCGGACAAGTCTGTCAACTGGAACAGCCCCGACAAGTCCGTCAACTGGAACAGCCCCGACAAGTCCGTCAACTGGAACAGCCCCGACAAGTCTG